>JAPLNA010000120.1:26623-38230 GCA_026693065.1 Planctomycetota bacterium
GCCCACCTGCCAGAGGGCGACGGCGTAGAAGGTCATCCAGATCGCGGGGATGAGCCCCCATTCGTTGGGCCCGCGCCCGGCGTACCAGCGGGCGGCGATGGCGACGGTGAGCCCCACGCCGGCCAGGAAGGGTGGCAGGATCGTCAGCAGAATGCGTTTCTTGATGCTGGACCAGAACGGCATGCCCTGGCGGACCTCGCGGATCCGGGTGAGGATCAGCGTGCCCGCCAGGGCGACTGCCAGCACGGCGCCCCACACCCCGGCATTAATCCAGAAGGCCTCCTCGGGCCTGAAGGCGAGACTGACGTGCCAGTCGGCCAGGCACCCGCCCAGGGCCGCCAGGCCCGCCAGCACCCCGGAGGCCCCGCTCATCGTCGAGTAGCGGATCGGACGTTCCATGAGCTGGCGGATGACCGTCAGTTCCTTCGCGGCTCGTTGCGTGTCCATCGTTGGGTCTCCGGTCTCGTCGGTCTATCATGCTTTGTACTACAAAGTACTTTGTTGCATA
This sequence comes from Planctomycetota bacterium, assembly GCA_026693065.1. Classification (GTDB taxonomy): domain Bacteria; phylum Planctomycetota; class Phycisphaerae; order SM23-33; family SM23-33; genus JAPLNA01. The sequence goes on from JAPLNA010000120.1 coordinate 27,132, forward strand.
TCGGAACAAAGTTCAAGAAAAATCCAAGAATCTTCGGCGGGGGAGAGTCGTAACCGATCGCTGAAGCGACCAGTCCAGGGGAATTGTCCCCTCGAATCTGGACTGTTCACTTCAGTGACCAGTTCCCTCCCGTTCCCATTCACTCCGGTTCGTCAAACAAGGGAGTCTCTTCCCTCGTCGCGGGAGGGTTTATCCCCAGGTGTTGGTACGCCTTCATCGTCGCGAGTCTCCCGCGCCTCGTCCGCGCGAGCAGACCCGTCTGGAGCAGGTAGGGCTCGACGACGTCCACCAGCGTGTCGGTTTCCTCGCCCAGAGTGGCGGCCATTGCCTCGATGCCCACGGGCCCGCCCTGGTAAATCTCGATCATCTTGGCCAGGAAGCGGCGGTCCAGGTCGTCCAGCCCGAGCACGTCGATGCCCTCGAGCTCCAGCGCCGCCGTCACCGACGAGCCCGTCAGCCGCCCGTCGCCCTTGACCTGGGCGTAGTCGCGGCAACGGCGGAGGAGGCGGTTGGCGATCCGCGGCGTCCCCCGTGCGCGGCGGGCGAGCATCTCCAGGGCCGATTCGTCGTATTCCATCTTCAGCATCCCCGCCGTCATGCGGCACCGCAGCAGCAGGTCTTCCGCCGACCAGAAGTCCAGGTGGTGGGTGATGCCGAACCGCGTCCGCAGGGGCGGGCTGAGCATGCCGCTCCGCGTCGTCGCGCCGATCAGGGTGAACGGCTTGAGGGGCAGGTTGATCGTGCGGCTGTGCATGCCCGAGTCGACGATGAAGTCGACCTTGTAGTCTTCCATCGCCGGGTAGATGTACTCCTCGACGGCCGGGCTGAGCCGGTGGATCTCGTCGATAAAGAGCACGTCCCGGGCCTCGAGGTTCGTCAGTATGCCGATCAGGTCGCTGGGCCTCGTCAGGGCCGGGCCGGACGAGACGCGGATCGTGCTGCCCATCTCGTGGGCGATCACGTAGGCCAGCGTGGTCTTCCCCAGGCCCGGAGGTCCGTGGAGGAGCACGTGTTCCATGGGTTCGTTTCGTCCGCGGGCGGCGGCGATGGAGATCTTGAGCTTCTCGAGCAGGTCGCCGGTTCCGATGCAGTCGGCCAGCGTCTGCGGGCGGAGGGCCATGTTGAACTGCTCGTCCTCAACCCCGCCGGACTCGTTGGAGATGATCTTCTCTCGGGCCACTTACGCGCCTCCGGCCTTGAGTTTGTAGGCGTGCTGGATGATCTGCTCGGGGGTGGTCAGTTCGGGCGCGACGGCCAAGACGCGTTCGACCAGGGCCGCGGCGTCCGGGCGGCGCTCGCCCAGCTGGACCAGGACGGCGACGGCCTCCTGGGCCGGTTCGGACAGTTGCGCCGCGGAGGCCACCTCGCCGGGGGCGCCGGCGAAGTCGTCGACCTTGCCGTGCAGCTCGGCGATGATGGTCTCCGCCGTCCGCTTGCCGATCTCGGGCAGGGCCGTCAGGAACCGCCCGTCCTTGGCGTTGATGGCGGCGGCGACCTCGGCGACCGGTTTGGCCAGCGCCCGCAGGGCCTTGCGCGCCCCGATCCCCTTGACGGTGGTGAACACGCGGAAGAAATCGCGGTCGCTCTCGGAGAGGAAGCCCACCAGGCGGGGCGTGACGTGCCCGTGGGCCGGGTCGCCCTCCAGGTAGTGGATCGTGTGCAGCACGATATCCTGCCCGACCCGCCGGCCGATCCGCTCGACGTCGCAGGCGGGCACGAGCACCTCATACCAAAGCCCGCTGCCAGCGTCGACAATCGCCGCCGCGCCGCGCACTTCTTCGAGCCGACCTGTGATTCTGACGATCATGGGGAAAAGGATACGGAAGTTCGTCCACGAATTACACGAATTTCACGACCGGGAAGCATCCCTGCCTTCCCGCGCACAGAGCGATGGCCAACGCGTCGGCGACGTCGGGCGGTTCGGGCAGTTTGTCGAGGCGACAGACGGCCTGAATCGCCCGCTGGACCTGGAGCTTGGACGCGTGCCCGTTACCCGTGAGGCTCTTCTTCACGTGGGTGGCTGGCAGGTTCCTCACGCCCACGCCGGCCTGCTCGGCGGCCAGCAGGATCACGCCGCGGGCGTGGCCCATCAGGATCGCCGTGCTCGGGTGCTTGTAGTGGGCGTAGAGTTTCTCCACGGCCACCAGGTCCGGGCGGAATTCGCTCAGCAGGGCGGTCAGCTCGTCGAAGATCAGCCGGATTCGCCCGCCGATGCCGCTCTTGGCGTCGGGGCGGATGGCGCCAGCCTCGACGATCCGCGGCTCGCCCGCGCCCAGGTCCACCACCGCGTACCCGGTGATGTTGAGCCCCGGGTCGATCCCCAGCACGCGGAATGTGGTTCGGTCGGTCACGCTTTTCGCCACGTCGTGCCCTGCGGGGCGTCCATGATCTCGATCCCCGCGGCGGCCAGCTCTTTGCGGATCTCGTCACCGCGGGCGAAGTTCTTGGCCTTGCGCGCCGCGGCCCGCTCCGCCAGCAGGGCGGCGATGCGGTCGGCGGAAATCGCCAGGGCCTCTTGCTGCATGCCGGCCATGCCCAGCCCCAGCACGCCGTCCATGTCCAGCAGCGTCGCGTAGAGGGCGCCCCGGTCAGCCGCGTCGTCCTTCACCGCCGACCACATCGCCGCCAGCGCCCGCGGCATGTTCAGGTCGTCTTGCACTGCCTCGTCGAAGGCCGCCTTGTGGGCCGCGATTGGCGACTGGTTCGTGTACGCCGGCCGCCACTCCAGGACGGCCTTCTTCAGTCGGGCCAGGGCGTGTCCGGCGGCCTCGAGCCCCTCCCACGTGAAGGCCAACTGCTGGCGGTAGTGCGCCCCCAGCAGGAACAGCCGGTACGCCAGCGGGTCGAACCCCTTCTTCACCAGTACCTCGAGCGTGAGGAACTCGCCGCTGCTCTTGGACATCTTGGCCTGCTCGCCCTCGCCCCCGGCGGCCATCACGAGGAACTCCCCGTGCAGCCACCAGTTCACCCACGGGTGCCCGAAGGCGGCCTCGGCCTGGGCGATCTCGTTGGTGTGGTGAACCGGGATGTGGTCGATCCCCCCGCAGTGAATATCCACGCGTTCGCCGAGGTACTTGGCCGCCATGGCCGAGCACTCGATGTGCCAGCCCGGGAAACCCACCCCCCACGGGCTGGGCCATTCCATCAGACGACGCTGGTCCTTCGGCGAGAACTTCCACAGGGCGAAGTCGGTGGCGTTGCGTTTGCCTTCGGTCATCTCGACGCGGGCGCCGGCCTGCTGACCGGCGAGATTCAGACGAGCGAGCTTGCCGTAGTCGCCCAGCTTGCCCGTATCGAAATACACCCCATCCCCGATGACGTACGTGAAGCCTTTTGCCTCCAGCCGCTGGACCATCGCGATCTGCTCGGGGATATGATCGGTCGCCCGGCACCAGACGTTGGGCTCGAGGAGGTTGAGGCGTTTCATGTCGGCCCGGAAGGCATCCCAGTAGAACTGGGCGATTTCCCAGACGGTCTTTCCCTCGCGGGCGGCCCCGAGGGCCATCTTGTCCTCGCCCGCGTCGGCGTCGCTGACCAGGTGCCCCACGTCCGTCACGTTCATCACGTGGTTGACGGCGAACCCGCACCGCGCCAGCGAGCGCTTCAGCACATCCTCGAACACGTACGTCCGGAGGTTGCCGATATGCGCGAAGTTGTACACGGTCGGCCCGCAGGTGTAGAGCCCCACCTTGCCCGGCTCGATCGTCGTCAGTTCGTCCTTGCGGCGCGTCAGCGTGTTGTATAAACGAATTGCCATGTATGGTCTCTCTTGGTCTTCCGGGCCCCGGTGCTAACGGCCCGTCTGCTCGGCCCGTGGATTATATCGCCCCCGACCCCGTTGTTCCACCGCCGCCAGCGGCCTCAGGCCCTCGTCAGCAGCACGGCGGCCAGCACGGCGATCGCCTCGCCGGCGCCCAGGGCGCCCAGGCCCTCGTTGGTCTTGGCCTTGACACCTACGGCCGTGGGTGAAACGCCCAACAACGCCGCGATCCGCTCCTGCATCGCACGCTTGTAGGCCGAGAGCTTGGGCCTTTCGGCCACGATCGTCACGTCGCAGTTCTCGACGCGGTAGTTGGCCTTGACCGCCAGGGCCATCGCCGCGGCGAGGAAGGCGGCGCTGTCGGCCCCGGCGTATTTCGGATCAGTGTCGGGAAACAGTTCCCCGATGTCGCCGGCGGCCAGGGCGCCCAGGATCGCGTCCGTCAGGGCGTGCAGGACGGCGTCGGCGTCGCTGTGGCCCAGGAGGTGGAAGGGGCAGTCGATCCGCACCCCGCCCAAGATCAACGGCCCGCCCGGCGCCACGCGATGAATGTCGTATCCCGTTCCTATCCTGGCCATGCCCAGAGCATATGCCTTGCGGGCGGTTTTGGCAAGTTTAACTACTCCGGCGGAAAAAACTGCGGATTCCCTGGCACTTCGAAGACCCAACAGGGCATCTGCGGGTGTGTGAGTCTTTGTCCCCGCAGGACGTAACATCTTGTAATAAATGCCTTTGACTGCAACCGCCAACCGGACCATCTAGCCCACAATCTCCATTTTACCCATCTTATCTATTTCCTTCAAGTTTTTCTACCCTATTCTCCGATCTTACCTGTGTTGATTATCTTGTGCATCTTACCAAAGTGGTGCAAACGTGGCAGGCCAGGCCGATGAGGGCCCGGCCTGGAAGAAGCCCGGAAGTTTCAGAACTCTCGAACCCTTTCTAATACTCACGGCGGCCCGGACAGATGCAAAGGCGAACCGGCCGCCCGCAGTCGGGAATGGACCTCGGCTGTCGACACGCTCTGCCCGCCAGGCAAAACGGAATGCTCGCCCGGCGGCGGGAAAAGGAAGCTTACGATGATGAAGATGGCCGAACTGTTCAAGCAGTACCTCGAACACGTCTTTCGCGGCAAGAGGCACGACGCCCGGCAGTTGATCGTCGACGCCGAGGACCGAGGGATCTCGGCCTCGAAGCTGCTCAAGATGATCGTCTGGCCGGCGATGGAGCAGATCGACCGGCTGTACCGGGAGGATCAGATCCCGGTCCTCATCGAGCACATGGCCACGCGGATCAACCGCATGGTCGCCGACGAGCTTCACGGCATGCTGGCGCGGGCGCCCAAGGACGGCCGGCGGATGATCGTCGTCTGCGGCGAGGGCGAGAGCGCCGAGCTGGGCGCCCAGATCGTCGCCGACCTCTTCGAGGCCGAAGGATGGAACGTCTGGTTCCTGGGCGAGGGCGTGCCCAACGACGAAATCCTTCAGTTCGCCGCCAAGATCAAGTGCGACCTGCTGTGCGTATACGGCACGGTGGCCGCGGGGGTGGCGCCCACGCGGAACCTGGTGGACATGATCCGCCGGGTCGGCGCGTGCGACCAGATGCAGATCCTCGTGGGCGGCGGCGTCTTCAACCGCGCCGACGGGCTCTGCGACGAGATCAAGGCTGACATGTTCGCCGGAAGCATCAACGATATCTTCACCGCCGTCGAAGAGCATCCCGTGCGGATTCCCCGCCCGGACATGCCCGAGCCCGGCCGCCGCCGCAAACGGAAGGCCCATCAGCCCGAGCCGGCCGTCATCACGAAGATGCGCACCGCGACGATCACCGTGGAGATATAGACGCGCCAGGGAAAAATCCCCGGCGGGGACACAAAATGAGAACGAAATCATCTTCCCGATTTCGTTCTCATTTTGCTTTCCTGACGCCGACGACGTCCGTGATTGCCGGGGAGCCTCCATCTTCATCACGCCACCTCGTGCCCCGCCGGGGGTTCTTCCCGGTGGGGGTACGAAGAAAACGCGCGTCGTGCCCCGAGGGAATCGGGACCGTTAGCGGCGTCAGGAGGAAAACAACAAACGAAATCGAAAAGATGATTTCGTTTGTTGTTTTGTGTCCCCGCCGGAGAGTTTTCCCTGGCCGGATGGTGCATCGCGTGCCTTCTCTTGTTTAGACCGGCGAGCTGAGGATCACTTTGGTTTTGACGCGGGTTGGGTTGTTGCCGGTAGTGTCACCGACACCCGCGCGGTGAACATGAACTGCGGGTCGCCGTGCTGCTTGAGGGTCTGGCAGAGCACGCGGACGGAGGGGGAAAGCGCGTGCGTTGTGGTGCGACCGTTGGCGGTGACCGTCACGGGCCGAGAGAAGTCGATCAGGCGTTCGTCCAGCCAGACCGTCAGGTCCGTCACGCGTTCGGCCGTCAGGGTCACGGCGTTGTTCTCGCAGACGGCGTCGACGAACGCGTCGCCGGGTTTGGCGGTGCTGAGCCAGTTGAGGCTGCACGTGTCGGCCTGTTCCCAGGTGACGTGGGGGGGGAGGGGTTTGCGGACGGCGTCGTACATCGCGCGGATCATGTCGCGATCGGGCAGCCCGCCGTGCCCGCCGGGCATGAACATCACGCGGACGGGGTAGGCGTCCGTCCGGTCGCCGCGGAGTTCCTTGACGGTCTTGTCGAACCAGCGGCACTCGTTGATGCGGCCGTACATCGTGTCCTGCTCGCCGATCATGACGGAGAAGACGGTGTTCCTCAGGTTGCGTGCGAGGAGGCGTCGTTCGGTGGGGGCGGCGGCGGAGGCGTGGACGGCGGCGAAGCGGTCCGGGATCCGCACGCCCTGGTAGAACGCCCCGTACCCGCCGTGCGAATAGCCCATCAGGTAGACCTTGTCGGGGTCCACGCCGGCCAGCACGGTCATCTGGCGGATGAGCTTCTGCGCCAGCTCGATGTTGTACGAATCGTAGAATCCGTTCCAGACGTCGTTGGGCGCCCGCAGGGCCAGGTAGAGGTAGCCTTCGACCGGCTGGTCGCGGTAGTAGCGCTGCATGTCTCGCCACTGGGAGTCGTTGAGTTCCTTGGGCGCGCCGCCCCCCCCGTGCATGGCGATGAACAGCGGCCAGCCGTTGGCGGGCTTCTTGCCCACCGTTTTATATGTGTACGGACTTGTATACGTAGTCCAGGTGACCTTGTTGGCCTTGAAGTCTCCCCCGAGCTCGTTCCGGACCCACCCCGAGACATACGCCTGCCAGGCGAGCTTGCGGATGGCCGGGGCGTTGTCTTTCAGCAAGGCGTCCATCTCGCGGTCGCCTTGCCTGGTCGCCGCGCCGTCGAAGGGAGGCGCCGGCTCGCCCTGGGCGGGGTCGGCCTTGAAATACTCAGCCAGCCACTCGCCCAGCACCTTGCCCTTGGGCGAGGAGGCCCAGGCCTTTTCCTTCTCCGTCAGTTCCGCCCACGCCGGCCAGGCCTGAGCGGGCGCGGTCGCCGCCGCTGCCGCCGGGGCCGCCGCGTAACGCTCGGTGACGTTCACCGCCGGCACGTACGTCGCCGCCTGGTCCCACCCCAACGGGAAGTGCACGCCCGTCTTACGGAAGCTGGCGGCGTACAGGGCGTTCAGCGGGTGGTCTTTCCGGGCCTGGGTGGCGCGGCTGCCGAACCACGCGCTGTCGAGCTTCTCGCCGTCGGGGCTCCGCCGCCCCCGTGTAGTGCCACCGCCCGTCCCAGACCTCCACCCACGTGTGATTGCCGCTGCCGTCGGTCCACAGCGGCGCCCCGGCCACTCGGGCGGGGATCCCCACCGCCCGGCAGGCGTCGACGAGGATGATCGACAGCCCCGTGCACGAGGCCTTGCCGACGGCCGTCGATTCATACGGGCTCTGGTCGGGCTTGGGACGCTCGGTCGAGTAGCGCACCTTCAGTTCCGCGAAGATCCTGGCATTGAGGGTGGCGGCGGCCTGGGAAATCGTCTTGGCGTCTTTCACCAACGGGACGAACCGCGTGGCGAAGTCTTTCCGCCAGTTATCGCGCCGCTCGTTGAGGTTCACGTAGGGCAGCACGTCGTTGAGGAACAGGTCCTTGGGCACCTGGCTCGCCCAGGGCGCCTTGGCGAAGGCCTCGTAGGCCCCGGCGACGTTCTCGACGAGAAACTCTGCCGACAGGCTCGTCAGGTCGCGGTCGGGCATGTTGGCGATGAGGAATTCCATTCCCTCCCTCTGCGCCCCCGCGACGGCGGCCAGGGCCTTTTCCAGTTGTCCCCGATTGGGCCCGGCCTTCTCGAGCGCCTGGGCGACTCCCGCGCCCGGGGCCGTCGCCGCCGTGTCCGCCCATGCCGTTCCTGCCGCCGCCCAAACGACACATGCCGCCGCGCACGCGAATCTCATTCGATGGTTCCTCTCAATATCCGCTCGAGTCCGAGTGCCGCGATTCTACCCGATGCCGCGGCCATCATCCTCAATGTGCATCCCCAGAATATCCCGGTTCCAACGTCCGGTCCCACTCCCAATCCAATGCCCGGCCACGGCGTGGCCGGGATTCCCGGATTCCGTGATACCGATATTCCCCTCCCCTCCCCCCTCACCTCACCGCCATCGCCCTCACCGCTCCATCCGCCCCTTCAACATACGCGACATCGCTGTCCGGCGAGAGCCCGAACACCCGCACCCCAGCCACCTGCCAGACCGTCCGCCCGCCCGCCGGGTCCACTCCCACCAGCCGTCCGCTGCCGGCGGAGTCCACGAAGCACACCATGCCCCCCAGAACGCTCACGGGCCCGGTCCCCTCCGCCGCGCGCGTCCACAGCGTTCGCCCCGTGTAGCCGTCCAGGGCCGTCACTCGCTGGGCTCGCAGGTACACCCCCGCGCCGGCGGCGGTGATCGATCGCGTCTGGGGAATCTCGCGGTGCCAGAGCCCCTTGCCCGTGGGCACGTCCATGCAGTAGAGCTGGCCCGCGCCGGCGGGGGAGGCCCCGACCAGGTACGCCCTGGCCCCGGCCATCGCCAGCAGCGGCCGCCCCTCGCCGCCCAGCCGCCGCTCGAATCGACCCAGCGGCCGCACCACGCCGCTGGCCACGTCCACGCTCCACAGGCCCGAACTCGTGGCCAGGCAGAGGCTCTCGCCGACGGACACCGGGCGGCTGGGCAACGAAGTTCCGTCCACCGTCCGCCGCCACGCCAGGCGCCCGTTTGTCGCGTCGAGCAGGACCAGCTCGGCCCCGACCGACCAGCACACCCAGCGGTTACGCACCGCCACCGGGCGGCAGGGGGCCGGCGAGGCCTGTTGGCCAGGCCCGGGGAAGCGCCAGAGCTCGCGCCCGTCGGCGGCCGACAGGCACAACAGATCGCCCGTCTTTCCGACCTCGCCCGACAGGCAGAACACCCGCCCGCCGGCCGCTTCGATGAACCCCGCCGAGGGTGTCTTCGACCGCCAGCGTTCCTTGCCGTTACCGGCGTCGACGGCGATGATCCGGGCGTTGTCCGCGGGGCCTTCCAGGAGGTAGAGGGCCTTGTCGCGAGCGACGACGCCCTCGGCCCCGGAGTCGGGGGGCAGGGCGGGGGAGGGGTATCGCCATTGTTCGACGGGCTCGATGGCGTCGGGCGGGGCGACCTGCGCCACCGGGGCAAGTGCCCAGGGGGGACTGTGGGGGGGGATCGTCAGCACGACCAGCACGGCCGCCGCCGCCGCCGTCGCCGCCACCCAGGGGGCCAGGCGAGGCCAGAGCCGCCTCGGGTGGGCCAGTTCGGTCCGAGCGGCCGCGGAGATCGCGTCGGCCAGACCCGCACGGAGGGCGGGGGGCTCAGCCGTCACCTGCACCTCGCACAACAGCAGGTGGAGGCGGTCCCGCTCGGCCTGGCAGGCGGGGCACTGTGCAAGATGCTCCGCCGCCTCCCGCGCCTGCGCGGGGGCCAGGGCCTCCAGCAGCAACAGCTCCAACACCTGGGATGTCTCGTTACAGTTCATGGGCTTGACGTGCCTATGCGTCACTCCTGCCCTTCACTATTCCGCCCGCGACGGTCCGGGGACGCCTGGGGCGGGAATTCCTTTATTTCCCCGCCGGGCCCCGCCGTGCCCTCCCGCAGCCGTCGCAGCGCCCGCTGGGCTCGCTTCTTCGCCGCCTCGTGACCGATCCCCAGGGCCGAGGCGATCTCCTCGAACCCCAGCCCGTCCACCACCCGCAGCGTCAGCACCGCCCGGTCGGCCTCGTCCAGCCCGGCCAGCAGTTCGCTCAGGCTGGGCAGCTCGGGCCCGGGCGTTCCGCTGGACTCGACGCGAAGCCGCTGGGCGGCCTGATTCAGCAACTTCATCTGTCGCCCCAGCCCGCGGCACATTCCGCGGCAGACGTTCCGCAGGATCGCATAGAACCACGGCGAAAAACTCTTGCCCCGCCGGTATCGCTTCCGGTGCCGCACCACCAGCAGGAACGCCTCCTGCACCGCGTCCTCCGCCGCCAGCCCCGACGGAAGCAGGCACCGCGCCACGGAAACCCCCCGGCCGAGGTATCTGCCCACCAGCGCATCAAACGCCGCCGCGTCCCCCCTGGTTGCGAAGGCAGCCATCAGGACTTCGTCAGTAGGTGGCGTCGGTTGTTGTAGCTCCGCCGTCAAGCAGGACTCCCGCGAATCTATTCCTATTCTACGTTCTTTCCCTCCTCCGGTGGAAGTTTTCCTAACAATCCCCTCCCACCGCGTCGCACCCGCGCTCCAGCGTCCCACCGTCCTGCGCCCCCCGCGCACCCCAACGCCCGCCCACTGCGTGGGCGGGATTCCCTCGGACCCCACCCCGGACTCCCTCGGACTCCCCGACACTCCCACGCTCCCCCGCACCTCCCCTCGCCCCTCAAGTACCCCCAAAACCTTCTCCCTCCTTCCCTCCCATCGCTATCCCTCCGTCCCTCCGTCATTTGCATTTCCCCCTTCCTCTTCAGCCCCCGGATTTCGGGTACCTGCCGGGTACTTCCCGGGTACCTAACGGGTACTCAAGGGGTACTGAACGGGTACTGATGGGGTACTGAATGGGTACTTCCCGGGCACTTGGCAGACACCTGCGCCGCGTTCGGGAGGCGCCGCCAACAAGCCCCCTGCACCGCAGGGGGCTGCTGTTTCATGCCCCGTCGGCCACCGTCGGGCCGATTCCCCCGCGGTGCAGGGGGCTTGTCTTTCGTGACCTTGGTAGGATTCGCATCGAATCGTGGACCCTGAGCCGTAATCCGTCTCTCGTGCAAGGCATTCCCCTCTGCAAAGCAATCATATCACTACTTGTTTTCTTGGCAAGCTCTCAGGCGGCGATGGTGGAGACATCGGCTTGCCGGACTTTGAGGGCTGCCGTCATGATCGCGTGCCCGGACGGGGTCAC
>JAPLNA010000121.1 GCA_026693065.1 Planctomycetota bacterium
CCGAGGCCGCCCAGGAACTGGTGGACCTGGGGGTGATCGAAGACGTTCCGGCGTCGCTGACGATCTGTTCGAGCCGGCACATCGCGGCGGCGGGGCACTAGCGGCCGGTCAGGCCGGGGCGCCCTCGAGCCGGCAGATGATGTCTTCCTGGATCGCGGGCGACAGGTCGAGGAAGTTCACGAACGTGCCGTGAATCCGCATGATGTAGACGCCGTTGGGCGCGTGCCGGGCCGGGTCGGCCAGCACCTGGCGGAGGTGGTCGCCCGAGTCGATGTTGAAGTAGGCGTAGAAGGGGGCCTCGGCGGCGCCCTCACCCAGACGGAACAGGGGGGCGATGACGCGGTCTCGCATCCAGAGCCCCTTGTCCTCGAGCGAGCTAGCGCCCGCCGCACAGTCCGGCCGCAGCCCCACATGCGCGGCGAACCCGCCGGTCATCTTCAGGTAGGGCAGCTTCCAGGCCGACAGAATCCGTTCGGGCAGCTCGGCCCGCACGGCCTCGGGCCTGGGGTCCAGCCCGTAGCCCAGCATCGAGCGGGCCCGCCGCCCGTCGGGGGTGGCCCCCACCCAGTACCCGTACAGCAGGTGGGTGCTCGGGGTGGACCAGTCGGCCAGGAACGCCCGGCCCATCGGATTCCGCAACGCACTGACGCGATCGCTGACGGCCGCGGCGATTCTCGCTGCCACCGCGTCCACCTCGTCACAGTTGTTGCCGAACTTGTCCTGGTTCTTCAGGAAGGCCTGCAACAGTTCGGCCCCGCGGAAGTCGTTCTGAATGGCCTGGCGGATCTCGGCCCCCGTCGCCCGGGCGGCGCGAAGGGCCGCCTGCACCGCGTGGAGCGAGTCGCTCACGACCGAAAGCCCGTGGATGAGGCACCCGCTGGCGCCGTAACGCGCCCCCGACGTGGCCGGGTCGCGAAGGTCTCGCCCGGTGTGGAAGCTGTCCATGACGGCCGAGCAGAAGGGCACGGGCTTTTCCTCGCCCAGCGCCCGCGTGCAGCGGTTGCCCGCCTCCTGCATCCGCGGGAGGAACCAGTCCAGCGTGCGGAAGAAGGTGTCCTCCAGGGAGGCGTAGGCTTCTTCGACGCCGCCCAGGCCCAATTGCTTCCAGGTCGGGCCGATCTGCTTGCCCGTCAGGAGCGACACGCCGTCGTTGGCCGCCAGTTCCAGGATCTTCGCCAGGTTCAGCCAGGTGTTGGTGGTGTTGAGCGAGGCCTTGCCCATGATGAGCGGTTCCTGGCAGCCGGCGATGGCGTAATCGGCCAGGTCGCCCGGGGCGACGCCCTGGCGGCGGAGGTTCTCGAACATCACGTCGTCGTTGAAGACCGACGGCGTCGAGTGCCCCGGCGTGAAGAAGAACCGCCCCAGCGACCGGTAGAACCGCTCCGGGGTGCCGGCGTGCAGCTTCACCGACAGGGCCGGCTGCGGGTCGTTGGTATCGAAGAAGGCATCGAGTACGACGTAGGTCATCTCCGTCGCCAGGTCGGCCCCGGCCTCGTCCCGTCCGCCGACGATCAGGTTCTGCGAGATCGCCCAGCACCGGCTGCCGACCTGGAAGAACGTCAGCAGGTGCCGCACGAGTTCGACGGCCTCGCCCCGCGAGGTGTCGCGTTCCTTCCAATACGGATCGAGCACGCGGTCGAGGTTGCCCACGGAGAACGCGTAGGGGTTGGGGGCCTGCTCGATGACCATCACCTGCCACAGGAGCACGAAGGCCTGGACGGCCTCGTGGAGGTTCGCCGCCCCGCGCGCGGGAATGTGGGCCAGGGCGTCCGCCATACGGGTCAGCCGCGTGCGCTCGGCCTCGTCGTCGGTCGCCGCCGCCCGCGAGATCGCCAGGGCGCGATGCCGCCCGGCGAGGATCAGCACGGCCTCCAGGGCCTCGGCCATGACGGCCCCGTAGGGCTCGCCCGATCGGCGGGCGCGGTCCTGCATCGCGACGACGCCGTGCTCGAGGAACGGGCGCAGGTCCGGGATCGTGTGCCCCGTCACCGGCTCGACGAAATACGCCACTTCCTTCGTCTCCTCGCCGGTGTGGGCGTACACGTCCTGGAGTTTCCGGACGTACGGCGTTCGCTCCAGCCACGCGCGGATGGCGTCGATCCGGGCCTGGGAGATTCCCTCGCCCCCGTCGGGGACGATGTCGTTGAAGACCGCGCACGGGTCGCAGTAGCCCGCGAAGTCCTCCACCCGGAAGGCCGGGTTGATCAACGCGTACGAGGGCGAGAACGCCCCGTCCTGCGTGCCGGCCAGGGCGGCCCCGGGCAGGATCGAGAGGGGCATCCGCTCGACGAGGCGGCAGAGCAGATTCGCCTGCCCGGAGGGGGTCGCAGGGTCGAGTCCCTCGGCCCGCATCGCCTCGTGCTCCTGCATGCGGATTTCCTGCACGAGGAACCACTCGGTCATGCGGTGCTGGCGGCGTTTGGCGGCGCGCACCTGCTCGACGCCATGCCGGAGGATCTCGTTCCACGATGCGGCCGCTGTGATCATGTCTTCGCGCTCCAGGGCGGTTCCACGTCCAGACCGGCCTCGGCGAGGAGGCCTTCCAACTCCCGCGCCCGCGACGGGGGCGGGCAGGGGGCGTCCTTCATAGGATACTCGATTCCCAGGGCGGCGTACTTGGGGCCGCCCAGGTGATGCTGCCGAAGCACCTGCGCCCTCAGGCGGTCTCGCTGCTTCCGCAAGCGCCCCAGGAGCCCCGCCAGCCGGGCCAGCTCGGCCGGGGCGTCGTTGAAGGGCGTCACCAGCGTGACCCGCACGAGCAGGTCGCGTTGGCGGGCGGCTGCGGCGGCGAGGTTGTCGGCGACCAGCGAGTTGTCCGCCCCGGTGAACTCCCTGTGCCGATCGGGCGAGACGCATTTCACGTCGGCGATGATCAGGTCGACCTGGCCCGGGAACCGGGCGAAGCCCGGCGTGCCGGCGTTGGTCTCGATGGCGGTGTGGATCTGCCGGTCTCGCAGGGCCGCCGCGGCGGCGAGAACCTCGTCGGCCTGAAGCGTGGGCTCGCCGCCGGCGAAGGTCACGCCGCCCTGTCGCAGCAGGGGGCGGGCTGCCAGGGCGCGGGCGACGAGTTCATCCACGCCCAGTTCCCGGCCGGCCAGCTCGAAGGCCGGGTCTTTTGCCACCCCCACGCACGGGCGGTCGGGGCAGGCGGCGCAGCGGGCGCGATCGAGGGCGTTGTCCTTGACGGCCCCGTGGGGGCAGGCCGTGTCGGCGTACCCCGACCGGGCGGGGTAGAAGAGCATCTCCGGGGCCGGGTCTATCCCCTCGGGGTTGGCGCACCACCGGCAGCGGAAGTTGCACCCTTTGAGGTACACAACCCATCGACGGCCCGGGCCGTCTACGTCTTCGCTCCATCCGGTGGAAAAGATACGCATAGTGATGTCGTTCAACCGTTCACGGCCCATCATATCACTCCCGCGGCGGCTTTTGCGCAGTGTTTTGCCCCCCCCGCCGGCGGGCGTTGGGGGTTGACGGCTGACTCATCCCCAGTCTGCATTCCGGCCGCCATCGGAGTCGGTCTTTCTGGGGGACGTGGTCGATGGCGCCCCGCGGTCGCGTCGTAGCGCCTGCGGAGATCGAGGCAAAGAGACAGGGATTAGGGGATTATGGGATTGGGGGATTGAAACGGAGGATGCGGAAACGGCTCAAGAGAGCCCGCCCGTTGCCTCGGCCAACCAGGGCGCCCGGGTTCCTCTTGATCTTTCTTCTGCCTTTGATTCAATCCCCTAATCCCCGTCTCTTTGCCACAAACACCGACGTGGTTGCTGTTGCCTCGCACGCCAGGGCGCCAAGGCCTCCGCTGAAACCGGGGATGAGTCAGGGTGGACGGGGCTTTTTTCTGCCCGACGCGGGAGATACAATGTCGTCTACCCGCCGTTGTGCGGGCTAGCGGAGAGTTTCCGTGCTTACGCAAGGAGAATACGATGCGAAGAACGATTACGTGCCTGGGAGTCTTGGCGGTGGCGGCGTGCGCGTGGTGCGTGGTAGTGGCCGATGACAAGCCCGCGACCGCGCCGGCGCCGGCGTCGGAATGGCTGATGTCCATCCCGGACGCCACGGCGGCGGCTACGAAGACCTCCCGGCTCATCCTGGCCGACTTCACCGGCAGCGACTGGTGCGGCTGGTGCATGAAGCTCAAGGCCGAGGTCTTTGACACGCCGGAGTTCAAGGAATGGGCGGGCAAGAACGTCGTCCTCCTGGAGGTGGACTTCCCCCGGGCCAAGAAGCAGGACGACGCGACCAAGAAGCAGAACAAGGAGCTGGCCACGAAGCTCGGCGTGCGGGGTTTCCCGACCATTCATTTTCTGAAGGCTGACGGCACGAGCGTCGGGCAGATGGGCTACCAGGAAGGCGGCCCGAAGCCCTGGATCGAGGCCGCCCAGAAGATCCTCGACGCCGCGAAGTAACCCGGCCTCCGAGCGATTCTTCGTCCCCCGCCGCCGCCGGCGTTCGAGCCCGGCGGCCCGGCCGGGGGGGCGTGTCGACGTCGCGACGGACTCACCGGAGTGCGGAAATGAACAGGCGGTTGCTTTTGTGCCTCGGGGCGATCTGGTTCGCCGGGGCGGCGGCGTTCGCTCAGGACACCGCCCCGGCCAAGCCGCCCCCCCCCGACGCCCTGAAGGCCAAGGCCGACGCCCTGGCCCGGATGGAGAAAACCAAAGGCGCCGACCCCGCCGTCCTGGCCGAGGCGTGCGACCGGTTGATCGACGAGGCCGTCGCCGCCGACCGCTACGACGTGGCCCGGCAGGGGGCGGACCTGGCCGTCGCGCTGGCCAAGAAGATGGGCGACCGCGACTGGGTTCAGGCCGCCGCGGCGAGGCAGCAGGAGGTCAAGGCCCTCGAGGCCGGGTACGACCAGGCCCAGAAGGCCCTGGCGATCCTGGCCTCTGACGCCAACAACACGTCGGCCTACCTGGCCGTGGGGCGGTTCGCGTGCTTCCTCAAGGGCGACTGGGACAAAGGGCTGCCCCTGCTGGCCTCCTCGGGCGAGCCGGCGCTGAAGGCCCTGGCCGAGGAGGAGATCGCCAAGCCCGCCGACCCGGCCCGGCAGGCCGCCCTGGCCGACGGATGGTGGGACCTGGCCCAGAAGGAACCGCCCTTGCCCCAGCGGGCGATACGGCTTCACGCCGCCGACGGATACCGCAAGGCCCTGCCGGGCCTGACGGGCGTGATGAAACTGAAGGCCCAGACGAGGCTCGAGGCCGTGCAGGAGATTCTCGACGCCGCCGCCAATCGCGGGCGGACGCACGTCGTGGACTGCACCTCGCCCAGGGCCCTGCAGTCGTTCTGGACCAACGACGCCAAGGCCTGGCGCGTCACGAACGAAGGGATTGTCGGGCAGGGGCAGGTGAGCCTGTACAAGCCCCTGCTGACGTTCAACAAGTACTTCTCGGAGATCTCGCAAGTTACCATCCGCGGGCGGATCGTTCCCCCCGCGGGCACCAATTTCCGGTTCAGCGTCGGGGGGATCAACGCCATCCTCAACTGGGAATCGGGCTCGGGCAACCGCTACACGAACGCCGGGGCCGTCACCGTTCAGCCGGAGCGAGCGCTGACGCCGGGACAATGGCATACCATTGTCATCGAGCAGAAAGGGCCCGTGGCGACCGTCTCGGTGGACGGCAAGGAGATCCACCGCACGACCGCCCAACTGGCCGGTACGGTGACGGTGTACCCGATGATGAGCACGATCGAGGTCGGTTCGCTCAAGATCATCGGGCGGGTGGACGCGCGGCGAGCGGTGCAGGGCCCCTCGCACGCCAACACGGACTGAGTCTCCCGGCGGCAGAAAAGCCTGTCCGCGCGGGCCCGGGTCGGCGATGATAGTCAAGGCGGCTCATCGCCATGGAGTGCCCGCGAGCATGGAACGCAACAACACACCCGCCGGTCCGTCGATGACGCTGGGCGTGCCCTTGGCCGGCCCCGGGGCCGTGCCGCCCGTCAGCAGGCCCTCCCCTCTGAGCGAGGAAGACTTCCTCGCCGTCCGGCGCGGGGGCCTGGAGTACCTGGCCATCCGGCGGACGATCAAGACGGCCCGGACGTCCGCGGTCGTCACTCTGGTCATCGGCGCGCTGGCCCTGCTGGTGTGCGCCCTGTCGTTCGCGTGGGTGGCGATCGTGACGGCCGTGGGCGTGTGCGTCGTCGGCGCGGTGGAGTTCGCCGGGGCCGGGCGGTTGCGGCAGGGGCAACTCCGGGCCCCGCGCATGCTCGCCATCAACCAGTTGTGTTTCCTCGCCCTGATCGTCGTCTACTGTGTCATTCAGATGGTGGCGACGACGTCGGCGGAGATAAGGGAGGCGGCTCTGTCGCCGGGATTCCGTTCCGCGCTGGCGGGCATGCCGGACATGCAGAAGACCGCCGACCAACTGGCCCCGCTCGTGTTCTACGGGCTCTACGTCGGGACGATCCTGCTGAGCGCGCTGGTCCAGGGCGGCCTGGCGGGGCGCTATCACGTGTGCGGGCGGCGCCTGGCGGCCTTCACCGGGCACACCCCCCCGTGGGTCTGCCGGGTCATCCGCGAAGTCCATGCCGATTGAACATACCATTTCAGACAGACAAGGAGCGTGTCATGACAAGCCTTATGTCACCGGCGTTGGCGAGTCTCGGATTCCTGGCCGTCCTGGCCCTGGCGGCGCCGGCCCCCGGGGCCGATGACGCCCCCCCGATCGTCCCCTGGCCCCAATCGGTCGTGTTGCAGCCCGGGGCGATGCCCCTGACAGGCGCCGCCCGCATCATCGCCGCCAATGACAAGCTCACGCCCCTGGCGAACGTGCTGGCCGAGGAGATCGCCGCCGTCACGGGCCTGAAGGTCGCCCCCGCCGCCGGCGCCGCCAAGCCCGGCGATATCGAACTGGCCCTCGACCCCTCGCTCAAGGGCGAGCGATACGTGCTGGCCGTGGGCGACCGCGCCGTCGTTCGCGGGGGCAACTACGGGGCCCTCGCCCTGGGCACGGCGAGCCTGCTCCAGGCCCTCCGCGGCGAGGGCGACAAGGCCTCCCTGCCCCGCATGACCGTCTCCGATCAGCCCGTCTCGGACTTCCGCGGGTTGATGATCGACACCGGGCGGCGGTTCCACTCGATCGACAACCTCAAGCAGATCGTCCGGATGTGCCGGCTGTACAAGATCCGCTACCTGCAACTGCACCTGACGGACGACCAGTTGTTCATGTTCCCCTCGAAGGCCTACCCGCTGCTGGGCACGAAGAACGACGGGGGCGTCAAGCCCTACACCCTCGAGGAGCTCAAGGGCCTCGTCGCCTACGCCGACGCGCGGAACGTGACGATCATTCCCGAGTACGAGGTGCCCGGGCACTCCGGCGCCGTCAACCGCGCCATGCCCGACCTGTTCAAGATCCGCGGCACGAAACCCTACGAACACCACGCGTCCATCAACTTCGCCAAGCCCGAAGTCATGAAGGCCGTCTCCACCATCGTCGGCGAGATGTGCGAGGTCTTCACCTCCACCCCGTACTTCCACATCGGCGGCGACGAGGCAGACCTGGCCCTGGCCGACCAGAACCCGCTGTTCCAGGCCGCCGAGAAAAACCTGGGCCTCGCCGGGCACAGGGAGTTCTACCGCTGGTTCGTCGCGACGATGAACGACGTTGTGAAGAAGAACCACAAGACGATGATCGTGTGGGAAGGTTTCGGCCGCCACGGCAAGCCCAAGATCCCCAAGGACGTCATCGTGATGGCGTACGAGATCCGCTTCTATCAGCCCAACGACCTGGTCACCGACGGTTATCGCGTGGTCAACGCCTCGTGGACGCCGCTGTACGTCGTGAACAAGACCGTCTGCCCGCCCGAGGACATCTACGACTGGAGCATGTTCCAGTTCAAGCCCTTCGGCGCCAAACGGGCCGACAAGGGCGTGATCGTCCAACCCAGCCCGCTGGTCATCGGCGGACAGATGTGCGCGTGGGAACAGCCCGCCGAGGCCGAAGTGCCCAGCCTGCGTGGGCGCGTGCCGGCCATGAGCGAACGCCTCTGGAATCCCGCGGCCGGCAAGACCTTCGCCGATTTCCAGACCCGCTTCCAGAACGCCGACGCGATCTACACGAAGCTTCTGGGCGACTCGAGCACCCCGCCGCCGGCCAACCCGTGACGGGGGCGCGGGAGTGGCCCCGGTGCGTTTCACCTGCCGGGTGCCATGCTTCTACGCGCAGCGGAGAAGCACGCGCCGGCGAACCAGCGGGCATGCTTCTCCGCTGCGCGTGGAAGCATGGCACCCAATCAGCTCTTGGGGGCGGGCGTCTTTCTACCTCCAGATCGACTTGAGCTCGTGCACGCGCAGCGAGACGACTTTGGCGGACCCGTCGTAGAGGTAGAACTCCAGCGGCCAGTCGCGGGCCGCGGGCAGGTAGCAGAACGAGGCGGTTGTCTTGCCGCCGGCGTGGAAGAGCTCCACCGACGTCCGGTCGACGAGCAGGCGGAACTGCAGCCGTCCGCCGGCCAGTCCCGCCGGCGAGTGGGTGTGGACCTCGCGGTTGAGGAACAGGAACTTCCGCCCGGCGACGTTGTATCGCAGGGCGTGGCCCTGAATGAACAGGCAGAATTCGCTCACGTCGCCCAGTTTGACGTCCACCTCGACGTCGAACAGGTCGCACTTGGTGGGCACGACGAGGTTCTTGCCCGGCTTCATCGTCACGCCCGCCCAGCGGTGCTGGCGGCCACGGAGGGTCTCGATCTCCCGGACCGGCTCGCGGCACAGGCGGATGCCCTCGGGGAACGTCTTGCGCGTCAGTTCCGCCGGACACGTCATCTGCTGGTTGAACGGCATGGCCGGGTACTTACCGTCCCTCATCCAGGAGATCTGGATTCGCCGCCCGTCCTCAGCCGGCACGTCGCTCCAGGTCTGGGCGGCGTAGCCGTTGGGGCCTTGTTCCAGGCTCAACTGGCCCCCTTCTTTCGTGAAGGTCCGCCCGTCGAACTGCCCGATCAGGTATTTGCTGTCCCCGCCCCAGAAGACCCAGCGCGTGTTCTTGGCCTTGCCGTCGACAGGGAGTTCAAAAAAGTCCGGGCACTCGCTCGAGCCGCACAGGTGGATGTCCTGGAGGCGATCCCACTGCGTGAGGTTCTTCGAGCCGAACAGGGCGAAGTCGTTCTCGTCCATGTACAGGGCCATGATCCACGTCCGCGTCGGGGCGTGCCAGAGAACCTTCGGATCCCGATTGGCTCCGCGGCGCCAGCCCAGCACGGGATTGCCCTTGTACTTCGTCCAGGTCCGCCCGCGGTCGTTGCTGTAGGCGATGGCCTGCACCGCCGGAGTCGTCGGGTGCTCCCAGCAACCGGCCGTGCCGAGTATGCCGCCCGTCGTGTAGATCGCCACGAGCGTTTTCTCGCGCCCCTTCTGTAGCCCGGCGGTGTTCTCCCAGTCCACCACGGCTGAGCCCGACCAGATCCACCCGTACGTGTCGGGTTTGATGGCGTCGTCGATCTGCTTCCAGTGGACCAGGTCTCTGCTGACGGCGTGCCCCCGGGTGTTGGGCCCCCAGTTGATGCCCTTGGCGTTCAACTGGAAGAACATGTGGTACTCGCCCTTGTAATAGACCAGCCCGTTGGGGTCGTTGGTCCAGTTCACCCGTGGGGTGAAGTGAAACTGCGGGCGAAGGGCTTCGTGATACAGCGTTGCCTTTGGCATGACGACGGTCCTTTTGTTTACGAGGCCTTGAGAATCCGGGCGGCGATATCCGGCCCGAACTCGCCGGGCCCAAGCGTCAGCTTACCATTCACGGCCGTGAGTGTCTCGGGCGTTCCGCGGAGGCCCATGCACGGGTCGACCCATTGGACGGTGTACCGTCCGTCGGGCACGTTGAGCCCGACGGGGCCTGGGGGGGGTTCGCCGCGGCGGAGGTAGAGGGCGTATTGTTTGCCCGGCTCGGCCAGGAGGTACGCGGCGGCGGCCCCGCCGGCGTCGGCGAGGGCGGACGGCGCGGGGGCCATGCGAACGAAGTCGAAACTCTCCATGAAGTCTTTCAGGATACGCAACTGCTTTCGGATCACCGGTCCGCCGCCGAAGTTGGCGCCGCCCATGTCCCTGGCCCCGCCCTCGTCTCCGACGCAGAACGACGCGTCCAGGTGGTTGAAGAGCCCCCCGCCGGCCACCATGAACTGCCAGGCCTGGATGCGATACGGCTCGGCGGCCGCCCCGTCGAAGCCCGTCTCGTTGCAGCCGATGAGCCGGCCCAGGTTGAAGTTCTCCGTCACGCACCGCGGCGTCGGCCGGGGGTAGTGAAAGTTCAGGATCGAAATGGCCGGATGCACTTCGCTGACCAGGGCGAATTCGTTCGCCACGTTCCAGCTCACCAGGTGCCGCAACGGCTTTCCCTTTTCTTCCTCGAGGATCAACTCGGCGACGTGGTGCTGCCACGGCATGCTCACCTTGTCGCAGTAGGGCTCGTTGCAGATCTCGTAATACAGGTTATCGTGCCCGCCCACTTCCTGGACGATCTTCCGGACCATGGCGTCCTGGTACTTCTGAAGGGCCTTGTGTTGCCGCGTGTACACCTCCTCCGCGGGAATCTCCCCCAGGCCGTTGACGTTGTTGCCCGCGTGGAAGGGCGAGAGCTTCCAGAGCGCGCCCTCGGCGTGGAAGGCGTAGTGCGGGCAGAACAGGTTGATCTCGATGACAATCCCGCGTTCGTCGGCCCGTTGGCAGAAGTCCCTCAGGCGGACGAAGAACCGCTCATCCCACGTCTCGAGGTCGAACCGGTTGCCCCCGTCGGCCGAGCCGGGCTGACCGCTCCGACCGAAGGGGCAGAGGAACCGGTCGGGCACGGGCCCCAGCGGGTTGCGGGGCCAGTGTTCCTCCGGCCGCTCGCGATACACCCCCACGAACAGGCGGGTGTGATTGAAGCCCTCGGCCTGCAGTGTGTCGAGGTACTTGCGGTAGTCGAAGTCCGGATTCAGCACGGCGGCATAGTGCTCGCCGGAGGTGATCAGCACGGTGGGCTTGCCCCGGAACAGGAAGTAGTGGGGGTTGGCCGGATGAAGCGATAGGGCGGTTTTGGTCATGGTGGGCATGAGTATACCGCGATCGGCGGGATAGGCAACTTTCCCTGTCGATAGGGGGGGCGGGGCCTGGGGCGGGCGGGTACAATGCCCGCCGGTCCGTACTGTCTCAGGAGTGTGCCGTGATCCATGGTTTTGCCCGCCCGCGAGCCGCCCGCGTTGCCGTTTCGGCGCGGGGGTTGTTGCTTTTGTTGGTTGTCGGGTGGGCGGCCGTCGGGGCCGGGGAATCGCCCCCGCTGGACCTCCGCGCCGACGTCGACGTCGCCCCGCCTCCGCCCGGGCTGGAGGAACGAATGGAGCGGCTGGCCGGCGCGATCGAACTGACGGGCGCGAAGGCCCTCCAGAACGTCGAGGCCGTCCAGGACGTCCTGACCCGCGCCGCCGACAGCGGCGCCATTCAGGCGATCGACGAGTTCCTCCAGACCGGTTCGGCCATCATGCTCGACCGAAGCCTCCAGAGGCGCAAGGGCGAGGCCTCCAGAGGCGCAAGGGCGAGGTGGGGGCGTTGCGGCAGTGGCAGCAGCAGGCGGCCAAACGGCTGGTGGACGGCCTGGGCGAGCACGGCGCGGAGGAGGACCTGGCCCGGCTGGCGCGGCGGTATCCGTGGGCCAGGCGGGTGCAGGAAGCGCTCATCGAGCGAGGCGAGCGGGCCCTGCGGGAGGGGCGATACGACGGGGCCGCCAGGGCGTTCGAAACCGCCGCCCTTCATGCCGACGATCCGGCCCTGCTCGCCCAGGCCCGAGCGGGCCTGTGGCTGGCGCTGGGGCTGGGCTTCGGGGCCGAGGCGATGGAACAGGCGATGGCCCAGACCCCCGACGCCGAGGCGATGCCCTGGCCCGGCGAGGCGGCGGCCCAGACGGCCGGGCAGGCCAAGGCGCTCCTGCGGCGACTGACCGCCGCCCCCGCCCAGGCCCAGGCCCCCTTGCCGCGCGAGCCCTCGCGGCGGCTGCTCTTGCCGGCCCCGCTGGCCGGCCCGGCCCGGTTCTCGCTCGAGGGGCCCGACACCCGTTGCCTGGGCCCCTGGGCCATCCGCCGTGTCGAGTGCACGGGCGGACAATGGCTGCTCTTCGGGGCGCGGGGACTGGCCTGTTACGACGGGGCCACGATGGCCCTTCGCTGGCAGCAGGCGCCCGCCGGGCCGGGCCAGGCGTTCGATGAGGAATCCGCCGGCGACGCCAACGCCCCGGCCCGGCACGCGGGTCGGCCCGTCGCCGCGGGCGCCGCTGGGTCTTCCTCGCTGGCTGGGCAGGCGGTCTACGCCCTCCTGCCGGGCCCGGAGGGCCGGAGCGACCTGGCCGCCCTCGACTCGACTACCGGGCGTTTGATCTGGACCACGCAAGCCAGGCCCGAGTGGATCGCCCTGAAGGCCCTCGGCGAGCCGACCGTTGACCAGGACCGCCTCTGGATCCTGGCGGCCGACCAGACCCTTCAAGGCCCGTGCCTCGTGTACCTGATGTGCCTGGCCGNNNTCGCCTGCGGAGCGGCCCTTTACCAGGGCTCGCTCTACGTGTCCACGAACCTGGGCATTCTCGCCCGGTGCGAGGCCCGCGCGGGCACGGTGGAATGGCTGCGGACCTACTACGCCCCTGCCCCCAAGGAATCGCTCCGATCCCGCGACCATCGCGAGGGCAGCGTGCCCCTGGCGGCCGGGGAGAGAGTCTTCTTCGCCCCGCGAGATCACGGCGGCGTGATCGCCCTGGACCGCCAAACGGGCCAGTTGGCGTGGGAGAATCCGCTCGTGCCCTCCGACCAGATCGTCGGCCTCACCGGGGGGGCGCTGGTCGTGCGGGACGCCAACGAGCTGGCCGCCCTCGACGCGGCCACGGGCAAGAGACTCTGGAGCCGCCCGGCCGACTCCGCCGGGCAGGGGCCGGCCCTAATCGCCGGGGGGCATGTCCTGGCCGCCGACGGACGGCGCCGCCCCCAGGGCCCCCGGCGCCGAGCACGTGCTCTGTCCCGACGGCGCCCTTGTCGAGGTCCGCGAGGATCCCGTTCTGGAACGCACACTGGCTCCGGACACCGGGGCCGCCCCCGGCCCGCTCCGCCCGCCGTTCGTGAAGCGATGGGCCCTGCCTTGCCGCCAGCCGCTCCTGGTCCTGCCCGCCGACACCCAAGATCAGGGGCAACGCGTCGGCGTGTTCTCGGAGAACCGATTCTACTGCCTCGCCCTCCGCCCGGCCTGCCGGCTCGCCTGGCAGATGCGCCTCGCCCAGCCGCTCGATTCGGCGGGCTTCCACGGCCCGATGGTCGTCCTCGCCGCGGGCGACGAATTGACCGGCGTCGATAAGGAAACCGGGGCTGTCCGCTGGCGCAAAACGCTGCCGTTCGCCCCCGACCTCGTCGCGGGCGACGACCGCACGCTCGTCGCCGGGAGCTCCTCGGGCCCGTGCCCGGTGACCGCCCTGTCGGTCGAGACCGGGGCCGTGCTCTGGAATCGCTCGTTCGCGCAAGACCCGCGATTCGCCGGCGACCGGCTGCAGCGGATGACCCTTACGACTGAACCGGCGACGTTGCGGCTGTACTGGGGCAAGGCGTTGCTGGCCGGGGAGACCCGCCGCCCGGCCGAGGCGATCGTAGACCCGGCCAGCGGCGCCACCCGCGACGTGCGGGCGTTCGGGCCTCTGGAAACGGACTGGCCCGCGGAAATCACGCTGGGCCCGGACTCGCGGACCGACTTGGCGCCGCAGACGACCGTCCCCCGGCCCTCGCGGGGGCCCTTCCGGCCCGATGCCTTCGCGTACGTGGGCAAGGAAGCGATCGCCCGTTTCGCCCTGCGCGAGGGCGGGGCGGACCTGGCGCCGGGCTGGAACCCAAGGGCCGAGGGCCGTTGGGGCGGGCAGTACGCCACCCCCGCCGGGGCGTACGTCAAACGCCCGGGCCAGTTGGCGTTCTTCGACGCCCAGGCCCGGCGCGAGATTCTCTTCGACCTGCCCCGCACGCCCGATCGCGCGCCCGCCAGCGGCATCGCCGACTTCCGCGAGGGCCCCGGCGAGACGCTGACAGTCGTGTCCGCGGCCCCGGGCTCGTTCCGCCCGTGGGGGTTCGGTGCGATCGTCAAGACGGGCCTGCGCGACGACGCGGGCACCGGCAACGTGACGCTGACGGCCTTCGACCCCGGGGGGGCGCAGATCGGCATCTACTGCCGCCGCCTGCCCGAGGCCGGCATCAATCCGATCGCCACGCTGCACAACTGGGGCGCCAGTGAGGCCTACCGGCGACAGCACATGGCGATGAAGGGCATATCGAGTCTGGGCTGGACGAAGTACGACATCTTCCTCTACGGCGCGTCGGGCAAGGGCACGGTCACGATCAACGGCGGCCGCCCGCAGGAGCACCAGGGCACGGACTTCAGCAATCCGCTTCACCGCACCACGTTCATCCGCGGGGTGAATTACGTGAAGGTCGAGGGCGTGACCGGGGATGAGTTCCTCCTGTGCTACGAGTGGGATTGCTCCGGGCTTCAGATCGTGGACGCCTCCGGCGGGGCCGGGCCCAGGCGGAGCCTCGCCGTCCGATGGACCACGTCGGGGCCCGCGTTTCGCCCGGACGAAAAGTTCGGCGTCGAGGTCGCCGCGGGGAACTGGTACACCATCAACAAGCACTTCGCCCTGCTGGGCGGCTACCAGGCCGACAAGGGCCCGGGCGTCATCGCGTTCGTCGACGTCTTCGATCGCAAGAGCGGCAAGCTGCTGGGCTCGCACCCCCTGCCTTCCACCCAGCCCGCCCCGCCGCCGGCGCCCTACGACGGCCAGGCCAAACTCCTCGACGAGGCCCTGCTCGTCACGGACGTCAACGGATTCTACGTCTTCGGCTCGGCCCGCTGAGGGCGCCCGGCCGCGACGTACGGGAGAACACGTGAGCGAACTGGAACAATGTCTGTCGGAGTTCGAGGCGGAGTTTCAGGCTCAGGGAACTCACCCGGCCAGGCCCTCGCGATTTGGGGGCAGGCTGTGGCTGGGGATTGAGCGAGCGCTGATGTCGCGGTTTCTCGAGTTCGACCTCGGGCGCTATTACGGCGGCGAGGCGGCCGACCAGATTGTCTTTCAGTTACGCATGCAGCTCTTCCTGCGGCGCCACTTTCCCGGCAACACGCTGGGGCGTTGGGTGGGGCCTGACCTGGGCGTGGCCCTGCCGGCGACGGTGCTGGGCGTGCCCTGGTCGCCCCGCCGCGACCAGGAGCCCTGGGCCTCGGGCTCGCCTCCCATCCGCTCGGCCGCCGACCTGGCCGACAGACCCATGCCCGATTTCCGCACCGCCGGCATGATGCCCGCCGTCCTCCGGATTCACGCCGACATGAAACGCATCCTGGGCGATTCGTTCACCGTCGGCTTCCCCGGCTGGCCCCGGGGCCCGCTGGGCAACGCGTTCTACCTGGCCGGGTGCGAACGCACGCTGACGAGCATGGTGCAGGATCGGCCGTTCTTCCATGCCCTCATGCGATACGGCATGGACGCGATGGAGAAGTGGCTGGCTGACCGGGCGGGGTTCCTGGGCGAACCCCTGCCCACCGACGCCACGATCTTCAACGACGAGGTTTCCAGCGAAAACTTCTCCGCCCGGACGTACGAGGAGATGATCGCTCCGTACGACGACGAGTTCCGCCGGTTCCACGGGGGCAAGGCGGGGTTCCACAGTTGCGGCAACACGACGGCCCTCATGCCCGCCATTGCGGCGGCCGGGCCTTGGTCGTACATGCACGTCTCGGCCTGGTCGGACCTGGACAGGGCCCTGGAGTGTTTTCCGGCCACGAACCTAGTCGTCTGCCTGCACCCGCACCGCGAGGTGCTGGGCTGCCCGTTCCAGACGACGCAGCGGCGGATCCGCGAGATCCTCGCCAAGTGCCAGGGCCGCCCGTTTGTCCTGGCCGTCACGGAACTGCTGCCCGTGAACGGCCCGGCCGACGACCTCCAACGCATCAAGGACGTCTGGTCGTTCTGCGAAGACGTCTGGCCCGAGTGACATTCCCGGGCCTGGCCTGGCCGGGTTATTTCTTCTTGTTCAGCAGGTACAGCCTGCCTTCGCCGGCCTCCAGGGGCACGTCGAGGGTCTTGCCCGCCACGCTGACGGCCGCCAGGGGCTTGCCGGTTTCCTGCGAGATTTCCTGGGCCGAAACGTACTTCTCGTCCATCGTCAGCGAGGCCTTGATCGCCCCGCCCATCGACCGGTTGACCGGCATGATGTACTCGACGCCCTTGGCGTCGGCGAAGCAGCCCAGCACGATGTCGCCGCCGTCGACCTTCTTGACCGGGGCGCCCGGCAGCAGCGGGGTCGTCTCGGGCGGAAGGGCGCCGGTGTGGTACACGGCGGTCGAGGTCAGCTTGACCAGCGTGGGCCCGAGCTTGGCGATGCGGCGGTTGATCTTCTGGCCGTTGACGTAGTTGAACGAGGGCTTGCCCTGCTTATCCACGAAGCCCGGGGCGTCGCCCGTGGCCATGCCGGGAACGTGGCAATACGTGAAGTACGTGATGCCTCGCGACCCGTACGCCAGGCTCGTCCAGACCTGCCACCGCAGGTCGCCCTCGCTGCACGCGCGGTAGCCCATGTGCTCGATGGACACGATGATCTGCATGAGCGGGGTCTTCGCCTTCACGCAATTGCGCCGCACGACCTCCAGGTTGTCGAAGTAATACCGCAGTTCGTTCTCTTCATGCAGTTGCCAGTACGCGTCCCAACTGTAGAAGGCGGGCTTGACCGTCTTCAGGTAGGCGATGGTCTCCCTTTCGTAAGGCTTGGGGGTGCTGGCGTAGGCGGGCAGATTGTTGTAATACGGCACGTGCGTGGGGTCTTTCTTCATCAGGTACTGCGTGACGAAGCCGAGCTTCTTGTGCACGCCGGCGCCCATCTCGTCGCCCAGGATGAACCCGAGGAAGGCCGGGTGAGAGGAGTATCGGGCGATCATGCCGTCCAGGGTCTTCTCGATCTGCGGGATCGTCTCGGCCGTGGGGGCTTCATCCCACTCGCCGATGCCAAACAGGGCGACCTTCTGGTCCAGGGCCATCCCGGGCTGCGGGATTCTCGCGTTCGGGTGGGTTTCATCCTTCCTGGCCGTACCCCCGATATGCCCGTCCCAGATAAAGGCCTTCATGCCGACCTTCTGGCACAGGTCTAGGACCTTCTTATTGTGTTCGTCCTGCTCGGCGGAAGCCTTCTCCCACAGGTTATCGATGGCCGCGAAGGCCACGTTGAAGCCGCAATCGGCCAGTTCCTGGTAGTGTGCGAG
>JAPLNA010000122.1:0-32545 GCA_026693065.1 Planctomycetota bacterium
CGGCGCAGTCGCGCGCAGGCTGATGTCGCCCACCACCCCATTCCAGTTCCCCTGTGTGTGGTCGGTGACGCAATGTGAGTTAACGCCGATATCAACGACCAGACCATTGTCCACCCGAACGGTGAGTTGGTGCTTGCCCGTGGTCAGCGCGGTGCCGAGATCGTACTCATGCGGCGTGGAGAGGCTGGTATTGGAACCGAGTGCCTTGCCATCAACCCATACCCGTGTCTCCCAATGCGGCCGCTCCAGTGTCAGCACGACCCGCTTGCCCTTCCAGTCGGTCTTCCGGTCGGCCAGCGCCCGCGTGACGATGTAGGTCAGCCCGTAGCCGGTGGCCTCGGTGCGAGCCAACGACCCGCCGTAGTTCAGGCCCTTGCCCGTCAGCACGCCGGTGAAACTGTTGGTGAGCTTCTTGTACTGCCCGTACATGAAACCGATCTCCCGCCCGCCGACCCCGATGTCACCGGCCGGTACGTCGGTGTCCGGCCCGATGTGGCGGAACAGTTCGCCCATGAAGCTCTGGCAGAACCGCATGACTTCCATGTCGCTCTTGCCCTTCGGGTCGAAGTCGCTGCCGCCCTTGCCGCCGCCGATGGGGGTGGTTGTCAGGGCGTTCTTGAAGATCTGCTCGAAGCCGAGGAACTTGATGATGCCCAGATAGACGGACGGGTGGAACCGCAGCCCCCCCTTGTACGGACCGATCGCGCTGTTGAACTGCACGCGGAACCCGCGGTTGACCTGCACCTCGCCGCGGTCGTTCACCCACGGCACGCGGAACATGATCTGCCGTTCCGGCTCGACGAGCCGCTCGACAATCCTGGCCGTCCGCATGTCCGGGCGCTTGTCGATGACGCAGGCCACCGACTCCACGACTTCCCGCACCGCCTGATGGAACTCCGCCTCGCCCGGGTTACGGACCAAGACTGTTCCCATGATTTCTTCCACAAGCCAGTTAGACATTCCCGTATCTCCTTCGCTGTTTTCCCGGCCGATCCGGCCGCGTTACCACGTTCGCCCCGACATGAGACGAAACAGAACCCCGTCGCCGGTCCGCCTCCTCTGTTCAGGCGACGGGACGCGGGCGTTCTGCAGGATACGGTATCCTCCCGTCGGCGGCGGAGGAAATGGAATCGATGCACGCCGGCTAATAGGGCAATCAAGATAGACTTATTGCGTCCTTGCCCCGAGGACCCGGGAACGATAGGATGGGGAGGTCGGGCGTGCCCGACACGCCCGGCCCGATACCTGTAGCGAGTCTATGAATATACGTACATTGAAGGTCTTCTGTGACGTCGTCGATACCGGCAGCTTTTCCATTGCCGCCCGGCTCAACGGCATTTCGCAGTCGGCCGTCTCGCAGCAATTGGCGGCCCTGGAAAGCCAGTTCGGCACCCAACTGCTTTCCCGGGGCGGGATCGCCGCCGCCACCGATGCCGGCGCCGTTTTCCACAGAGGCGCCAAGGACATTCTGCTCCGCTACGGCCTGCTGTCCGAGGAGATCCTCGCCGCCATCGAGACCGTCGGGGGCACGCTCCGCGTCGGCACGATTTACTCCGTCGGCTTCTACCTGCTCGACCCCTACGTCCGCGCCTTCCTCAAGGCGCATCCCGACGTCCACCTCCAGGTCGAGTACGCCCAGTGGAGCCGCATCCAAGCCGCCATCATCAGCGGCGAAATGGACCTCGGCGTCGTCGCCTATCCCGAGAAACATCGCTCCATCGAGATCATCTCGCTGGCGAAGGAAGAACTGGTGGCCGTCTTCTCGCCCAACCACCCCCTCGCCGGGCACCGATTCCTCGATCCCAAGGCCCTCCGGGGACAACGGTTCGTCGCGTTCGCCGCCGGAATCCCCAGCCGCACCGGCATCGACAAACTCCTGCAGTCTGTTCGCGTCAAGGTTGACATCGTCATCGAGTTCGACAACATCGAAACCCTCAAGCGGGCCGTGGAAGTCGACTCCGGACTGAGCATCCTGCCTCGAGGCAACGTCGAGGAGGCCGTCGCCGACGGGCGGCTGGCCTGCGCCAAGATCCTCTCGCCTCGCCCCTGGACCCGCCAGATCGGCATTATCCGCCGACGCGGCCAGGCCCCCTCCAAAGCTGAAAAGATGTTCCTGGGCCTACTCCGCACCGAACCCAAGTAACCCCCGCGTCCCGTCGCTCAAGCCGATCGCCTACGTCATTCAGATCCCCTTGCGCATCTCGTTGACCGTCCGAATCTTGGAAAACGACGTCTGCCGGCAAACAGTCTAGCTTATATGAAGGACAATAATGTAAGGAACACAGCCTTTTCTGCTTCAAATCACTCGCCCTTCCGGATATAATAGGCTGCTGCTTGGCCCCACCCGGTGGCGGCATAGCAGCCACGAGCAGTCGGCGTTGACTCCTTTGGGACGGTGAAGCCGTATGACCGAGTCGCATCCGGACGTCGTAGTATACGTTTGTCACAACTGCATCCCCCCCGGGGCGCGGCTGCCCCGCCAGTGGGACCAGGACGGCTCTCACGTGGTCGTCCGCCAGGCCCCCTGCACCGGCAAGATCGACGCCCAGTACCTCTTCCGTGGGCTGGAGAGCGGGCTGGACGGGGTGTGCATCGTCGCCTGCCCCAAGGGCGACTGCCATCTGACCCAGGGCAACTACCGCGCGGAGATGCGAGTCCGCACCGGACGGAAGCTGCTGAGCGAGATCGGCATGGAGCCCGAACGACTGGCCCTGATCCACGTGGCCAGCACCGACAAGCCCGAGAGCCTCGAGCCGCTGGTTCGCCAGGCCGTCGCGGGCATCTGCCGCACGGGCCCCAGCCCGATCCGTTTGGCCGCCGCGCCGGCCGCCAAGGTTGTTTGACATTCACGCGCGGGAGGAAACCCCGACCGGCGGCGAGAGGGCCGCCTCCATCAGGTTCCCGAGAATGACGACACAGACAGACAAGACGGCGCTGCAAAAGCGAATCGAGTCCGGCAAGAGCGTGGTGCTGGCGCAGGTGGCCCCGCCCGCCGGCGGGGCAGGCGAGGCGGTCCGCCAGACCGCCCGCAAGTTCGCCGGCAAGGTCCACGCCCTCGGGCTCACCGACAACAGCCGCCAGGTGCGGATGTCGGCGATGGCGGCGGCTTCCCTGGTCGCCGCCGAGGGCGTCGAACCCCTCTGGCACCTGGTCACTCGCGACCGCAATCGCATCGCCCTGGTCTCCGACGCCCTGGGCGCCCAGGGGCTGGGTGTCCGCAACGTGCTGTGCACCTCGGGCACGCACCAGACGTTGGGGGCCTTCCGCGCCGCCCGCAACGTCTTCGATATCGACTCGACGCAGTTGATCCGCCTGCTGGCCAACCTGCCGGCCGACGGCCAGGCCGTCGGGGCGCGGGGGTTTGACTCCGTCGCCCCCTTCTGCCTGGGCGGCGTGGCCAGCCCGTGTGCCGACCCGCTGGAGTTGCAGGTGCTGCGGCTGTGCAAGAAGCTCACGGCCGGGGCGACCTTCCTGGTCACCGCGCCGATCTTCGACCTGGACCGCTTCGGGGCCTGGTGGCGCGAGGTCACCCGCGCGGGGCTGCACGAGAAGGCGGCCATCATCGCCGGCGTCCGCGTGCTGACGACCTCCGACGCGGCCCGGGCGTACGCCCAGCAGAGGCCCGACCCGATGATTCCGGCCGCCGTTCTGGAGCGCGTAACGAGCGCCCCGGCCGCCGGGGGGCGAAAGGCGGGCATCGAGCTGGCCTGCCAGACGATCGAGAAACTCCGGGGGATGTCCGGGCTGCGCGGTTTCGACGTCTGCGGCGACGGCGACGAGGAAGCGGCCCTGGAAGTCATCGCCGCGTCGGGATTGAGGATCGAGTAGCCGTGGCCTCCAAGTATCATATTCATACGGAGCCCGCCCCGCCCCGCTTCCGACCGATCGGCAAGTTGGGCATTGTGGAGTGGCGCGAGGACTGCTCCAGTTGCCACAACTGCGTCAAGCGGGCCTGCGTGTACGGCCTGTTCCGGGACGAGGCCGACGCCCTCCACGAAACCCACGACTTCCTGGACTACATTTACCAGTGCAAGGGCTGCCTCAGTTGCGTGCAGAATTGTACCAAGGGCATCCTGACGCGAGTGGTCAACCCCGAGTACAAACGGCTGGGCGACGCCTACTTCACCCCCGACATCGTCGCGGTCACCTGGTTCCAGAGCGAGACGGGCAAGATCCCGGTCTCGGGCGGCGGATACAACGGCCCCTTCAGCGGGGCCGGGTTTGACTCCATGTGGACCGACATGTCCGAAATTGTCCGCCCCACGCGGGACGGCATTCACGGGCGCGAATACATTAGCACGTCGGTCAACATCGGGCGCAAGGAACGCCACCTGGCCTTCAAGGACGGCCAGCCCGTGCCTCCCCCACCGCTGCTGGAAATCCCCATGCCGGTGATCTTCGACGTGATTCCGTCGCGGTGGCGCCGCGGGCCCATCGTCGCCGCCGTCGCCAAGGCGGCCGCTCAGACAGGCCTGCTGACCGTCGTCGACGCCGACGACATTCCGGCCTCCCCGGGCCGATCGAACGCCAACATGCTGCCCCAACTGGCTCGGGCCGCCCAGGGCGACGCTTTCGCCGCCGCGCCCGTCGTCATGCTGCCCGACGGCGAGGATGTCTTCGAGGCCCACCGGGCATTGAAGGCCCGGTCGCCCAACCGCATCGTCGTCGTCCGCACCCGCGCCAACCCGCGGGCCGCCGACCGCATCAGTCGCTTCGCCGCCGAAGGCGTCGAGGCCATCTGCCTGACCTTCGACCCCCACGGGCGCGAAGACGCCCCGGCGAACCCCCGCCACGTGCGGGACGTCCTGCGGGAGGTCCACCGCCGCCTCATCAAGGACGGCACGAGGGACCAGGTGACGCTGATCTCCTCGGGCGGCATCGCGCTGGCCGAGCACGTCACCAAGGCCCTGCTGTGCGGGGCCGACCTGGTTGCCATCGATGTGCCGTTGCTGCTGGCGATGGAATGCCGCCTGTGCAAGGAGTGCGGCCCGGGGCGCCCCTGCCCCATCGCCCTGGAAAACATCGACCTGGACTACGCCGCCCGCCGCGTCGTCAACCTGGTCGGCGCCTGGCACCAGCAGCTCATCGAGATGATGGGGGCCATGGGCATGCGGGAGGCCCGACGCCTCCGCGGCGAGGTCGGGCGGTGTATGTTTTACGAAGATCTCGAACGCGACACCTTCGGCCGCCTCTTCGGCCAACGCAAGGCCGACCGGCCCGCCCTGTAAGGTTATCCGCATGACTATCGCCCCCAATACAACCAGCCCTCAGTCGCCGGAGGATTTCGTCGCCGAGCCGGGCTTTGCGGCCGTCTCGCGGGAGACCCGCGTCGCGCCGCCTCGGTATCGCAACGAGATCGGCAAGTTCGTCGTCCCCCGCCCGGACGCCTGCGGCCAGTGCGGGCGGTGCGGCGCCCACGGCGTCCACGTGCGCCCCTGGCGGTACAACCTGATCATCCGCCCCTTCGAGTACCGCTGCATCGGCCCGGACTGCAAGACGAGCGGCCGGTATTGCGTCGGCGCCTGCCCGAACAAGGCCCTCTCGGTCACGCTCAATCCGGTCTTCGAGACCATCGGCGACTTCCGCTGGACGCCCGATCTGATCGTCTCGACCTGGAAGATGGCCGAAACGGGCCAGTTGCCCCCCTCGTTCCTCGAGAGCGAGACGGGCAACTCCGGCGGCGGGTTCGATCGCCTGCGGTTCCGCTTCCCCGCCGCCCCGCCCAAGGACCTGCGGCGGGAGGATATCTCCACCAAGCTGCTCCTCAACCGCCGCGACGACGGACGCGAGAAGGTCACCATCGACGTGCCCTGGTACGGCGGGGGAATGAGCTTCGGCTCGACCAACATTCACGCCCTGCTGGCGAAGGTGCGGGCGGGCAAGGCCTGGAACACCTTCAGTTGCACCGGCGAGGGCGGATACCCCCAGCGGTTCATCCCCTACGCCGACCACATGATCGTCCAGGTGGCCACCGGGCTCTTCGGCGTCCGCGAGGAAACCATCCAGCGGGCGAAGATCG
This sequence comes from Planctomycetota bacterium, assembly GCA_026693065.1. Taxonomy (GTDB): domain Bacteria; phylum Planctomycetota; class Phycisphaerae; order SM23-33; family SM23-33; genus JAPLNA01. The sequence goes on from JAPLNA010000122.1 coordinate 6,020, forward strand.
TCGAGTTCAAGTACGCCCAGGGCGCCAAGCCCGGCCTGGGCGGGCACCTGCTGGGCAGCAAGAACACCCCCTCCGTCGCGGCGATGCGAGAGACCGTGCCGGGCGTGTCGCTGTTCAGCCCGTTCCCGTTCCACAGCGTCTACTCCGTCGAAGACCACAAGAAGCACCTCGACTGGATCGCCCACGTGAACCCGCGCGCCCTGCTTTCGGCGAAGGTCTCCACCCCGACCGACGTGGACATGGTCGCCGTCGGGGCCTACTACGCCGGGGCCCACATCGTGCACACCGACGGCAGTTACGGCGGCACGGGGGCCGCTCCCAACGTGGCCAAAAAGAACATCGCCATGCCCATCGAGTACGGCATCGGCAAGGTGCACCAGTTCCTCGTCAACGAGGGCGTCCGAGACAAGGTCACGCTGATCGCCTCGGGCGGCGTGCGAACGCCGGCCGACATCGCCAAGGCCATCGCCTTGGGCGCCGACGGCATCGTCACGGGCACGGCCGAGCTGGTCGCCATCGGCTGCATCCGCTGCACCGCCTGCGAGAGCGGGCGGGGCTGTGCCCGCGGCATCGCCACGACGGACACGGAACTGCTGGAGTTGGTCACCATCGACTGGGCGACCCAGCGGCTGGTGAACCTGTACAGCGCCTGGCGCGAGGGGCTGATCGACATCCTGTACCGCCTCGGGCTGGACTCGGTGTCGGCCCTGCGCGGGCGGACGGACCTGTTGATGCACCTGGATTACGAAGGTTCAGACGGAGCGGCCTGATGATACGCCACCTGCCCACTATGGACGAGCTGGACGAGCGGATCCGATCGCTTACGGCGGCCCGCGCGGGCTTCCGCCCGGAGGGCGACTGGGCCCGAGTCAGCCCCGAGGCCGAAGGCGGCTGCGGCGTGACCGGCTTCGCCTGCACCATCCCCGTCGGCGGAAAGCACATTTACGAGCCCTCCATCCAGATGCGAAACCGGGGCAACGGCAAGGGCGGCGGCATCGCCGCCTGCGGGCTCGTCCCCCAGGACATGGGCGTCTCCCGCCAGATCCTCGACGAGGATTACATCCTCCAGATCGCCCTGCTGGACCCCAAGGTCAAGGGCGAGGTCGAGAAGAAGTTCATCGAGCCGTTCTTCGAAATCCACGCGGCCATGCTGGTCGACACCGTGGACGACCATCGCGACGTCGAGCTGCTGGAGGTCCGCCCGCCGGACATCGCCCGCTACTTCGTCCGCGTGAAGAACGACGTGCTGGACCGCTTCGCCAAGGAGAAGCACCTGGCGATCCTGGACCGCCGGGAGTTGGAGGACGAGTTCGTCTTCCAGAACTCCATCGCCCTCAACGGCGAGTTCTACGCCTCTCTGGGCGAGAAGCGGGCGTTCGTGGTCTCGCACGCCCGGAACCTGATCATCATGAAGGTCGTCGGCTTCGCCGAGGCCTGCGTGCAGTATTACAAGATGGCCGACACCCGCGCCCACGTGTGGATCGCCCACCAGCGATACCCCACGCGCGGGCGAGTCTGGCACCCGGGCGGGGCGCATCCGTTCATCGGGATGAACGAGGCCCTCGTGCACAACGGCGACTTCGCCAACTATCATTCCGTCTGCGAATACCTGGCCCAACGAAACCTCTTCCCGCAGTTCCTCACCGACACCGAAGTCTCGATCTTCCTGTTCGACCTGCTCCACCGCACCTACAACTACCCGCTCGAATACATCATCGAGGCCATCGCCCCGACGACCGAGCTGGACTTCGACCGCCTGCCCGACGCCCGGCGGGCGGTGTACGGGCAGATCCAGAACGCGCACATTCACGCGGCCCCGGACGGCCCGTGGTTCTTCATCATCGCACGCAGCCTCGTCGAACGCGGGGCCTTCCAGTTGCTGGGCATCACCGACACGGCCATGCTCCGCCCGCAGGTCTTCGCCCTGCAGGAGGGCAAGGACGTCTCGATCGCCCTGGTCTGCTCGGAAAAGCAGGCCATCGACGCCACGCTGGCGAGCCTGGCCTCCGAAGACGCCCGTTTCACCCCGGTGGCCGACATGTACTGGAACGCCCGCGGCGGCAGCCATTCCGACGGCGGGGCGTTCCTGATGACCGTCGAGCCCACGGACGGCCCCGCCGTTGTTCCCGCGGCCGGGCGACGCTACGAATTGAAAGTGACCAATAAGTTCGGCCAGTCCGTCTCGACCCCACCCGGCCAGGTACACTGCGACCTGTCCGCGGCCCCCAAGGCCGTCGCCAACTCCAACGGCGACGAGTCGGCCATTCGCGGGCTGATCGAAAGCGGCAACGCCGGGGCATTCTTCGGCTACCTGCGAGACCACGTGCCCGAGATGAGTTTCGACCGCCTGCGGCGGTTTGTGGATCGCCTGGCCGATGAAGCCGTCGCGGGCGCTCCGGCGGCGGGCATCGAGGCCCTGACGTTGTGCATGGACCGCCGCTACCCCAGCGGCGACAAGAAACGCTCCAGCGTGCTGACGATCCTCCGGACGGGCGTGGAGAAGATCTTCTCCGCCCAGCCGCTCTGGGACGCCGCGGGCAACGGGCACGCGTTCGCCCGAGCCACCTGGGACGTCCGCGGCAGCCTGCGAGGCCCGCAGGGGCAGGAGACCTCCCTGCTGATCGACGCCCGGCGATTCCAGCCCGAAGGCCCCGACTGCGATGCGACCCTCGCCGTCAAGGCCTACCAGTTGGGCTGGCGGCACATGATCCACTACAACAGCCGCGGCACGCGGTTCCACGGGGCCGGGTATGGCGCCGGAACCACCGGCCTCCGAATCGACTGCTACGACAACCCCGGCGATTACCTCGCCAGCGGCATGGACGGGCTGGAGATCGTCGTCCACGGCAACGCCCAGGACCAGCTCTGCCAGATCGCCAAGAGCGGGCGCTGCATCATCCACGGAGACGTCGGGCAGACGTTCCTCTACGGGGCCAAGGGCGGAGAGATCTACGTCCTGGGCAACGCCGCCGGCAGGCCCATGATCAACGCTGTCGGGCGCCCGCGCGTGGTCATCAACGGCACGGCGTTGGACTTCCTGGCTGAGAGTTTCATGGCCGGCGATCCGCTGGCCGGGGGCGGGTTCGCCATCGTCAACGGGCTGCACTGCCAGGCTGACGGAAAAGTCGTGCCCCTCGAACTGCCCTACCCCGGCAGCAACCTGCTGTCGCTGGCCTCGGGCGGAGCGATCTACGTCCGCGACCCGCACAAGACCCTAGTCACCGAGCAGCTCAACGGCGCGATCTTCCGCAAGCTCTCGGCGGCCGACTGGAAACTGATCCACCCCTACCTGCTCGAGAACGAACGGCTCTTCGGCATCGACGTCGAGCGGGACCTGCTGACCGTGGACGGCGTGCGGCGGGAGCCCGCCCAGGTGTACACGAAGGTCATGCCCCCCTCGAACGAAGACCCCGAGGTCGAGGACGAACTGGAAGGGCTGGGAGGCTAGCGATGAGCGAGGCATTGCCCTGGAACGATCCGACATTCCTGCGCGACGTGGAACGCCGCAGCGGCGCCTCCGTCAGCGCCTGCTTCCAGTGCCACAAGTGTTCCACCGGCTGCCCGGTGGCCCCCGAGATGGACGTGATGAGCAGCCAGATCATGCGGCTGATCCACCTGGGCGCCCGCGACGAGGCCCTGGCCAGCCAGTCCATCTGGCTGTGCGCCTCCTGCGAGGCCTGCACGACGCGGTGCCCGCAGGGCATCGACATCGCCGCGGTGATGGACACGCTGCGGATGATGGCCGTCGAGGCCGGCGTGACCCTGGGCGACGCGAGGGGCAACAAGTTCAATACATCATTCCTCTCGAGCGTCCGCCGGCACGGGCGGGTGTTCGAGATGGGGCTGATGACCGCGTACAAACTCCGCAGCGGCGACCTGCTGGGCGACGTGGGCAAGGTGCCCGGCATGCTGAAGCGCGGCAAGCTGGCCCTCTGGCCCAAGAGCAGCGGCAACGCCAAGGAAGTCCGCGAGGTCTTCAAACGGGCCGACCAGGAGGAGAAAAACCGATGAAGTACGCCTTCTTCCCCGGGTGCAGCCTGGAGTCCACCGCGTGGGACTTCGACGCCTCCGTCCGCGCGACGTTCGCGGCCCTGGGCGCCGAGCTGACCGATATTCCCGACTGGTCCTGCTGCGGCTCGACCCCCGCCCACGCCTCCAATACCTCGCTGGCGGTGGCCCTGCCGGTGATGAACCTGCTGAAGGCCCGCGACATGGGCCGCCCGGTCCTGACGGCCTGCGCGTCCTGCTACGCCCGGCTCCGCACGGCCAACCACAAGGTCAAGACCGACCCGGCCGAACGCCAGCGCACCGAACGCATCGTCGGCAAACCATACGACGGGGCCGTCCCCGTGCATCATATTCTCGAGGCCCTCACCCGGCACATCGGGGCCGACGCCATCGCCGCCCGCGTCACCCGCCCGCTGAGCGGGTTGAAGGTCGCCTGCTACTACGGCTGCCTGCTGACCCGCCCGCCCGAAGTCGTCGCCTTCGAGAACCCCGAGCATCCGGTGAGCATGGACACCATAATGACGGCCGCCGGAGCGGACGTCGTCGACTGGCCCTACAAGACCGAGTGCTGCGGGGCGGGGCTGTCCATGACGACCTCCGCCGTGGTCAACCGGCTCGGACACAACATTCTCGCGATGGCCCGCCGGGCCGGGGCCGACTGCCTCGCCGTCGCCTGCCCCCTCTGCCAGGTCAACCTCGACCTCCGCCAGCGTGACGCGGCCAAGGCCCACGGCCCCCTGCCCGAGACGCCCGTGCTGTTCGTGACGCAACTGCTGGGCCTGGCGCTGGGGCTGAGCCCCGAGGCGTTGGGCATCGAGGGGCTGTTCGTCAGCGCCGACGGGCTCCTGGACCGCCTCGCCCCCGCCAAGGCCGCCGGAGGTGCCGCATGATTCTCGACAACGCCCCCGCTACTCCAGCCGCCCCCGCGAAGGCCAAGCCCGCCCCGTGCGGCTCGGTCCTCGTCGCCGGGGGTGGCATCGCCGGCATCCAGGCCGCCCTGGACCTGTCGGCCGCCGGGTTCGGCGTGTACCTCGTCGAGGAGAGCCCCACCATCGGCGGGACGATGGCCCGGCTGGACAAGACCTTCCCCACCGGCGACTGCGCCACCTGCACGATCTCGCCCAAGCTGGTGGCCTGCCTTCGCGACCTGAACGTCGAAGTGCTCACGATGGCCGACGTGATGACCCTCGAGGGCGAGCCGGGCCAGTTCACCGCCCAGGTCCGCCTCCGCCCCCGCGGCGTCGACGCCGACAAGTGCACCGGCTGCGGCGACTGCGTGGAGCACTGCCCCGTCCGCAACGTGCCGCAGGCGGTCGCGACCTTCGCCCCGGCCCATCCGGGCCAGGCCGACGACCGCGCCCTGATGGAAGAGATCCTCGTCAAGTATTCCGCCGAGCCCTCGGTGCTGATCCCCGTTCTGCAGGACATCAACGAGCGCCGCGGCTACCTGCCCCGGCCTATGCTTGAGGATCTGGCGGCGCGGTTGGGCATTCCGCTGGCGGAGATCCTGCGGGTGGCGAGTTTCTACAACGCCTTCAGCCTCACGCCCGTCGGGCGGCACGTGATCGAGGTCTGCCTCGGCACGGCGTGCTTCGTCCGCGGGTCCAACCTGCTGCTGGAGCGGCTGGAAGACCTGGTGGGCGTCCCCGCCGGCGGGACCGACAAGGACAGGCGCTTCACCCTCCGCACGGTCCGGTGCATCGGCTGCTGCGCCCTGGCCCCGGCGATGCGGATCGACGGCGTGACGTTCGGCAAGATGAAGCTCGACAAGGTCGGTGACATCCTGGAGCGGTTCCAATGACCACGGCGATTCGGACAGAGAAAGACCTCGACGCGCTGGCCCGCGAGGGCGAGGGCTCGCTGTACCCGCGGGGCCTGAAGCTGCTGATCGGTTCGGCCAGTTGCGGCATCAGCGCTGGCGCCCGCGAGGTGGAGGCCGCCGCCCTCGAGGCCCTCAAGGCCGCCGGGCTCGACGCCGTCGTCGCCCGCACCGGCTGCATCGGCTTCTGCCAGGCCGAGCCCCTCGTCGACGTCATCCTGCCCGAAGGCCCGCGCGTGTGCTTCTCGAAGGTCACGCCCGCGGGCATCCGTTCGTTGATCGAGGGCTACGCCAAGACGGGGCACCTGAAGGCCGACGCGGCCTTGTGCCGCTTCACCGAGGAGAAGTACGTTTCCGCCGGCACGACCCGCCCGTACCCGCCCGGGACCAACGGGCTGGGTCAGGTGCCCGAGTGGTCCACGGTGGACTTCTACCGCCCGCAGGAGCGGGTGATCCTGCGGAATTGCGGGTCGATCGATCCGATGTCGCTGGGCGAGGCCGTCGCCCGCGGGGCCTATCGCGGCGCCCTCCGCGCCCTGACGCGAATGACCCCCGAGCAGGTCGTCGCCGAGATCACCGCCTCGGGCCTGCGAGGCCGCGGCGGAGCGGGCTTCCCCACCGGGCGAAAGTGGGACGCCGCCCGCACCCAGGAGGCCGACGCGAAGTACTTCATCTGCAACGCCGACGAGGGCGACCCGGGCGCGTTCATGGACCGCAGCGTCATGGAAGGCGACCCGCACGCCGTGCTCGAGGGCATGCTGATCGGCGCGTACGCCATCGGAGCGGCCCGTGCGTTCGTGTACGTCCGCAGCGAATACCCCCTGGCCGTGAGCACGATGGAACACGCCATCGCCCAGGCCAAGGCCGCCGGCCTGCTGGGCAAGGATATCCTTGGCAGCGGGTTCGACCTGGAGATCGAGATTCGCCGCGGGGCCGGTGCGTTCGTCTGCGGCGAGGAGACGGCCCTGATCGCGTCCATCGAAGGCCGCGCCGGCGAACCCCGCCCGCGTCCGCCCTACCCGGCGGTCAAGGGGCTCTGGGGCAAGCCGACGGTCATCAACAACGTCAAGACGCTCTCGAGCATCGGGGCGATTCTCGCTCGCGGGGCCGCCTGGTACGCCGGTCGCGGCGTCGAGGGCAGCCGCGGCACGACGGTGTTCTCGCTCGTCGGGGCGGTCAAGAACACCGGGCTGGTCGAGGTGCCCCTGGGCATTTCGCTGCGTCAGATGATCTACGACATCGGGGGCGGGCCCAGCGGCTCCAAGCCCGTCAAGGCCGTCCAGACCGGCGGGCCCTCCGGCGGGTGCATCCCGGCGGCCATGCTCGATCTGACCATCGACTACGAGAAACTCGCCCAGGCCGGCGCCATGATGGGCTCGGGCGGCATGATCGTGATCGACGAAGGCACGTGCATGGTGGACCTGGCGCGGTTCTTCCTGAGCTTCACGGCCGAGGAGTCCTGCGGCAAGTGCGCCCCGTGCCGGGAAGGCACCAAGCAGATGCTCCGGATTCTCACGCGGATCTGCGAGGGCGAAGGCAAGAGCGAAGACTTGCAGACGCTGCAGCGTTTGGCCACGACGATCAAGGCCGCCAGCCTTTGCGGGCTGGGGCAGACCGCCCCCAACCCCGTGCTGACGGCGATGCGATATTTCGGGCCCGAGTTTGAGGCCCACGTGAAGGACCGTAAGTGCCCCGCCGGCGTCTGCCGGAACCTGACGACGTTCAAGGTGGACGAGTCGGCGTGCATCGGGTGCGGGCGGTGCGTGAAGGTATGTGCGGTTTCGGCCGTCGCCGGAACGGCGAAGAAGGCCCACCGGATCGACGAGGCCCTCTGCACGCGGTGCGGGGCCTGCCGGAGCGTCTGCCCCGCCGACGCCGTCATTAACGTTTGACCACAGGACACGAGAGTGACCATGGAAGCGACATCCGCCGATCACGTGGCCGTCACCGTCGACGGGCGCACCTCGCAGGTGCGGGCCGGCACGACGATTCTCGACGCCGCCCGACAAATGGGCATTGCCATCCCCACGCTCTGCCACTACCGCGGGCTGAACCCCTACGGGGCCTGCCGCGTCTGCGTGGTGGAAGTGGAAACCCCGCGAGGCCCGCGCCAGGTCGCCTCGTGCAGCTATCCCCTTGACGCCCCCACCGTCGTCCACACCGACACCGACGCCGTCCGCCAGAGCCGCCAGACCGTCCTGGAACTGCTGCTGGCCCAGGCGCCCGATTCGACCGAGCTGCAAACCCTCGCCGCCGAGATGGGCGTCAAGGCCACCGCGTTCGAGAAGGCCCCCAAGGGCAAGTGCGTGCTCTGCGGGCTGTGCGTGCGGGTGTGCAACGAACTGATGGGGCGCGGGGCGATCAACATGTTCGGCCGCGGCGCGCCGCGGAAGGTCCAGACCGCCTTCGGCGAGCCCAGCGACCAGTGCCAGGCCTGCGGTGCCTGCGCCGTCGTCTGCCCGACCGGGGCGATCGACCTGGCGGCGATCACCGCCCGGCACATTCAGCCGCACATCACGCGGTACGACCAGTATCTGACGGCCCGCCCATCGATCGACATGGCACACCCTCAGGCGGCCCCGCGCGTGCCCTCGATCGATCGCGAGAACTGCCTGCACTTCCGCACGGGCGAGTGCGGGCTCTGCAAGGAAGTCTGCCAGGCCGGAGCGATCGACTACGATCAGCAGGAAACCACCCGCGACCTCACCGTCGGGGCCGTCGTGCTCACGCCGGGCTTCGAGGCCTTCGACGCCACGCGCCGGGGCGAGTTCGGGTACGGCTTCGCCCGCAACGTGGTCACGAACGTGCAGTTCGAACGGCTTTTGTCGGCCTCGGGCCCGACGGCAGGGCACGTGCAAAGGCCCTCCGACGGCAAGGCGCCCAGGAAACTCGCCTTCATCCAGTGCGTCGGCTCGCGCGACACCGGCTGCGATAACGAGTACTGCTCCAGCGTCTGCTGCATGGCCGCCACGAAGGAAGCCATCCAGGCCAAGGAACACGAGCCCGACCTGGACGTGACGATCTTCTTCCTGGACCTCCGGGCCTTCGGCAAGGACTTCGACCGCTACTGCGAGCGGGCGAAGAACCAGTTGGGCGTGCGGTACGTGCGGAGCTTCATCTCGCGAACGTACGAGATGCCCGAAACGAAGAACCTCGCCCTGACGTACCTGGACGCGAACATGAAGCGAACGACCGAGGAATTCGACATGGTCGTCCTGTCGCTCGGGCTCGAGCCCAGCGCGACGCTCCAGCAGCAGGCCGAGCGGCTCAAGGTGGCCCTCAACCGCTGGGGCTTCGCCCAGACCACCGAGCTGGACCCGCTGACCACCAGCCGTCCGGGCGTGTTCGTGGGCGGCACGTTCCAGGAGCCCAAGGACATTCCCGAGACGGTGATGCAGGCCACCGCGGCGGCCGCCAAGGCCATGACGCTGCTGGCGCGGTCTCGCGGCTCGGCCGTCAAGGTCAAGAAGTATCCGCTGGAGCGGGACGTCACGGACGAGCCGGCGCGGATCGGGGTGTTCATCTGCCACTGCGGGAGCAACATCGCTTCGGTGGTGGACGTCGCGGCGGTCGTGAAGGCCGCCTCGGCCCTGCCCAACGTCGTGCTGGCCGAGCACAACACCTACACCTGCGCCGACGACACGCAGGACCGCCTCAAGGACAAGATCGACGAGTACCGCCTCAACCGCGTAGTGATCGCCTCGTGCACGCCGCGGACGCACGAGCCCATCTTCCGCGACACGCTGCGGGACGCCGGGCTCAACCAGTACCTCGTCGAGATGGCCAACATCCGCGACCAGTGCTCCTGGGTGCACTCGGGCGACCCGGTCAAGGCGACCGCCAAGGCCATCGACCGGGTCCGCATGTCCGTCGGGCGGGCCGCTCGGCTGGTCCCCCTGGCCGAAGAAACCATCCCCGTCAAGAACTCCGCCCTCGTCATCGGAGGCGGCGTGGCGGGCATGACGGCGGCGCTGGCGCTGGCCGATCAGGGCTTCCCCGTCGAACTGGTCGAGAAGTCCGACGTTCTGGGCGGCACGGCCCGGCAGATCCACACCACGCTGGACGGGGCCGACGTGCAGGCCTACCTCGCCCGCGCGATCGAACGCGTCGGCAAGCACCCGAGGATCAAGCTGCATCTGAACTCCCACGTGGCCAAGGTCGAGGGCGGCATCGGCGACTTCACCTCGCACCTGGTCACCGGCGAACAGACCGCCGAGATCACCCACGGCGTGGCCGTCCTGGCCACTGGCGCCCTCGAGGCCAAGCCCACCACCTACGGTTACGGGCAAAGCCCCAGCGTCCTCACCCAAGTGGAACTCTCCGAACGCCTCGCCGCCGGCACGCTGGACATCCCGGCCGGGGCGACCATCGCGATGATCCAGTGCGTCGAGCAGCGCACCGCCGAGCGCCCCTATTGCAGCCGCGTCTGCTGCACCCAGGCCGTCAAGAACGCCCTGGAACTCCGCCGGAAGTACCCGCAGGCCCGCGTGGTCGTGTTGTACCGCGACATGCGGACGTACGGATTCCGCGAGGCCGCGTATCGCCAGGCCCGCGAGGCCGGCGTCCTGTTCGTCCGCTATGAAGCCGACGCCCCGCCGCAGGTCGCCCTCAACGGCCAGTCGATCCGCGTGAGCATAACCGAACCGGCCCTCGGGCGGGCGATGGACCTCCAGGTCGATCTGCTGGCCCTGGCGGCCCCCATGGTCCCCCGGGCCGACCGGAAGGAACTCTCCGACCTCCTCCGCGTTCCGCTGAACGCCGACGGGTTCTTCCTGGAGGCTCACGTGAAGCTCCGGCCGGTGGATTTCGCCAGCGAGGGCCTGTTCCTGGCCGGCACGGTCCACGCACCCAAGTTCCTCACCGAAACGATCAGCCAGGCCAACGCCGTCGCCGCACGGGCTGCGGCGATTCTCTCCCGCAAGCGAATGCCCGTCAGCGGGCAGATCGCCTGGGTCGACCCGGAGAAGTGCATCTCCTGCATGACGTGCGTTCACGTGTGCCCGTACGGGGCCCCGAAGGTCGGCACGGACAACAAGGCCGAGGTGCAGTCGGCCGTCTGCATGGGGTGCGGCAACTGCACCGCCGAGTGCCCCGCCAAGGCCCTGTCCCTGCGGCACTGTATCGACGTGCAGGTGCTGGGCGCCATCGGCGGCCTGCTGACGCCCGACGCGGCGGCGCGGGGGTTCGAGCCGGTGTACCCCGAGCAGGTCGGGGTAGCGAGGCCCAAGTGGCACGCCGCCCCGGCCCCGGAGACCCAACATGAACGATAACCCTGTCATTCTCGCCTTCTGCTGCCACTACTGCGCCTACGCCGCGGCGGACCTGGCCGGCTCGATGCGGCTGCAATACCCCGCCAACGTCCGCGTCCTCAAGCTGCCCTGCACCGGGAAGGTGGAGGTCAACTACATCCTGGCGGCCTTCGAACGCGGGGCCGACGGGGTGTTCATCGCCGGCTGTCTCGAAGGCGGCTGCCACTACCTCGAAGGAAATCTCCGCGCCCGGCGGCGCGTCGAGCGGGCCAAGAAGATCCTCCAGGAGATCGGTCTGGAGCCCGAACGGCTGGAGATGTACAACCTCTCCTCCGCCGAGGGGCCCCGCTTCGCCCAGATCGCCACGGAAATGACCGAGCGGATCGCCGCCCTGCCCCCCAGCCCGCTCCGCCCCGACCGCGCCACCGTGGAGAAGAACGTGCAGGAAATGGCCGCGGCTGCCCAGGCCGCCGTGGCGGGAGATAACCGATGATTGTCGCCGACCGAAAGTCCATCAGCGAAATCCGTGACATGATCAAGGGGCATGACCGCGTCCTCCTCGTCGGATGCGGCACCTGCGTCACCGTGTGCCTGGCCGGCGGGGAACGCGAGGTGGGCATCCTCGGCTCGGCCGTCCGCATGTCCCTCAAGCTCATCGGGCGAGGCCACGTCGTCGTCGACGAGTGCGTCATCGAACGCCAATGTGAGGACGCCTTCATCGACGCCCTGGCCATCCGCGGCGTCGAGTACGACGCCATCTGCTCCCTCGGCTGCGGGGCGGGCGTCCAGGCCCTCGCCGAGCGGTTCCCCGACAAGGCCGTTTACCCTGGCCTCAACACCCAGTTCATCGGCATCCTCGAAAACCAGGGCGTCTGGGCCGAGAAGTGCGCCGCCTGCGGCGCCTGCCGACTCGGCGAGTTCGCCGCCGTCTGCCCCATCACCCGCTGCGCCAAGCGGCTCTTCAACGGCCCCTGCGGCGGCAGCCGTCAGGGCAAGTGCGAAATCACCGCCGACCGCGACTGCGCCTGGCAGCTCATTTACGACCGCGCCAAGGCCCTGGGCATCCTGGACAAGTTCGAGGCCGTCGCCGGCCTCCAGGATTGGTCCACCAGCACCGACGGGGGCCCGCGCAAAGTCGTCCGCGAAGACCAGTGCATCGCCAGCCTGGAGTAGCTCTCTCCCCCCGGCGCCCGACATACCATCCACCTTCCGTCCGCCTGGTTTGGCCCGCGACGGAACGTCGCCGTCCCCCCGACTGGGAAGAACCCCCGGCGGGGACACGAAGTGTCGCGAGGGTAACCCCACTCAGCCTTCCAGCGCCTCGCGGAGCCGGGCGGCGAGGGTGGCGTATTCGAAGGGTTTCTGGATGAACCCCGCCAGGCCCTTGCCCACGAATCGCTGGGTGACGTCCTGCTCGTTGTAGCCGCTGCAGAGGATCACGCGGACGTCGGGGCAGGCCGCCCGCAGGAGGCGGAAGGCTTCTTCCCCGTCCATCTTCGGCATGGTCAGGTCCAGGACCACGCAGACGATCCGCTCTCGCTCCCTCGCGAAGACCTCCAGCCCGCCCCGCCCGTCCTCGGCCAGCAGGACGGAGAAACCCATTCGCGTCAGCATCTCACGCCCGAGGGTGCGGACGCACTCCTCGTCGTCGACGATCAGGACCGTGCCCTGCCCGCGCCATTGGGCGTCGGCGTCGCGAGGCGATTCGGGCGGGCGCGGTTGGGAGACGCTGGCGGGCAGGAACACCTTGAACGTCGTGCCCTGGCCCGGCTCGCTGTAGACCTTAACGCCGCCCTTGTGCCCCCGGACGATGCCCAGGACGGCCGCCAGCCCCAACCCGCGACCGGCGAACTTCGTGCTGAAGAACGGGTCGAAGATCCGCTCGAGGAGGCCCGCGTCCATGCCGCAGCCGTCGTCGCTGACTTCGATGGTAACGTAACGCCCGGCGGGGAGGCGATCGGTGATCTGGGCGGATTGCAGGTACGCCTCGTCGCAGACCATCGAGTCGGTCGTGACGAGGATCTCCCCACCGGCCTCGCCGATGGCCTCGGAGGCGTTGGTGATGAGGTTCATGACGATCTGGCGGAGCTGCGTGGCGTCGCCGTCGACGGCGGGCAGATTCGGAGCGAAATGGCGCCGCAGCGAAACCTTCTTCGAGATCGAAACCTCGATCAGGTGGGTCATCTCCCCGATCAGGGCCGACAGATCGATCGGCTCGACCACGAACCGCCCCTTGCCTGAGTAGGCCAGCAACTGGCGGCACAGGTCGGCGGCGCGGCGGGCGGCCGTGGCTATCTCGTGGAGGTTGCCCCTCGCCGGCGAGACCGGCGCCAGCTCTCGCAGGGCCAGGTCGGCGTGGCCCAGTACCGCCGTCAGAATGTTGTTGAAGTCGTGCGCGATCCCCCCGGCCAGGATGCCCAGGCTTTCGAGCTTCTGGGCGTGGAGGATCTGGGCCTCCATCTGTCGGCGTTCGGTGACGTCGGAGCCGGAACTGAGCGTGCCGACGACGTTCCCCTGGTCGTCGCGGACCAGGACGTGCCGCCAGGAGATGGTTCGCCGCCGGCCGGCGAAGTCAAGGACAGCGTACTCGAATGGGTTGGCGGCGTCGGTCTGGGCGGCGACTCGCCGGGCGAAGTCGGCGCGGAGGGCCTCGCGGTCGCCGGCGGGGACAAAGGCCTCGAACCAGTCGACGCCGAGGATCTCGCCCTCGCTTCGACCGAGCACGTCGCAGCCCATGCGGTTGATCAGGACGACCCGCCCGGAGTGGTCCAGGAGGACCAGGATCACGCCGGCCACGTCCAGGTACTGCTGGGCCTGGGCCTTCTGGAGGTTCAGGGCCTGCTCGACTTTTTCGCGGTTGGCGATCTCGCGGCGGAGTTCCACCGTGCGGGCCTCCACCTCCGTGCGGATCCGCCGCGCCTGCCCCAGGAGCACGAGGATGTAGGCGGCGACCAACCCGGTGATGTAGACTCCGCAGGCAGCCACGATCCAGCCGGCGACCGACCGGTGGTCCCGGATGAACGCCTCGGTGGGTGTGACGTCCAGCTGCCACCTCCGCCCGCCCACGCTCAGCTCGCGCCGGTCGTTGAGCCCGGCGTCGGCGACGGGGGTCTCCTTCGCCTCCTCCGGATCCTCCTGTGTGCGCGCCAGCCCGTGGAGGAACCGCTCGCCGGGCGGGGCCGACAGGTCGTAGAGCCGCAGCCTCAGCCCCGCGACGGCCAGTGGCTTAACGGATTCCCAGAGCACCCCTCGCGGCGACACGACGGCCGCCAGCAACCCGGTCAGACGCTCGCGCCGCCGGGCCGGCGTCGCCGGTGCGGTCTGCGTCGGCCGGGCGTAGACCGGCAGAAAGATCAGGACGTCGTGCTCTCCCTTGTCATTGGCCCTGACGCGTGCGGTGCAGACGGCCTGCCCGGAGTCACTCGCCTGCTCGATGGCCTGGCGATAGGCCCCGTTGGCCCCCAGGTCCAGCCCGACCGGGTGGGCCCTGTCGCCGGAGGACTCGCTATAGGTGACAGGGAACGCCTCGCCCTTCCGCGGGGCCCACAGCATCGCCCGCAGGCTGCCGGTCCGCTCCACCAGCGGCGTGACAAACTCGTGGAACTCCCCCGGCTCGACTTCGTTCGAGGCGTAGTAGAGCCCCCGCACCGTCTGAAGGGCCTGGAATACCTCCTCCATGTGATGACGAATGCTGGCGGCCCGCTCGTCGGCGCCGCGGCGGAACTCGGCCGCCGTCCGGTCGCGCTCCAGCCGGGCGACGACATGGACCACCACGAACGTCAGGGCCAGCCCCATGACGGCCGCCAGCGCGGCCGGCATGAACCGCCACGAGCGCCAGGAATGCCGTCGAGAATTCCCACCGCCCTGATTTCCCTTGCCTGGCTGCATCGCGTCGACTCCCAGAGGACCGGCGTTGCGGCGCCGCCCTGCCGCGGCCACGCACGCCGAGAAAAGTATACTCCCGGGCCCGGAGCTTCTCAAGGCTTCGGCTGGGTGGCGGCGCCCTTGCTGCGGTAGACGGTGATACCCGTGATGTCCTCGGCGCAGAGCCTGCCTTCGAACACCATCGCCGGACCGAGGCTCCGCCGCCGGGCGTAGTCTTCGGGCGGAGCGTTGGGCTTGGGCTGCGGGGGACCGGCCAGTTCGATCGTCTGCGTCCGTCGCCCGTCGGCGGCCCCCAGCAGGGCCACCGTCATGCCGTACCCGAACGCCGGGCCGCCCACCGTGACAGCCACATTCGGCCCGGCCGGCGTGATCGGGAAACTCGCCGTCGAGGGGGTATTGGCCAGCGGCGTGACGCCCTTCCAGACCTCGCGACCCGTGGCGGCGTCGACTTTGTAGACCGCCATCGGCGTGATCACCAATTGTCCCACGTACAGAGTGGATCGCTGCCCGTGGATGTTGCGCCCAACGGTGAGGTAGAGGGCCCCCTCCGCCGCCTGGA
This sequence comes from Planctomycetota bacterium, assembly GCA_026693065.1. Lineage (GTDB taxonomy): Bacteria > Planctomycetota > Phycisphaerae > SM23-33 > SM23-33 > JAPLNA01. The sequence goes on from JAPLNA010000122.1 coordinate 21,540, forward strand.
CGGCGCAGACCGCGCCGTTGGCGCCCTCGAGCTTGACGGACGCCAGGGGCTTGTTGTCCAACCGGATCACCTCGAGAGCGGCGGCATTGATGTTGGGGGAGATGAACAGCCGATCGCGGTCGGCCCCGACAATGGCCGGCTGACCGGAAACGTCGTAGGGGCGGGTCCAGATCGCCCGAGGCGCCGTCGTCGACGTTCCGGCCATCGAATACAGCGAGCAGACTCCGTCGGCCAGGACGGCCGTCAGCCCGCAGGGCAGGGCGCGGGCGGTCATGGGTTGGGCGGAGGCCCAGGCCCCGCGGAGTTTGCCGGTGCGAATGTCCAGGCAGGCGGCCTTCGTCCAGTTGCCGCCGCTCAGGAGCACCAGCCCCCCGGCGATCTGGGGCGGGGCGTCGAACCGCACCACTTCCTTGCTCACGTCGGCCGTCCAGGCCACCTTGCCGTCGGCGGAATCCAGGCAGATGACCCGCCCGCGACCGCTCTGGACGATCAGCCGGTCGCCCCCGATGCCCAGCGAGTGTACGCTGCCCCCGCAGGCGGCCGCCAGGTTCACCGGCTCTTTCCAGCGAGGCGACCCGTCGGCGACGTTGAGGGCCGTCGCCCACGAGCGATCGGCGACCAGGATGGTCTTGCCGTCGCCCGTCAGACCGCCCACCAGCGAGAAGCCCGGCGCCCCGGGCATGTAGTTCCGCAACGACTGCAGACTGACGGGTACTTTGGCCTCCCAGCGGATGGCCTTGTCGGCGGAAGCGGCGGCCGTGTCCAGCCAGATCAGCTTGTCCTCCCGGATCGCCAGCACGTTCGTCCCCAGCCGCACGCCCTGCCAGGCGTGGTCTCGCATGAGGCAGAGATCGCCCTTGATGGCGAAGGCCGGTTCGAGCGTGCCGGACAGGATGGAGGGGTTTGGTGCTCTGATTGAACGCCACCGGCTCGCCCAGCGGGATACTCGCCCCGGCGCACACGTCGCGAATCTGCTGCGCGAGGATCCACCCCAGCGGGCCGGCACTCGTCCGCCGCGAGGCGATCATCGCCCGCCCGGCCAGACTGGTCACGGCCGTCCGCGGGTCGGCCCGGTCTTCCGCGTCGGCCAGCAGGCCGTACGCCCGCTCCCATTCCTGCTCGTCGGCGGCCGCGCCGGCGGCGGTCTGGCGGCGGAAGATGCACTCGGCCGCGGCAATCAGCGCCCGAGGCACGTGCATGCTGTTGGGCCAGCGGCCCCGGATGCTCAGGATGCCCGGCAGGTCGTCGGCGGCGAGGGCCTTGGCGAGGGTCTGGTCGGCCTGGGCGTCCCAGGCGGCGTAGCAGGCCCGCCCGTTTTCCTTCAGCAGCGGGGGCAGGAACGTCTCCATCGCCCACGCCCGCCCGTTCGTCGGGGCCTGGGCCTCCGGCGGCTGCGAAACAGCGGCGGGCCCGACGACCCCGTCGACGACCTTCTCGCCCGGGAACGATTCGGCCAACTGGTGGGCGGCCTGGACGGCCTGGCGGAGGCTCTCGAGTTTCGCCGCCGCCCCGTCGGCGGGGGCCTGGGCGGCTTCCATCTGCCGCGCCTTGGCCAGTCGAACCAGCATCTGCGCCTGGCGCGCCGGCGTGCCGGCGGCGTCGTAGGCCAGTTGGAAGTCCTTGACCATCTCGGTCGCCTTCTCCCGGCGGTCGCCCCGGGCGACGTAGGTCCGCATCAGCCATTCCCGGGTCGCATCGATCACGTCGGGCTCGGGGCCTGTTTCCGACGCGGCCTTCAGATCCGCCAGGGCCTCTTCGTACCGCCCGGCGTGGCAGGACAGCCGCCCGCGGTCCAGCAACGCCTTGGCCCGGGCCGGGCCCTGCGCCCCCGCCAGCCGACGATCCAACTCGACCCGGCAGTTGTCGTAGTTGACGTACAGGCACAGCCCGGCGGCGTTGGCCGACACCAGCTTTCCGCCCACGGCCACCAGGTTGCCCAGCATCGCCTCGGGCGAGGCCAGGTTCTTCCGGGTGATCGAGTAATCCTTGAGATCCATTCGGACCAGTTGCCCCTGCCCGCCGGCGACGACAGCCTTGGGCCCGACGGCCGGTCGGCCGCGAAGACCCAGGTCTGCCTGCGTGAAGAGCTCCGCCCCGGTGGCCACGTCCACCACGACCAGTCCGGGCGAACTCAGCAGGACGCGGCGCGAGTCGATGGCCGTCAACTCCGTCTGCCCGCCCGAGGGCTTCGACCAGAGCATCTTGCCATCGGCGGCCGACACCGCCATCACCACCGGCGAGTCTCCCGGCAGGCAGACGACCTTGCCGTCGCAGACCAATAAGGGGTTGAGGTTTCCGCCCAGCACGCCGGGCCTGGGGGTGACCCCGCCCTGCGCCCGCCGCAGGAGCGTGTCGGAATCAACGTACTGCCTGGCCCACAGGGCCTGCCCGCTCTCGGCGTCCACGCAGGCCAGCACCCCCGCGTTGGTGCACAGGAACACCATGCCGTCGGCCAGGGCGATGGAGGCCCCGGCCGGCTCAGTCTGCGGACGGTAACGGTAGGACATCCCTCTGCCTGTCGCCGACTCGGCGATCGGAACCTTCCACACCAGGGCCCCGTTCGTGTCCAGGCAAACCAGATGGATCGTGGTGTTGATGACGGCCGCCGCGTACAACCTGCCGCCCTGCACCGCCGGGGCCGAGGGAAACCGCGCCCACCGCAGGGCCTCGTCACCGGCGTCGCCGGCGCCGCCCCCGACGGCCCAGAGCACCTTGCCCTCCTCCTCCAGCGACAACGCCGCCAGGGCGGAGGGCTCGTCCTCGGGCATCGACGCCCCCATACCCCTGATCACCATCGCCCTCTTTCGCGCCTCGACCTCCGTGACGGCGTCCGCCGGGCGGCTGGTTACGCCCGCCCCGGGCAGGCGTCCGACGACGAACGCCCGCCGCCCGTCGCTGGTAATGCTGTAGCCGCTGGCGTCGGTGAACCAGGCGTACGGAGCGATGGCGCCGAACCCCGCTCCGGACACCGGCAGGGGCAGGCTGGTCCAGACCATCCGCCCGGCTTCCCCCGTCCGCGCGCCCGTGAGGTCATAGGCGGCTACCGCGTCATCCCGCCGGCAGATGACCATGTCGCCCACGACCAGCGGGTCGATCGCCGACACGAGGGGCACTTCCTGACCGCCCCCGGCCACGGCCACGTAGCCCCAACTGCCGTCGGGCCGCCCTTCTCGCGTCCGCCACCGCACCACAACGTGTCCGCCCTTGCGGGCCAACTGAAGCGAAAACCCACCCGGATTGGGGCGCTGCAGCCAGGGACGCATCGCCATCAGGGGCACTTCTTCGGCGGCCGGTATTTCCTTCGTGACCGTTCCCGGCGTCGCCGGCGGGGCGGGCACGCTCGGCGCGGCGGGCGAGGCCGGGGGCGTCACTTGCCACTGCGGGCTGGGCACGACGTCGCAGTCGCTCATGCCCGCCAGGCTCTGCCCCCGCCCCGTGCCCAGCCATTGGTCCTGGAGCTCGGGAGTTCGGGCCTGGGCCGTCACCGGGGCCAATGCTACGGCAAAGGCGAGGAATTCCGGCAATTTCCACTCGCGCCCGCCCAGGGTCGCCGTCGCGGCGGGATACTGTTTGGAAATCTCGTCGGCGAGGGCCCTGGCCTCGGCCTCCTGGCCTGCCAGGCGAAGCGCCACCACCCGCTTACCCAGCCGGCAAGGGCGAAGGGCCTCTTCCCCCAGGACCGCCGCCTGCTGCCAGTACCGCCCCGCCGCGTCGAAGCGGCCCTGGTCGAACCGCAGATCGCCCAGGGCATCCAGCGCCGCCGGACCGGACCGCGTGTGCAGATACTCCCGGGCCACCTGGCCCAGCAGCCTCGCGTCGCCCTGATCGGTCGCCTGCCGCAGGATCGCGGCGGCCTTGGAGTCGTAGAGCAGCCGATACCTCGCCAGCCCCTGCTCGCCCATCGACGCGAGCACCTCGTTGACCCGCGAAGCCATCGCCCCGAACCGCCCGCGTTCGTCGGTGGCGGCGAACCCCGCGTCGGCGCGGGACAGCAGCGACTGGAGCACCTCGGCCGCCGAGTCGAACTCGCCCTGCGCGATGTACCTCTGGGCGCTGGCCAGGGCTCGCTGGAAGTCCGCGTCGACCGAAATGAGCGTCGACCCGCCGGACGAGGAGGCGCTGCTTACCGCCACCGGGCCCGCGATGACGATCCTCTGCATGCCCGGCTTTGCGAACACCTGGGCCAACGCCCCCGCCGCGCACGCCAGCACTGCCGCCCACCCCGCCGCCCACGCCGCGCCGCCATGTCGTCTGCTCGCCGTCATATCAACCTCGTTCCCGCCCTCGGCCAGTGCCCATTATAACCGCCCTTCTTAGACGCCGTGCGGCCCTATTCGTTACCGAAAAAGCCGGGTTATTTCCCTCGGCCCCAGGGCCCTCCCGGCCGGTTCACTTCCCTGGGATCTTCCCGGCGCGGAGGGCCTGGATGGCGTCGCGGAAGGAGGCCTTGGCGTCGAGGAAGGAAAAGGCGCCTTCGGGAGGATTGGACGGGAGGGTGTCGGGCAGGGACGGTGGGGCGTTGGTCCCGGCCAAGCGGAGGCGAATGACGCGTATGGCCAGCCGGGCCTGGAGCGACACGACCGGATCCTCCGAGGCCGACAGGTCGCTCAGTTGGGCGAAGGCGTTGCCCAAGAACTCTTCCTGTCGTATGGAGTCTTTGAGGGCCAGGAGGCAGAACAGTTCGGCCGCCGCGTAGCGGGCGGCAGGGGCCGAGAGGCTCAGAGGCCAGCGCTGGGCGACGGCGAGGACCGCGTCGGGGTTCTGGTCGGCGCGGGCCTTTTCCAGGGCGGCGGCGGCCTCGCGGTCGAAGCCGGCGTAGACCTCCCGCCCGTGTTGGCGGATGAGGTCGGCCAGGAACGCCGTCGCGCGGTCGCCCGCGGGGGCCAGCGCCTCGTCGGGCCCCGCCCAGACCGGGGCGTTCGGGCCGATGGAAACCTCCCCGATCAGCACGGCTCCGAACGTTTCGCTGAGTTGTTGTGCCAGGGCGGCCGCGGCGGCTGGGGTGGAACACTTCTCGTACGCCTTGGCCAGGCGGAGCGTGGCGGCGGCCTTCTCCGCCGGGCCGGGCGCCGTCCCAAGGGCCTTCTGGAACCACTCCAGGGCCTCCTCCGGCGTCCCGGCGAGGTTGCCCCGGGCGGTCTGGAGGCGATGTGTCCAGCCCCCCACTCGCTCCAGCAGGCCGGTGTCGAACTGTTCGGTGGCCGCAGCGCGAGCGGCCTCCAGGTCGGCGGCCGACCGGTCGAAGGCCTTGGCGTGAAAGGCCAGGGTGGCCCGCTGGAGCAGAAGCCCCCCAACCTCGGCGCGGGCGGCCTTGGCAATGCGATCGTCGAGCCGGCGGCAGGCGTCGTCGTACTCGAAGTAGGCACACAGCCCCACGGCGTTGGCCGCCAGGAGCGTCTGCCCGCTCACGGCGAGGTTGCCCAGCAGCCCGCTCGGGTCCTCCAGCGGCAGGGCGGTGTGACTGTAGTCGTCCAGGTCCAGCCGGTGCAACCGACCGGAGCCGCTGGCCAGGATGAACCGCCCCATCCGGGCCGGGCGGCCGTTGACGTCCTTTACGTTGATGGGTTTGTGGCAGGGCTCGCCCGTGGCGGCGGAGCGAACCTCCAGCCCCGGCGCCAGCAGAAGGAACCGTTCGGAATCGACCGCGGCCAGTCTTCGGGCGTTGCTCGGGCCGGTCTGGACCTTACGCCAGAGCTCGCGTCCGTCCTGGGCGTCCAGGGCCAGCAGGGCCCCGCGGTCGGCGGGCAGGCAGATAATGCGGTCGCCCAGGGCCAGCACGGGATTGACCGCGGCGGTAGGCCTGGTGAATTCGCCGTACTCGGAATTGGGATTCTCCTTGGCGTCATCGTAGCGTCGGGCCCAGAGCAGTCGCCCGTCGGCGGCGTCGACGGCGACGACGACGCCGGTGTTGGGCAGGGCGATCACCGTCCCCCCGGCCAGGGCCGGCCGGCTGCCCCGCTGGTAGCCGTGCACCGCCGCGTTCCCCCCCCGTCGCCAAGGTATGTCCATCCCGCCGTCTTCGCGGGGGGCGTCGCAGATCCATCGCTCCCAGAGCAGTTTCCCCGTGCCCGCCTCGAGGCAGACGAGGCAGCACTTGAGTCCGTGATAGGCCTGCACGTAGAGCCGGCCCTGGCGGACGGCGGGCGGGGAGGTGAACTGGAGTTCGTGCAGGAAGCCCTCGCCGGCGCGGAAGCCGACCTCCCAGAGAATTTTCCCGCCCTGCGGCGGCAGCCCGGCCGAGATCGCCGCCAGCCCCGAGGATGAGTCCGCGCCCGTGATCACACGGGGAATGCCGTACCGCACGAACAACTTGCCCTCGGCCAGGGTCATCCGATGCTGCCCGGCATCGCCCAAGCCGTTCTCGCCGTCTCGGTATCCCCCCATGCCGACCCAGCCGCTATCGGCGACTTCCGCCGGTTCGCGAAGCAACGGGAGGCGGACGCTCCAGGCCGTGTCCCCCGTCAGCAGGTCGCAGGCGGTGACGTGGGTGTCGCCGCGGTAGATGGCCAGCTCGCCGGTGACGACGGGGCAGATGACGCCGGGCAGGACGGCCTTGCCCAGAACGACCTGCCCCTTGCGCAGGATCGGTGCGACGGGGGTCTCCTCGCGGCCGCGGGGTTCGGGCCCGCCGATCGCCTTGGCCGTCAGGTCCAACGGCTTGCCCTTTTCGGGCAGGGGCGGATTCACCCATCGCGTCGCCAGGACGATGCCGGCCTTGCTGTCAGGCGCCGTCGGGGCGCCGACGCCGTCCTCGTCGGTCCGGCTGTCCCCGTCCGCCGGTCGCGTCGCGGCGCCAGGTCGCGAGAGCGTCTCGTCGACGAAGTCGGCCAGGTTCCGCCGCGACATCCCGACCTCGCCGGCGGCGTCGGGGAATCGGCGGCGGAGGGTCTGGGCGAGGGGCTTGGCCAGGTCGCTCCGCCCCGCCAGGCGCCAGGCGACGACGGTTCGCGCCAGGAGCATGGCCCGCGCGGGGGCCAGGCCTCGCAGGCGGATCAGACGCACCCAGCAGGCGGCGGCGCGGGGGAAGTCCCCGCGATCGAAGGCCAGGCTGCCCAGGCGTTCGAGGGCCGACGCCCCCGCCGGCGTGTGGACATATTGATAGGCGACGCGTTGGAGCTGGGCCTCGTCGCCGGCGCGGAGGGCGCGGTCGTACAGCATCGCCGCCGTCGCGGCGTGGGCGGCGCGGTAGGCCTCGAGCGCCGGTTCGCCCAGGACAGCCATCTCCCCGGCCACCACGTAGTCCATCGGCAGATACGCCCCTTCGCCCACGGGCAGGAAGGCCGCGTCGGACTTCTCCAGCAGGGCCTGGAATATCTCGAACGCCGGATCGAAGGCCCCCTGCTGGGCGAGTTGACGGGCCGTCCCCAGGGCCTTGAGGTCCTGGGCGTCGGCCCCGAGCAGCTCCGTGCGGCGCGGGTCTTCGAGGCGATAGCGTGGCGGCTCGAGCCCGTCGCCCCCGCCCGCCGGGCCGCTGGCGGGAACCCCGGCGGGCGAAGCCGACCACAGCATCGCCGCCGGCAACAACGCCGCCAAGGCCCCGGCCACGAAAGAGGCCCGGCGAACTCCGGGATGATCCATGGCCGCGGTCATCCGAACATGCCCCTGAAAATGAAGAACAACACGCCGTAACCCGCCAATGGCGCCTTGGTCAGCAGCGGCACGTGGCCGCGGCTCTTGAGGAGAATCCCGCAGTCGGTAGCCTGGAACAGGACCACCTCGCTGCCGAGCATGCTGACGATCTTGTTTGTCGGGGGCAGGGGGGCCAGGGGAAAGTCTGAATTGGACCCGAAGACAGCCCCCAGTAGCGGCAGGAACGTCCCGGTCACGCGGGCCATGTCGATCCGCGCCAGCAGCGCCCCCTCCCCCTCCAGTTCGGCCATCGCGACGGTCTTTCCGCCGGGGGGCAGGCCGCCGACGTTGTCGAGGGCGGCGTCGACCGCCGCCGTCAGGGCGCTCCGCGAGTAAGCGATCACCACCCGGTCTTTCAGGACGACGATCTGGGCGCTCCCCGCGCGATGGATCTCCGCGCCGCGGTAGGTCCCCGGCTGGGTGGTGGCCGCAGGGCGGGTGGCGATTTGCGTCGCCGGAACGCCCCTGTCCTCCTTCTCGCCCGCTTCCTCAACGGGCATAAGCCGGACCAGTTGCTCGACGGCCTGAAGGGCCTGGGCGGGAATCTTCTCATCGAACATGATCCACTCGGAATACCCGCTGGGACAAAGGCCGACGCGTTGCCGTCGCCAGCCAGCACCAGCCGCGAGACCGCCTCGCCGACGGGGTTGGCCGGGGCGCTCGCCGGACGCGACGCGGGGCCTTCCTCGGGCTTCTGGTCCCGCGGCGAGGAGGTCGCGGCGATCAACTTCGTCAGAACGCCCGTGTCGATCTCGCCCGACAGCGACATCATCGCGCCGCGCGGCGCCATGGCCAGCCCGCGCCGGTACGAGCCCCCCGGGCGAATCAGCCGCATGGACAGGTCGGCCTGGGGCGCGTACACCAGCAGCCGCCGCGTGACGAGCTTGTCGGCGTAACCCTCCGACCCGCCCACGGCCAGCACGCGATCGAGCCCCCAGGTCTTCATCTCCTGGGGCATTTCGCGTTGGCGCACCTCGCCCTCGCCGGAGTTGTCCCCCATCATCGCCGGCACGGACACGTGCCAGCGGAACGCCCAGTCCTTGATACTCGTCCGGGCGGCGACGGCCTGAAACGCCTTGTCCGCCGCCAGCGAGGCCTCCGGGGCCGTCACCGAGAGCATCCCGCTCATCGCGTCGGCCCCGCCCACGCCCGTGGTCGCGACCAGCAGGTCGTCGACCCAGCAGACCATGAACACGCTCCCGTTGCCCAAGGCCGCCGCCCGCTCGTCCGGGGCTTTGGGCAGCAGGAACGGTTCCCGCCGCTTGAGAAGGCCCTTCCAGAGTACCTCGCCCTTGCGATAGGTGAAGGCCTGCCTCGTCCCGGCCACGCCCTCGGCGGGCACGTCGATCTTCATCAGTTCCTCCAGCGCCTTGCGGCAGGAGGCCTTATAGGCCCCCGTCGCGCACAGGAAGATCGACGACGTACTGGAGTGCTCCTTCTGCCCCACCGTGCAGAACGCCGCCGGCTGATCCCAGAAGGGTATGAGCACCTCGTGCAACTGCTTCTGCCGGGCGACGATCTCCTGAGGCTCCTTCAGGTCGAAGAGCTCCTTGACGATCTGCTTGCCGATCCGCACGCGCGAGTCGTGGAAGAACTTCAGCATCGTCTCGTCCGAAGCCATCGCCCCGAAGTTGGACGCCAGCATCGCCTCGCGGACGGCCGCATGCCCCCGCCGCTCGATGAACACCCCGGCGTCCTTGGGCACGAAGCGGGCCAGTCCGTCGTCCCCGGGGGTTGGCGGCAAAGCCACGCCCGCCCGCGCGCCCGCGACGGCCAAACCCACCAGGAACCCAACCCAGATCCGTCCCGTGGAGCTCGTCATGCCTGTCCCTTTCACCCCAAATTCTACCCTATTCACCCTCGCCGTGGAACAGCGGGAACCACGAAGAACACCGAAAGGAAAGCCCCCTGCACCGCAGGGGGATGCTGCTCCTGGGCCCGATGATTCCCAAATCCCCCGGCCATGCCGGGGGCTTGCCTTTCGTGGTTTCCCCTGCCGCCTTCGCTGAGCGTGTCCCGCACGGCCGGCGGAGTCCGGAACGGCTTGGGGGTCTGGCGTCGCCTGTTCACGGCATGAAACGAAAGAACGGCAGGAAGTTGGCCAATAGCGGCCCCTTGGCCAGCAGGGGCACGTACCCGCGGCTTTTGAGGAGGATCCCGCCGTCGACCGCCTGGACGAGGACCACCTCGCTGCCGAGCATGCTGACGATCTTCTCCGTCGTCGGTATGGAGGCCAGGATCGAATCCTTATCGGAGGCGTTCGCCAGCACCACCGGCCAGTACGTCTTGGCGAGGCGGGCCATGTCGATCCGCGCCAACAGCGCCCCCTGGCCCTCGAGTTGGACCATCGCGAGGGTCTTTCCGTCGGCGGGCAGGCCGCCCTTGTTGTCGAGGGCGGCATTGACGGCGGCCCTCAGGGCGCTCCGCGAGACCGCCACCACCACCCGGTCTTTCAGGAGGGCGATCTGGGCCGGGCCCGCCCGATGGATCGCCGCGCCGCGGTAGGTCTCGGGCTGGTCGCCCGCGGGGGCGGAAGCCGGCTGGGTGGCCGAGGCCTCTTGGGCCTCGTCGTCGCCCTGGGCGCCGCCCTCCCTCTCGCCCTCGAACGAGCCGCCGGGGGCCAGTTTGGCCAATTGTTCGACGGCCTGGCGGGCCTGGGCGGCGTCCTTGAGCCCCATCACCAGCCCGGCTGGAAAGCCGGATTCGCCGTTGCCGCCCCCGGGCTCCATCATCCCCATGTTCAGCAGGTAAACCGCCGCATGGCCGTCGCTGGCCTGCACCAGCCGCGTGATCGCCGCCTGGGCGGACTCCTCCTCCGGCGCACTGTCCGGACGGGTGGCCGGGCCTTGCACCAGTTCGTCCCCCTGCCCCGCCGCCGGGGCCTCCGCGGGGGCCGGCGGGAACAACAGCTTGACCAGAACCTTCGTGTCGATCTCGCCGGCCAGCGACAGGACCGCCCCGCGCGGCGTCATCGCCAGCCCACGCTGGTACGAGCCGTTCGGGCGGATCAGCCGCATGGTCAGGTCCGCCTCGGGCGCGTACACCAGCAGCCGCCGCGTGACGAGCTTGTCGGCGAAGCCTTCCGACCCTCCCACGGCCACCACGCGGTCAAGCCCCAGGGCCTTCATCGTCGGGTGCATGCCCTGGCGGTTTTCCTCGGCCTGGCGGGTGGTGGGCCCGTCGATGGCGGCCTTCACCGACACGTGCCAGCGAAACGCCCAGTCCTTGATGCCCGTGCCGGCGGCGACGGCCTGGTAGGCCTTGTCGGCCGCCAGCGACGCCCCCGGGGCCTTCACCGAAAGCATGCCGCTCATCGCGTCGGCCCCGCTGATGCCCCGGGCTACGACCAGAAGGTCGTCGACCCAGCAGACCATGAC
>JAPLNA010000122.1:32582-35112 GCA_026693065.1 Planctomycetota bacterium
GCAGCTCGAACGCTTCGGGGCGCTTGATCACGCCCTTCCAGAGCACCTCCCCCTTGCGATAGGTGAAGGCCTGTCTCGTCCCGGCGACGCCCTCGGCGGGCACGCCGATCTTCATCAGTTCCTCCAGCGCCTTGCGGCAGGAGGCCTGGTAAGGCCCCGTCGTGCACAGAAACACTGACGTGGGACTCGACCCATCCTTCTGCCCCACCAGGCAGAACGCCGCCGGCCGATACCAGAACGGCTTGAGCACCTCGTGCAACTGCTTCTGCCGGGCCTCGACGTCCTGTGGCTCCGTCAGGTCGAAGGCCCCCTTGACGATCTGCTTGCCGATCTGCACCCGCGACTCGTGGACGAATTTCAAGATCGCCTCGTCGGCGGCCATCGCCCCGAAGTTGGAGGCCTGCATCGCCGCGCGGACCGCCGTGTGGCCGCGACGCTCGACGAACACCAGGGCCCCCTGGGGCACGAAGCCCGCCAGCCCGTCGCTGCCCGGAGTCGGCTCAGCCGCGGGAGAACCCGACGCCGCCGCCCCCATCGCTGCCAGAAGAATCCACGCCAACCAGGCCCCGACGCCCCGATCCGACCCAAACCCGACGATAGACGTGTGTTTCATGACGTTCCCTTTCCCTGTTTCCGTTTCTATGTCCCATGCCCCGGGGCTCATCCGCCCGAGGCCAACCCCGTTGGAGGCCCCAGCCGTATTCGTCCCGCGGAGTCCGTCATGCCGGACCCTTGCACCCGGGATTCTACCCTGTCCGCCCGCGCCCGGGAACAAGAAGAATCACGAAGAACGCAAAGACAACAAGACACTCCAATCCACACCCATCAATATTGATTCCTCCCCTTTGTACCACGAATGTCCAGAATCACGAACCCTCGTGCAGATTTCCAGCTTGTCATCACACACGTCCCCATCGCTCCGGGCAAGCGAGCATCCCTGGTCCCGCCGCGACCCCCCAACCGGAAACATGGGGAGAGCGTGCGGACGCTCTCCCCAAACCTCTCTTCCCGGCCCACACTCCCCCAAGAAAGAACCGGACAGACAAGTCGCGCGGGGATCGGGCGTGCCGTTCTTTTGGCGTGTGTGGGCCGGGGACGGGGGTGCGGGGGAATCCGCCTTCGGCGGACCGGGTCCCCCGCGAGCGGCCACCGTGGGCGCGACGGTTGGAATCCCGTGCTTTGGGAGTGGATCCCGTTTCCCCCTGGCTACCGGCTACTGGATACTGGCTCCTTTGGTAGCGGCCGAGAACCGAACGTTCGAGGCCGCGCCGGGTTCTTTGTGGTCTTCGTGGTTCCCCCGCCGCCTTCGCGCGGCGGCCTACTTCGTCCCGCGGGGCTCCCGGGCCGCTTCCAGGAACGCCAGCAGGTTCTCCACCGGCACGTCGTCCTGGAGGCTTTGGCCGGCGGCGAAGATGTACCCGCCGCCTTCGCTGAGCATGTCCCGCACGGCCCGGGCCTCGGCCTTGACCTCGGCGGTCGTGCCGAACGGCAGTGTCTGCTGCGTGCTGATGCCCCCCCAGAACGCCAGTTTCGAGCCGTACTTCGCTTTCACCTGCTCCACGTCCATGCACTCGGGCTGAAGCGGGTTCAGCACGTCCAGCCCCATCTCCACCAGCCGCGGAATCAACGGGTCGATCTTCCCGCAGGAGTGAACCCACACGTCCTTGCCGTAGGAGTGGATCAGGTCGTACTCGGCCTGCTCGCCCGGGCGGATCATGTCGTCCCACATCTCCGGGCTCATCAGCGGACCCCGCTGGCTGCCCCAGTCGCTGCCCAACAGCACCCCGTCGAAGTCGGCGTGGAGGCACAACTCCAGCATTACCAGGTTCCGCCGGATGATCGTCTGGCAGAGCTTCTTGGCGAAGTCGTAATCGGCCGCCATGTCGGCCAGGAAGTTCTCGAACCCCCGCGCGAAGTACGCCTTCTCGAAATGGCTGGCGTAGATGCTCACGAGCAGGTACTTGTCGGTGGAGTCGCGAACGGCCTTCATCTTGTCCAGGATGGCCTCGTAGTTGCCCAACCCGATGCCGTGGGCGGGGGTGGTGGGCGTCGCCGGGCCGCTCCAGTCCGGGCCGAGATTGAACCAGCCCCACCACGGGATGCCCACGTCCTGCACGTCGTTGTTCAGCCACGCGCCGCAGTCCTGGACGCCCAGGGCGGCCGTGATCTTCTGGCACATCTCGCCGGTCAACTGAATGTTGTAGGGAACCCGCTCGGTCTGGCGATGGGTGATGGCGGCCTTGACTAACTCTCGCGAGGTCATGGGGGCTTCTCCTGTTGGCCCGGCCGTGTCGGCCCGGGCCGGTCATCCTACCCGCCGCCGCCGTTCGATAGCAAGCGGCCACAAGGGACAAGCCCCCGGCACTGCCGGGGGGTGCTGTTCCCGGCCCGGACGGCACGGGTGCGACCGATCCCCCGGCAGTCAACATTATGCATGGGCCCTCTGACGATCCCGGAGCAGGATTCGTCGGGTGTAATCCAGGATCAGTTTGGCCGCCACCCACGTGGCCACCCGGTGCGGTCGGCGAAC
>JAPLNA010000123.1 GCA_026693065.1 Planctomycetota bacterium
CGGCCCGGTCGAACCCAAGCCGCTGAACCCCGAGCCGACGAGAAGGCCCCAACGGTAATCGCCCCATGACCGACAAACACAAGATCGACGTCGACGCCATCGCCCAGGCCGTGCGGCAGATTCTCAAGGCCGTCGGGGAGAGCCCCGACCGCGAAGGGCTCCTTCGCACCCCGCAGCGCGTGGCGAAGATGTACGAGGAGTTGTTCGCCGGGCTGAACGAAGACCCCGCCGAGCACCTCAACGTCTGCTTCACCGAGCGATACGACGAGATGGTCGTGCTGCGCGACATTCCGTTCTGCTCGGTGTGCGAGCATCACCTGCTCCCGTTCATGGGCAAGGCGCACGTGGCGTACCTGCCCTCGCAGAAGGTCGCGGGGATCAGCAAACTCGCCCGGGTGGTCGAGAGCTTCGCCCGCCGCCCGCAGGTGCAGGAACGCCTCACCAGCCAGATCGCCGACATGCTCATGGACAAACTCGACGCCCGCGGCGCCGGCGTCATCATCGAGGCCAATCACACCTGCATGACCATCCGCGGCGTCCGCAAGCCCGGGGCCCTGATGATCACCTCCGCCATGCGAGGCCTCTTCAAAACCAACCTCGCCACCCGCACCGAGGCCGTCAAGCTCCTCACGGGTAAGTAACAACCCGCGCTCATTGGGGTGCGCAGCGACTCTTACCTTGCCGCCATTCCCTCGCGAGTCTGCCGGATGCGGTCCTCGACCTCCTGCTCCGGGGTCAACCACACCGGCCGTCCCCAACCGCTTACGTCCAGCCGGATCGTGGTTCTACCTGCCCAGCCTGTCACCGTCCGCGGTTGGGCCTGGCCGACAGGTTCCAGGTCGAGGGGCAGTCTTCGAAGGCTGTCGATCACGCCGTTGACGTAGCAGGTCTCCCGGTCCAGACGCCAGGATCGAATTCGGTAGACGGAAGGGGGGCCCTTGGCGAGGTTTATTGCCAAAGCCCCGGTTCCGTCGTTCTTCAGGGAGAGGCGAACCACGGAATCCCCGTGCACCGCGATCCATGTCTTGGCGACCTCAGCCGGTTCATCCGGCGCCGGGAGGATTCCGCCCCCCGCCAGGCACCCGGGCAACACCGCCAGCACGCCCAGCACCACCACCCACACCGTGATCGATCTGTATGGCATCACCGTCTCCCTTCAACACGCGGCCATTCTACCATATTCAGTCGCCTCTGCCCTGCGCAGGTCCCTTCCCTCTTTTGCTTCTTCCGTTTCGCCCTTCGTGACACCTGTAGCGCCAACGTCCAGATTCGCGAATTCTCGTGCAGATTGCCAACCTGCTATTGCCCGCATCTCCTTCACTCCAGTCGAGCGAGAATCCCTGGTCCTGCCGCGGGCTCACTAACCGGAAACATGGGGAGAGCGTGCGGACGCTCTCCCCAAACCCCTCTGCCTGGCCCACACACCCCCAACGGAACCGGAAGGGGAAGTCATGGGCGGATCGGGCTCGCCGTTGTTCGGGCGTGTGTGGGCCGGGGATGGGGGTTCGGGGGAATCCGCCTTCGGCGGACCGGTTCCCCCGCGAGCGGCCACCGCGTTTGCGACGTATGCAATTCCGTTCTTTGGGAGCGGATGCGTGTTCCCCTGGCTATCCGCCGAAGGCGGACTACCGGCTCCATTGGTTGCGACCGAGGACCGAAGGTGCGACGCCGCGCCGGGTTCTATTTCGCCGACGGTGTCCCGAGTTTCTGCCGCTCACTCGGTGATGTCCACCCCGGTGCCGATGACGAACTCGACCTGGCCGTCTTCGTCGAGGAGGCAGGAGTTGCTCCAGGCGATTCGCCGCCGCGAGCCTTCGCGGGTGAGCCAGTAGGTCTCGTGGGCGTTGGGGAAGTGTCCCGCCCGCAGTTGGGCGAAGGCCGCCCGGACTCCGTCGGCCTCCTCGGGCGCGACGAACAGGTCCCAGAACGCCCGCCCGCGAACGTCGTCGAACCGGTAGCCCGTGGCGTTCTGGCAGGCCTGGTTGAACCGCACGATCCGCCCGCGGGGGTCCAGCACGATCACGAGCACGTCGGCGGTGGCCAGGACTCGGTCGATGAAGTCCCGCTCGTGCCGCAGGGCCTGCTCGGCCTGGCGGCGGAGCACGCCGATGCCCACCGCCCCGGCGATCTGTTCGAGGAACCGCACCATCACGCCCGAAAACCGCCCGGGGCGCGAGTCGTTGACCTGGAGCAGCCCGATGGCCCGCCCCTGCCCGCGAACGGGCACGAGGGCGACCGATTCGTACCCCGTCTCGTTGCACACGTGACGCGGGGCCGTCCCGGGCACACCGTCCGACGTGCGGAGGGCCGACGTGCTGTTGGTCCAGAAACTCCCCCCCGGCGTGAAGTGGGGGCTGTCGGCCTGGACGTGCCCGCTGAGCACCATGCCGCAGAGACACTGGAGCACGGGGCGCCCGCGCTCATCCCGGACGACCTGCCCGTCCAGCCCGCGGGTGCACAGCGTGTTCTCCTGCACCACGAAGTGCTCGGGGAACCCCTCGGTCACGAAGTAGGGAAAGTCGTCCCCGTCGACCAGGCGAATGCCCACCGCGTCGGCGCCGGTGTGGCGTTTGATCAACCTCGTCACCCCCGCCATCACGTCCGCCCACGGGCCGGTGGAGTCCAGCTCCCGCAGCACGTGGGAGGCCAGTTCCTGGTAACGGCCCACCTCCTTGCGTTCGATCGCGTGGCGGATCGCCCGCATGAGCGACCAGCCCTCCAGGTCCAGCTTGACGACGTAGTCCTGGGCCCCGAGGCGGACGGCGGCGGCGGCGAGTTCGTCGTCATCGTCGGCTCCCATGACCAGCACGGGCAGGTGTTCGGCGGCGCGGCAGGCGGCCTCCACCGTGGCCAGGCCCGTGGGCTCGCCGTCCACCATCCCGACGATCACCACGTCGAACCGTTCCCTCGCCAGCAACGCCCCGGCCGAGTCGAGGTTCTCGGCGTGCCGGAGCGTGAACGCCAGCCGCGGCAGCGTGCCCAGCGCACTGCGAACCAACTCCGCGTCGAAGCGGGTCTCGTCGATAACCAGGATGCTCAAGGCCGATGCTTCCATCCGGGGCGGTCCGTGCCTTTCCTCCTCCTAAGCCGTACCGAGCCGCAGTTCTATACCATACTACGCTGCCGGGGGCCACCGTGTCGGCGGAACTTCGGCCCCCGGACGCGGGGCTTGCTTTTTGGCGTCGCGGCGGCAAGAGTGGGGGGATAGGAGCGACCCTTGACCCAGCCGTCCGACGAACCGACCCAACCTCCCCGCCGCCGGCGGTATGCGGGCAAGAACCCGCGACGGTTCCAGGACCGCTACAAGGAACTGGCCCCCGAGAACCATCCGGGCATCATCGAACACGTCCGCGCCCGCGGGCGCACCCCGGCCGGGGCGCACGTGCCCATCCTCGTCGCCGAAGTGCTCGCCTGCCTGGCCCCGCGGGCGGGCGAAACGTTCGTCGATTGCACGGTGGGCTTCGGCGGACACGCGATCGAGTTTCTCCGCCGCCTTGCCCCCGGCGGGCGGCTGATCGGCTTTGACGTCGACCAGGCCCAGTTGCAGCGGACGGGCGAGCGCCTGGCCGAGGCGGGGTTCACGCCCTCGCTCCACCACGGGAACTTCGCCGGCCTGGCCAAGGCCGTCGCACGCGAAGCCCCCGAGGGCGTCGACGCCGTGTTCGCCGAC
The DNA here is from genome assembly GCA_026693065.1 of Planctomycetota bacterium. Taxonomy (GTDB): domain Bacteria; phylum Planctomycetota; class Phycisphaerae; order SM23-33; family SM23-33; genus JAPLNA01. Next base: position 3,671 of record JAPLNA010000123.1, read on the forward strand.
CTGGGCGTATCGAGCATGCAACTGGACGACCCGGCCCGGGGGTTCAGCTACAAGGAGGACGGGCCTCTCGACATGCGGATGGACGCCCGGCGGAAGGACACCGCCGCCGACCTGCTGGCGAAGCTCTCGGGCGAGGAACTCTCGGATGCACTGCGGGACCTGGCGGATGAGGAGGATCATGAGAGGATCGCCCGGGGGATTGAACAGGCGCGAAGCCGCAAGCGGCTGGGGAGGACGCAGGAGTTGGTCGACGTTGTCTTCGCCGCCAAGGGGATCACGAGGAAACAGTGGAAGGACCGCGCTCCGGGCAAGGCGTTGCACCCGGCGGCCCGGACGTTCCTGGCCCTGCGGATCCTGGTCAACGACGAACTGGCGACCCTCCGCGAACTGCTCCGCTCGGCCCCCTGGTGCCTCCGGGCCGGGGGGCGTATCGCCCTGCTCACCTTCCACAGCGGCGAAGACCGCCTGGTCAAACATGCCTTCGAGGAAGGTCTTCTCCAGGGCCTCTACCGCGAGATCAGTCCCGAGGTCATCCGCGCGACCAACGAGGAAATCCGCTCGAACCCCCGCGCGAGTTCCGCGAAACTCCGCTGGGCAATCAAACCCTGATTGACACCCGTAGAGGCTTGCGTTCGGCGATGTTTCTTTCTTCTTCTTCTTCTTCCCCCAATTGACACGCGTCCTCTTCGCGCCTATCCTGTCGCGACCGTATCCCCCGACAAGGAGTCCGCCATGCTGCCCCGCGAGCGAGTCATTGAAGTCATCGAGCACCGCAAGCCCGACCGGGTGCCTCTGTACGGGTGGCTCTTCAGCCACCTGGAATACCCCATCAACGACCGCTTCGGCTCGCTGGCGAACTTCGAGGACAAGTACGAGTTTGACTACGCCCACATTTTCGGCGGGCCGGGCACGTTCGAGTGGCCCGCCCTGGAAGAGCTCCGCAAGACGCTCGGCCGCCAGATCGAGCCGGCCGACCTGATGGGGCTGGCGATGAACGACCCGAACGACATGGCCGCCTACGGCGGGGGCGGTTCGTGTACGTGCAGACGCCGGGGTTGTTCGAGGCCCTCAACGGGCCCTTCGGCATCGAGAACCACCTGATGTACCTGGGGCTCTTCCCCGACGACATCAAGGCCATCTACCAGAAACAGGCCGAGTGGAACCGCACCTTCGCCGGCAACTGCCTGGACCTGGGCGTGGACATGATCCACGTCAGCGACGACTGGGGCTCGGAGCGGTGCCTGCTGTTCTCGCCGGCGACCTGGTGGGAGCTGATCTACCCGTACCACAAGATCACCGCCGACTACGTCCGCGGGCGCGGGGGCTACCTGAGCCTCCACTGCGACGGCAACTTCGGGCAGGTGCTCGACGGCGTGGTGAAACTGGGCTACCAGGTCGTCCACCCGTTCCAGGAATCGGCGGGCATGTCGCTGTCGAACTTCAAGGCCCACTGGGCCGACAAGTTCACCGTCATGGGCGGGCTGGACGTACAGACCACCATCGGCTTCGGCAAGTACGACTTCCTCAAGGCCGAGATCGAACGCGTCATGCGCCTCTTCGCCGACGGCGGGGGGCTCTTCTGCACCTCGCACTTCGTGCAGGGCCACTGCTCGATGGAAGAACTGATTCTGGCGTACGACACGGCCTACGACCTGGCCAGGCGGGTCGCGAGGTGACCAGCCCCCGGCATTCAACATTATGCATGGGCCCTCTGACGATCCCGGAGCAGGATTCGTCGGGTGTAATCCAGGATCAGTTTGGCCGCCACCCACGTGGCCACCCGGTGCGGTCGGCGAACCCAGGCTGGCAGCGGCCCGAGGCCTCCGG
>JAPLNA010000124.1:0-2463 GCA_026693065.1 Planctomycetota bacterium
CCCGCGAACGCGGGCTGGCCCGGGGGTTCTTCGACCGCCTGCGGGTCCGCGCCCCGTCCATCGAGACGCCCGTCATGGGGCTCTCGGGGGGCAACCAGCAGAAGGTGGTGCTGGCCCGCTGGCTGGCGGCCGAGCCCAAACTGCTCATCGTGGACGAACCCACGCGCGGGGTGGACGTGGGCGCCAAGGCCGAGATCCACGCCCTGATCGATCAACTCGCCCAACAGGGCGCCGGCGTGCTGCTGATCTCCAGCGAACTGCCCGAGGTGCTCAACCTCTCGACGCGGATCCTCGTCATGCGCCAGGGGCGGCTCGTGGGCGACCTGCCCCGCCGCGGGGCCTCCCAGGAGTCGCTCCTGCGCCTGATGGCCGGCGTGGGGGCGGGCTGAACGCCACCCGGGCCCGTCACTGGTCGAGGGCCTTGCGCTGCGACTCGGTCAGCACGTTCTTCTTGACCTCGTTGATCGTTTTGGTCCAGATGGCCTGGGCGGCCTCACGGGTGTCGCACTTCTCGCACTGGTCCTCGCCGGCTTCCAGAAGGGTCTTGATCTTGGCGTGCTGCTGGTCGGTGAGGGAGAGTTTCTCGAACGCCATGAGCGCCCGCACGCTCATGCGGACCGGGCCCATGCCCGAGGGCATCCGCTTACGCTGTTCTTCCGTCAGGACGGTGCGGCGGATCTCATCGAAGGCCTTCTTCCAGACGGCGTGACCGTCGCCGCCGCCGTCGGGCATCGTCGCGGCATGTTCCGTCGCGGCCTTGATAATCGCCCTCGCCCGGGCCTTCTGGTCATCGTTCATGCCCACGTCCTTGAGCATCTCCATCACGGGCGATTCGTCCGTCGAACCGGCGCCCATCCCGCCGTGCCCGTGGGCCATGCTCATGAGAACTTCCAGCTTCTTTCGCTGTTCTTCCGTCAGCACCGACTTCTTGATCTCTTCCATCACCTCCAGGCGGATCACGTTCTTCTCGTCGACGGTCTTGGCCTTGGCGCCCCGGGTCTCGGAGTCGGACATCATGGCGGCGATCTTCGTCTCCTGCTCCTTGCTCAGGTTCAGGCTCATCAGCATGGAGGCCAGTCCCGTGCCCGGCTTGGCGCCCATCGGCTGGCCGTTCAGCCGCGCCTGCTGATCCGGCGTGAGCACCTTCTTCTGGATGTCCTCGAAGGCGTCCATCCAGATCTTGTGGCGGTCACCCGGGGTCGAGGCCTTCTGCGCCGAGGCCTCCGCCCCCGCGATCAGCCCCTTCACCTGCACCCGCTGCTCGTCCGAGAGCCCCAGCCGTTCGGCCATCGACATCAGCCCCATCCCCGGCTTGATGGACGCGGGAGTGTCCTCGTACTTCTTCCGCTGGGCCTCGGTGAGGATGTCGGCCTTGATCTTCGTGACCGCCTTCGTCCAGACGAGGAACTTGCCGTCGGGTGTGGGTTCCTTGTCGGCGTCGGCCTGGGCGGCGTCGGCGACGGCGGCGACCTGGGCCTTCTGCTCGCCGGTCAGGTCCACCTTGTCCACGATCGCCGAGAGGCGGATGTCCGGCTGCCGGGCCGGCCGGGTGGCCGGGGCGGTCCAGGCCAGGCCCGCCGTTACCGTCAACGCCACGATCACCATCCCGCTTCGCATCATAGCAGTCCTCTTTCCTGCCGCCCTGTCCGGGCGGGTGTCAACTCTCGCGGAAATACCGCATCGAGACTTTCTTGAATTCCTTGCCGGAGAACAGCACGTTGTGTTCGGCCGCCCGCAGGTCGGCGGCGGCCCGGGCGATAAGCCCCCGAACTTCCTCGCCCGACTGTCCGTGGAACATCGCAAACAGATTATACGGAAAATCGCCCAGCGGCGGGCGGCGGTAACAATGCGAGACCTGAGGTAACTGGGCCAGACGCTTGCCCCACTCGTCGATCCGATCCTCCGGGGCGACGAACACCGCCATCCCGTTGGCCGTGTACCCCATCTGGTGGTGCCTCACGACGGCGGCGATCCGTCGGATCACACCCGCCTCCGACCACGCGCGGAGCTTGGCCACGACGACCGACGGCGACAAACCCAACTCCCTCGCCACCGCGTCGAACGGGCGGGGCGAAAGCGGAATGTCTTCCTGCAGCGCGCGGACGAGTTGCTTGTCGGCCTCGCTGAACGGCATCGGCCCGGCCGAGACCGGCGCCACGGTCGCGGGAGTTTCCTCGGGCGAACCGAAGAACACGCGGATCTTGTACACCGTCAGGGCCGGCAGGGAATGGAACTCGGCGCCGGTGCGGCGGCGAAGGGCGGCGAGGATCTCGTCGATCTCCCCCTCCGACCGAGCCGTCAGGGTGAACCACAGGTTGTACGCGTGCTGCCGGGCGTAGTTGTGCGTCACGCCGGGCAGTTCGCTCACGAGGGCGGCGACCTCCTCGAGCCGTTCGGGCGGCACACGGCAGGCCACCAGCGTCGAGGCGTAGCCCAGGCTCCGCGAGTCGAACACCGCCCCCA
>JAPLNA010000124.1:2532-22360 GCA_026693065.1 Planctomycetota bacterium
CAGCCGGCGGATCAGCCCGCTGTCGTGCAATTTCGCGATGCGTTCGATGACCTGCTCGGGCGGCAGGTGCAACTGGCTCGCCAGGGCGGCGAAGGGTTCTTCCGTCAGAGGCAGCCCGGCCTGGGCGGCCGAGAGAATCTTGCCGTCCACCTCGTCCAGAGCGGGCTTTTCCCCCGCGGCGCGACGCCGCGGCTCGTACGAGCAGAACGGTTCTTCGTCGAGGTAATCGCCCGTAACGGCGAACGACCGCGCGCGGCAGCCGCCGCAGACTTTCCGGAACTCGCACCGCCCGCAGCGGCCATGGTAGCCGTCGAGGTCCCGCATCTGCAGGAACGTCTCGGAGGTCTCCCAGATCTTCCGGAAGTCGTAGTTCTCCTTCCGCACGTCCCCGCACTCGATGTCCAGGAAGCCGCAGATCTGCACCTTGCCGCGGTGGGAGATGAACGCGAAGCTCTGTCCGCCCATGCAGCCCTTGACGGGGCGGCCCTCGGGCAGGGCGTGACGCTGACGCACGATCCGCTGGTAGTGCGGGGCGCAGGTGACGCGGATCTCGATCCGCCCGGCGGCCTGCTGATCGGCCAGCCACACCAGCGCCTCTTCGTACTGCTGGGGCGAGAGTTCCTGGTCGGCCAATTCCTTCCCGCGCCCGGTCGGCACGAGCAGGAACGGGTTGAAAACCTTCGCCCCCAGCCGTATCGCCAGATCCATGATCTCCTGGAGTTCCTTGCGATTGTGCTGGGTGACGGTGGTATTAATCTGGAATTCCAGGCCCGCGCGTTTGGCCGCCTCGAGCCCCCGCATGCTGCCGGCGAACGCGCCGGGCACGCCGCGGAAGGCGTCGTGGCTTTCGGCCGTCGCCCCGTCCAGCGAGATGGAAATCCGCCGGATGCCGCAGTCGAGCATTTTGCGGGCGGCCTCCTCGTCGATCAGCATCCCGCAGGGCGCCAGAGCGGGCATGAGCCCGAGCTGGTGGGCGTAGGCGGCGATCTCGTACAGGTCCGGGCGGAGCATGGGCTCCCCGCCCGTGAGGATCATCACCGGCTTGGAGAACGAGGCGATGTTGTCCAGGAGCTTCTTGCACTCCTCGGTGGTCAGTTCGTCCGTATAGGGCGTGGGCTTGGCGGCGGCCCGGCAGTGCTTGCACGCGAGCATGCACGACCGCGTGAGTTCCCACGCGATCAGGCGGGGCAGGTGCGGGCCTGACTCTCCGGCGGCGGCGTGCGAGTGGGTCATGGGGCCTTCTCGTCCGGGCGGGCGATCTCTTCGTCGGTCAGGTAGCAGGCGGGGTCGGGGGCCCACAGGTCGCCGGTGGCGGCCTCGGCCCGGACGCGGAAGTTGCCCCCGCACACGTCGAGGAACCGGCAGGTCGCGCACCGCCCCGTCACGTGCGGACGCTTGTCCTTGAGCCTCGCCATCAATGGATTCGACAGGTCGGTCCAGATCTGGGAAAAAGGCCTTTCCCGAACGTTCCCCAGCGACTCGTGCCGCCAGAACTGGTCCGGGTGCACCGTGCCGTCCCACGAGACGCATCCGATGCCGTTGCCGGAGCTGTTGCCCTGGTTCATCTGGAGAAGTTGCCATACTTCCGCGGCCCGGGGGTTTTTCTCCGCGAGCATCCGCAGGTAGAGGTAGGGCCCGTCGCAGTGGTTGTCGACGGTGAGGACTTCCTTGGGAAGCCCCTGGGCGTGCAGGGCGGCGGTGCGGTCGATGATCAGGTCCACCACGCGGCGGGTCTCCTCGTGGTCGAGGTCCTCGGCCATCAGCTTCGTGCCTCGCCCGGCGTAGACCAGGTGGTAGAAGCAGACGCGCGGGATGTTTTCATCCTGCAGGAGGGTGAAGATATCGCCCACGTCGGCGGCGTTGCGTTTGTTGATGGTGAAGCGGAGCCCGACCTTGATTCCCGCGGCCAGGCAGTTGCGGATGCCCGCCAGGGCCAAATCGAACGCCCCCGCCTTGCCGCGGAACTTGTCGTTGGTCTCCCGCATGCCGTCGAGGGACACGCCGACGTAGCTCAAGCCCACTTCCTTGAGTTGGGCGGCCGTGCCGGGTTCGATGAGCGTGCCGTTGGTGGAGATGACCGCCCGCATGCCCAGGCTGGTGGCCCGGCGGGCGAGGGTGAGCAGGTCCGGGCGGGTCAGGGGCTCGCCGCCGGAGAACAGGATCACCGGCGCGCCGAACCGGGCGAGGTCTTCCAGCAGGCGGAACCCGTCGTCGGTGGTCATCTCTCCTTCATACTTCAGGTCGTGCGACTGCGAGTAGCAGTGCACGCACCGGAGGTTGCAGCGGCGGGTGCAGTTCCAGACCACCACGGGTTTTTTGTCCGAGGAGAACTGAAGCAGATGGCTGGGCAGGTCTTTGCTCTTGCCGCCATAGCGCAGGACATCCGACGGTTCGACCGTGCCGCAATACAACTTGGATATACCGATCATTCGTTTCCTCCGGAACCCTTCTCCATGTCCAGTATAGCGCTTACCAGGCCCGGGATGGTGTGGACTTTGGCCTCGACGGTCGGGGCCAGGCCCGCCTGGCGGAGGGTCTCCGAAGTCGACGGGCCGATGCTGGCCAGGCGGGTGCCGAGGGCCTTGAGCCGCTCGGCCCCGACGAGGGCCAGGAAGTTCGTGACGGTGGATGAACTGGTGAACGTCACCCAATGCACGCCCCCCTCGGCGAAGAGGTCGGCGGCGTGCCGGGCGTCGTGTTGCTCGGGCACGGTGCGATAGGCGACGGCGTCGACGACGGTCGCGCCGCGGGCGGCGAGGTCCGCCGCCAGCTTGGGCGGGGCGATGTCCGAGCGCGGGTAGAGGATTCTCGCCCCCGCCAGGGGCGACACGCCCGCGATGGCCTCGCCGATGCTGTCGGTGGTGTACTTGGGCGGCTGGGCGTCGGGGCGGAGCCCAAAGGCCGCCAGGCGGTCGGAGGTTGCCGGGCCGATCGAGCAGAGTTTCGTTTTCGCCAGCGCCCGGCTGTCCAGCCCCGCCGAACGCAGGGCGGCGAAGAAGGCGTCGACGGCGTTGACGCTGGTGAAGACGATCCAGTCGAAGTCCGCGACGCCGGCGGCGGCCCGTTGCAGCGGGGCCGGGTCGGCGGGGGGCTCGATGCGGATCGTCGGCAGCTCGATCACTTCGGCCCCCAGGTCGGTGAGTTGCTCGGTGAGGTCGCTGGCCTGCTGCCGGGCGCGGGTGACCACGACGCGCCGCCCGAACAGCGGGCGGGACTCGAACCAGTTGAGCTTCTCGCGAAGGGCCACCACCTTGCCGACGAGGATAATCGCCGGCGGTTTGATCTTGGCGGCCTCGGCGGCGGCGGGCAGGCCCGCGACGGTCGAAGTGACGACTCGCTGGCGGCTGGTCGTGCCCCAGTGGATGACGGCGGCCGGCGTGGCGGGCTCGAGCCCGCCGGCGATCAGCCCGTGGCAGATGGGCGGCAGGTTCCGCACGCCCATGTAGAACGCCAGCGTGCCTCGCCAGCCGGCGAGCACCTTGTAGTCCAGGTCGGAATCGTCCTTGTCAGGCGTCTCGTGCCCGGTGACCACCCCGAAATTGCTCGCCAGCAGGCGGTGGGTAACGGGGATGCCCGCGTAGGCCGGGGCCGCGATGCCGCTGGTGATGCCGGGCACTTCCTCGAAGGGTACGCCGGCCTCCAGCAGGGCCAGGGCCTCCTCGCCCCCTCGCCCGAAGACGTACGGGTCGCCGCCCTTGAGGCGGACGACGCGATGCCCGGCCAGCCCCAGCTCGACCAGAAGGGCGTTGATTTCATCTTGGGTCAGCGTGTGGTCGCCGGCTTGTTTGCCGACATAAATTCGCTTGGCCTGCGGCGGGGCGAAGCCCAGCAGGCCCTCGCCGGCAAGGTAGTCGTACACGACCACGTCCGCCCGCTCGAGCAACTGCTTGCCGCGGAGGGTCAACAGCCCGGGGTCGCCCGGGCCCGCCCCGACCAGGTATACCTTACCCACGCTCATACTTCTTCCTCCTGCTGATGCGAGGCCTGGGAGTCGACGGCCTTGAGGATCTCACGCCCGCCGGCCTGCAGGACGGCCTGGCCCAGCCGCAGGCCGAGCGTTTCGGCCGCTGACGCCGAGGCCACCTCGCCGGCGAGCGTCTGCTTGACCAGCCGGGCACCATCCAGGGCGGCGACCATGCCGACGATCGTCAGCGTCGTCCGTTCGAAGCGTGCAAACGCCCCGGCGGGGATCTTGCACCCGCCGCCCAGGGCCTTCAGGAACGCCCGCTCGGCGGTGACGGCCAGGCGGACGGGAACGTCGTTGAGGGGGCCCAGCAGGGCGGCGACTTCGGAGTCGGCCAGGCGGATCTCGACCCCCAGCGCGCCCTGCGCACAGGCCGGAACGAAGTCCCCCGGGTCGAGCCGGGCGGAGATTCGCCCGGCGAGCCCCAAACGAACCAGCCCCGCGCGGGCCAGCAGCATCGCGGCGGCGTCGGATTCGTCGAACTTCCGCAGCCGCGTCTGGATGTTGCCCCGCAGGGGCAGCACCTGCACGTCCGGGCGGCGGTGGAGCACCTGGGCGATCCGCCGGGGCGAGCCCGAGAGCACCTTCGCCCCGTGGGGCAGGGCCTCCAGCGTGACGGGGCCTTTGGTGATGAGGGCGTCGGCGGGGTCTTCGCGGGTGCAGACGGCCCCGAGGGCCAGCCCCTCGACCGGCTCGGTGGGAAGATCCTTGAGGCTGTGCACGGCCAGGTCGGCCGACTCCTCCAGCAGGGCGACCTGAATCTCCCGCGTGAACATGCCCTTGTCGAGGGCCTGGAGGGGCACGTCGAGGACCTTGTCGCCCTGGGTGTGGACGATCTTCAGTTCGACCTCCAGGCCCGGGTGGGCGCGCTGGAGGGCTTCCCGCACGTGGCGGGCCTGCCACAACGCCAACTCCGATCCGCGGGTTGCGATCACCAGGCGTCTCATGAATCCTCCCCGGGCGTCTCGATCGAGTCCAGGTCGAACATCCGCCGCACGGCGTCCACCATCAGCAGTTGCTCGCTTGTATCGGCCTCCTGCGACAGCGACCGCAGGAACGTGATGGGCTGATGCAGGGCCTTGTTGATCAGGGCCTGCGTGAAGGCCTGGAGCTGCTCGCGGGCGGCGGGGTCGAACTTCCGCCCGTAGCGTTCCAGTTGCTCGACCTGGACGAGCTCGAACCGCCTCCGCAGTTGAAGGATGGTGGCGTTGGCGTCGAGGCTGTCGCGCCAGGCGGAGAACTTGGCGACCTCGTAGTCGAGGATCGCCTGGGCCTTGGGGATCTCGCTCCGCCGCCGGGCGAGCGTGCCCTCGACGACCTTGTCCAGGTCGTTGATGTTGTGCAGGAACACGTTGGGCAGCTTGCCCAGGCGCGGGTCCACGTCCCGCGGCACGGCGATGTCGACGATCAGCAGCAGGCCCTGGCGGCGGCGGATGGGCTCGGCCAGGGCCTCGTGCGTGAGCACCAGGTCGGGCGAGCCGGTGGAGCAAAGGACGATGTCGGCCTCGCCGATGACGGCGGGCAGGTCGACCAGTTCCACCGCCCGCGCGGGAATTCTAGCAGGGGTCGGCGCGGACCCGCCGGGGGCGTTCATGAGGCCCAGCAGGCGGAGGAGGGCCGGGCAGGTGATGGGTTCGTCGGCCTCCTGGGCCGGGCCTCGGCCCAGCGACAGATCAGCCGCCAGCTCCTGGGCGCGGGAGAGTGTGCGGTTGGCGACGATGACCTGTTTGACGCCCGGTCGGACGAGGGTTTTGGCGGCGGCCTCGACGGTCTTGCCCGCGCCGACGAGCAGGATGGTTTTGCCCGCCAGTTCGGCGAAGACCTGTCCGGCCAGTTCCGCGGCGGCCTGGGCGACGCTGGTCGAGCCGAACCCCAGTTGCGTCTCGGTGCGGATCCGCTTGCCCACGCGGAACGCCCGGTGCATCAGTTTGTTAAGCAGGAACTTCGCCGTCCGCTCCTCCAGGGCCAGGCGGTAGCCCGTCTTGAGCTGACCGAGGATCTCGCTCTCGCCGACGATCTGGGAGTCCAGCCCGGCCGCGACGCTGAAGAGGTGCCTGACGGCGTCGGGCCCGCGGTGGCGGTAGAAGAGCGAGGGCTCGACGTCCGCGGGGGCGCCCTTGGCGCGGGCGACGTGGTCGAGGATATACGGCAGGGGGTCGGCGTCGTTGTGGGGGACGAAGTAGAATTCGGTGCGGTTGCAGGTGTCGGCGACGAGGATTTCCTCGAAGGTTTTTTCGGCGTGCATGGTGCGCAGCAGTTGCCGCGAAAGAGGCCCGGGCAGGGCGACTTTCTCCCGGACTTCCACCGGGGCGGTGCGGTGACTGATGCCGATGACGAACAGGTCCATGCGGGCCGGGGGCTCCTTCACGCGGCGGTGAGAATCCAACTGGCGGCGAACAGCGCCAGGATCACGACGAACGTTCCGACGATGAACTGGCAGACGCGGCGGAGGGGCCAGTGGAACAGGGTTTTGCCGAGAATCGCCGTCAGGCAGGCCGCCCACGCGATCGAGCCGGTGACGATCTTGGCGGTGACCTTGACGTCGAAGGCCCCGCCGCGGGCGTGTCCGCCCATGTGGCGGAAGAGCAGGGCCCCGGTGATCATGGTGATGGTGGTCAGCAGGAACCCGGTCAGCAGGGCGTGCCAGCTCATCGTGCCCAGCAGGTCCAGCGGGGGCAGGCGGTCGAAGAGCACGCCGAAGCTGTGGCGTTTGAGGGCGCGTTGGCCGGCCAGGTACAGCACGCTGCAGACGGCGGCGAAGGCGATGGCGGTGTAGGCGAAGATCGCGGGGATGACGTGCAGCCCGCCGGACTCGTCGATGGCGGCGGCGCGCCCCCGGGCGATCGGACCGGCCAGTTGCACCGACGCGGTGTACTGGATCAGGAACACCAGCAGCAGGATGAACACGCCCGCGCGGCGGTCGCGGCTGGTGAATTCGATGACGGCGTAGAGGATCGCCGACGAGAGGGCGATCAGGCTGAGGATCTCGTGGATCTCGCCCAGCGGGAGGACGCCGGCGTGGAGCCCCCAGGCCGTCAGGAACGCCGCGTGCAGGACGATCACGCCGGCCAGGGCGGGATTCCGCACGTGCGTGCGGGTCCGCAGGATGAAGGTGGCGGCATAGTCAGCCGCGACGGCCAGGTAGGCCAGCGGGAGCAGCCAGTTGACGAAGGTCAGTAGAGTAGCCATGGTCGATTGTTTCCCATCAGTAGGTTGCCTCAGATCGCCTCATCGTCTCCGTCGCCGTCACGGTCCTGGGCGCGGGCCAGTTCGTTCGCCAGTTGCCTCTGGGAGCGTCCGTGCAGGGCGGCGATCAGCCCGGCTGTCGCCAGCGTGACGGTGACGAACCAGAAGATCAGCGTGAGTTTCATGTCGGGTTCGAGCGAGACGGAGACGGGGTGCTCGAATTCGGGGATCAGGCGGGTGGAGAAGTAGACCAGGGGCACGTCGACAAAGGCGGCGATGGCGTAGACGGCGCTGATGACGGCCCGTCGTTGGCGGGATTCGATGGAGGAGCGGACCAGCAGGTAGGCCACGTAGAGCAGCCAGAGCATCAGGGTGAGCGTCAGCCGGGGGGTCCATACCCACCAGTGGCCCCAGGCCTGGCGGGCCCAGTACATTCCGGTGGCCAGGGCAATGGTGCACAGGAAGGCGGCGACTGTGGCGCCGGCGGCGGAGAGGTTGTCCCACGCCAATCGCCGCTGCCAGAGGAAGCCGATCCCGCCGACGAACGCCACCAGACAGGCCAGGAGGGAGAGGCACGTGGATGTAGAAGATCTTCTGGACGGAGCCCATGGTCTTCTCCGTGCTGACGTAGGCGGCGACCAGCACGACCGAGACGGCCAGCAGGGCCGTCGTGAAGGTCCAGTAGGCGACGACGAGGGCAGTTCTTTGGGTCCGGGTCATGGTTTGTCTCAGGGCTCGAGGACTCGTTCGAACGCCAGCCAGCTCACGACGAGATAGACGGCGTCGAAGGCGACCAGGACGCCCACGCCCTCGGACGTGAGGGGCTGGTGGTCGCGGAAGACCGACAGGAGCATTTTCGTGCTGGTGACGACGACGGGCAGGCAGATGGGGAAGATCAGGACGCTGAGCAGCCCGCCGGCGAGGCGAGAGGAACTGGTGGCCGCGGCGAAGAGCGTGCCCACGGCGGCGAAGCCGATCAGGCTCAGGGCCGTCACGCCCGCGAATGTCCAGGGGGCGAAGGACAGATCGAAGTTGAACAGCAGGATCGCCACCGGGGTGATCACCAGCACGAGCACGAAGATCAGGGCCAGGTTGCTCAGAAGTTTGGCGACGAAGAGGACGCCGTGGTCGATCGGGGCGGCCAGCAGGGCGGCCATCGCCCCGTCGTTGCGTTCCATGGCCATCGTCTTCTCGAAGCACAGCACCCCGCCGAACAGGTACGCCACCCACAGGATGGCGGTGGCGGCGAAACCGGTGCCGGCTTGCGGCGTGGGGGCCAGCTCGGCCGGGGCGGAAGCGGCTCTGCTGGCCGGGGCGGAGGCGACCTGAGTGGCCGGGGCCGAGGCCGGTTGGCTGGCCGGGGCGGAGGCGACCGGGGCCACTTGCGCATCGCCCGGGGGCGGCGGAGAGAAGGTCTCCCCGCCCAGCCCCAGCCCGAGCACGACGATGATCAGCACGCCCAGCACGATCACCAGCCCGAGCGTCTGACGGCTGCGGGCCTCGATCCGGAGGTCCTTGCCCGTCAGCAGCAGAATGGTCCGAAGTGCGTGGATCATGCTCGGGTCATCTCGGCCAGGACGGACTCGACCGTCAGTTGGGCGGCGGGGGCTCGCAACACGACCGCGCCGCGGCGAAGGACGACGACCTCGTCGGCCAGTTCGAGGCTCTGACGGACGTCGTGGTTGGAAACGATCAGCGTCTTGCCCTGCTCCCGCAGCCCGCGGAGAAGGTTCTCCGTGGTACGCACGGAAGGGGCGTCCAGCCCGTCGAAGGGTTCATCGGCCAGAAGGAGGTCCGGGTCGTGCATGAGGGCGCGGGCGATGGCGACTCGCTGGGTCATTCCGCGGCTGAGGGTCTTGACCAGGTCGCCCGCGCGGTCGCTCAGGCCGACGCGGTCGAGAAGCTCGGCGGCCCGGGCGGCGGTGTCGGAGCGCCCGTACAGTTTGCCGAAGAACCGGAGGTTCTCGGTGAGGGTCAGGTCGCGGTAGAGCATGGGCTGATGGGCGATGATGCCCAGGCGTGCTCGCAGGGCGCCGGCCAGGGGACCGGCCGGCTGGCCGAACAGCCGCAGCGTGCCCCCCGTGGGGTGCAGCAGCATGGCCAGCACCTTCAGCAGCGTGCTCTTGCCGGCCCCATTGGCGCCCAGGAGGGCCAGCGTGGTTCCGGGCGCCAGGTGAAGCGTGACGTTCTTGAGGATGGTTCGGTCGTCGAGTCGGAGGGCGAGTTTGTCGGCCTGGACGGCGCAGGGGGCGGCCGGGCCGGGCGAGGCGGGCACGACGTTCGAGCTGGCCGCGACAACGCTCACGGGCGTGCTCCTATCCGGGCCGGTCATGACGAACGGGCCCCTGCATCCTCACGCTGTATCGGCCGGCGTCGCCGGTAGACCTTGACGAGAATACCGACGACGACGAGGACGGCCAGCAGGCCCAGGCCGCCGATCGTGAGCCACTTGCCCGCGCCGACTCCCTGGGCCTCGTCGGCCAGCCCGGTGGCGGTGAGGGTGAACGTGAGGGTCTCGCCATCGACCGTGATGCCCTCCTTCACCATAAGTACCGAGCTGGAGGTGTCGACCGGGGCTTTCAGATCGACCTTCGCTTTCCCGTCCACCAGGGGAACGATGTATCGCAGGTTGATGCGGGCGACGGGCGGGGTCAGGGGATTGGCCAGGAATACGTGCCCATTGGCGGCGTTGGCGGGCACGGGGTCGGGCCCCATGTCCAGGAGCTCGGGGCTCCTGGCGCCGGGGGGCAGGGGCAGGACGACGGTGGCGATGGTGTTGGGGTTGACCTGGACGCCCGTCCACGTGCGGTCGGTGGGGTTGTGGACGACGAGCCTCTCCAGGAAGCCCAGCCCGCCCGGCGCGGGGAACACCACCACCTGCCGCGACATGATGGACCAGGGGGGCTCAGCGGCGGTGGTCTCATATAGATTGATACGAATGATGGAGTCGGGGGAGTCGGCCTGGACCCACTCGCCGCGGGCCTCGTAGCGGATTCCCGCGTGTACGACGGACACGATGGGTTGGAACGATTCCTTCTCGGGGATCTGCCCCCGGAAGACGGCCAGCCCGCCCTCGTCCAGCACGCCGTCGATGTGCTTCTCGACCGCCCCGTGCCGGCAGACGAAATCGACCCCGACGCTCTCGCCGCCGACCTTGGGCCCGTCCTTGGTGCCCTGGCTGGCGCGGACGATGATCGAACCGGTCCCGGTGGCGGGCATGCTGGCTGGGGTGTCGGCCGCCAATTGGCGGGTGAACTCTTCGTCGGGCGGGGGCAGTGTCTGCCCGGTCGCCCGGTGAACCAGGAGCCCGCAGGAAGCCAGAACGGCCCAGAGGATCGCACGTTTCATAGTCATTGAACTCCCTGGGGCGCAGGCGGGACGAGCGGGAGCGGGGCCGGGGCATCGTTCTCATCAGGCGAGGATTTCCGGCGGATCAGCACCACGCACGCCAAGGCGCCGGCCGCCATGACGCACCCGCCCAGCCAGACCCAGATCATCAACGGGAAGACGATGGCCTGGGCGAAGACCACCTCGCCGTCCCAGCCCTCCAGGATCACCTGGACGTCGTCTCGGAGGGTAGACCGGAAGCTCGGGTGCCCCATGCGTTGCTCGCCGAACAGGCGGCTCTGCGGGGTCAGGGTTACTGTGCTGCCCCCGGGCCCGGTCAGCAGGAACTCGACTTCGGTGGCAGCGTAGTTGGGGCCTTCGAAATCCCGGGGCGGGCTGGTAAGGGCCAGCGTGTATCGCCCCAGGTTGCGGGGGTCATCGCTGAGGGTTATCGGCGGTCTCTTGTGGCCGGGTGTTGGATCGAACAGATGGGTTTTGAACGGGCCCGAGCCCAGCACGCCCAGCACGAGCAGGAGCGTGCCCAGGTGCACGGACATGGCGGCGTATCGCGAGGCGTGGGCGCGGACGAATCGCCCGAGGCCCTCGCCCAGGCCCACGGTCGCGTCGCGGAGGCTTCGCGAGAGGGTGCGGAGGAAGTCTTCGAAGAGGGTGACGGCCCCGAAGGCGACCACGAAGACGCAGACGAGCGTCCAGATGGTTCGCAGCCGCAGCGAGTCGGCGTCGGCGTCGCCGTTCCATGGGCTGGCCAGGAGCGCCGCCGCTGCCGTCACCACGACGCCCGCGGCGGCCGGGAGGATCGATCGGCGGGCCAGGCCGGCCAGGTCCTTGGTGACGCGAAGGATCGGCCCGAGCGCCATCAGGGCCACCAGGAGCATGCCCATCGGGAGCACGACGGTGTTATAGAACTCGCCCTTGAGGACCACCCCTCCCTCGCGTTCGGTGAAGGGCGCGCTGATCCACGGGTACATCGTTCCGACGGCGACGGCCAGCATCATCGCCACCAGGAGGACGTTGGCCAGGGTCAGGGCGCCCGGGAGGCTGACCCAGTTCTCCAGCGGGCGCTCGCCCTGGAGCAGGCGATATCGCCAGAAAACCATGGCCAGGGAGTACAACACCGTCAGGCCGAACATGGCCAGGAACGTCCAGCCGATGGGGCTCGTGGGGAAGGAGTGGACGGATTGCAGAATGCCGCTGCTGCGAGCCAGGAACGAGGCAAAGAAACACAGCGCCGGCGTGAGGGTGGTCATGGCGGCCGACCAGAATTTCAGCGTGCCGCGCCGCTGGACCATGACGAGGCTGTGCATGACGCCGGTGGCGGTGAACCAGGGCAAGAGGGAGGCGTTCTCGACGGGGTCCCAGGCCCAGTACCCGCCCCAGCCGAGGGTGTAGTAGGCCCAGTAGGCACCCAGGAGAATTCCCACCGTCAGGAACAGCCACGCCGCCGCCGCCCATCGCCGGGCCGAGGGAACCCAGTCCTTGTCCTTCCGCCCGGCCAGCAGGGCCCCGAACATCAGGGCGAAGGGAATGGCCGACCCGGCATAGCCCAGGAACAGGGCCGGGGGGTGGAGGATCATCGCCGGGTCCTGGAGGAGGGGGTTCATTCCCTGCCTGTCGGCCCGGACGGCTTCGAGGGTGATCCGAAAGGGATTGGCCGCCCAGAGGAGCAGCCCGCAGAAAAGGACGCACAGGGCCGCCAGGATCGCCGTTGTGGCGGCGGTGCTCTTGAGGGCCTCCCGCCCGCGGAGGGCCAGGGCGATCGAGGACATCCCCGCGAGCATCCAGGCCCAGAGGAGGACGCTGCCCTCCTGCCCGGCCCAGAGGGCGGCGACCTTGTAGGGCCAGGGCATATTCGCCGTGGAGTTCAGGGCCACGTACTCGATGCGGAAGACGTTGTCGAGAAAGCCCGCCAACAGCGCCATGAGGGCCACGGTGAGCCCGGCCGTCAGGGCGTGCATCGCCCACGTGGCCGCCTCCAGCCACCGGCGCGAGCCGATGACCGCCGCGACGATGGCGGCGGCGAGGGCGACGGCCGAGGCCAGCAGGGCCAGCACGAAACTCCAGTTGCCCACCAGGTCCGGGGTGATGTTGGCCGGCATCAGGGGCGCCTCCCGCCGGGGCCCTTGTCGCCTTCATACTTGCTGGCGCACTTGGTCAGCAGTTGCCCCGCGAGAAAGACGTCGTCCTTGCCGAGGGTCCCCTCGACGACGACCTCGCGGTCGGCCGCGAAGGTGTCCGGGATCGTCCCCGAGAAGGACACCCGGAGCTTACCTCCCTTCTCGCCCACAAGCCAGAACGAGACCGTGGCGCTGCCGGCACGAAGGGAAAGCTCTTCCTTCGACACCATCCCGCGGAGACGCACCCGTTGGGTCCGGAAGCTCTTGTCGGCCAGGAATTCCTCCACCGTGAGGTAGGACAACTTCCCCGCCTTGACGCCGGCATAGAGTAGATAACCACCGGCCGCGGCGAGTATCAACCCGGCGACGATGGCCTTCTTGTGCGAGCTGATCATTCTGAATGAGTCCTCGTGACGATTCGTCAGATTACGGTCCATTCTAGCACTTCAAACCCCGTGCCGCAAACAGTTCATGGGGAAGACAAAAAGCGATGAGAAATCGCCGCTTCGACGACACTTCAGGCCGGTTGGCCGGTAAGGGGGAAACTCGCCGTCGGGCATTCTCCCCATTGGGAAAATATCGGCGAGCGGTTCTCGAAAACGATAATCCGGCCTGAGGCAAAACCCTTTGAGTCGAGTAAGAATTCTAGAGGATGGGAGTCGTAGGGAAGGGGAATTCCCTGAGATGAGAATAACCCACGGCGCGTCGGCGGCGAAGGGGCTTGCGGGGGCCCGTTTTGGGGTTATTTTGCCCTCTTCTTGGGCAAAAACGCACACTTTCGGCCATAGTCCGACGGTGGTACAGGTCTTGCAATTGTTCTCTTCAGGTACGTGTCTGCCGTACTGGAGAAGCGAGTATGACCTCGTGGCACCTAATAAGGAGGCATGAATGCGAGAAGCACAACCGACGTAGCTTCTGCACGTTGTAACTGACAGTAACCTTTATCCCCGGATCGGCCGGGGCTGGACTGAAGAACTATCCAGACATCGGCCAAGAAGATCAACCCCTTTAGCAGGAAGTGCCAAAGGAGCACGAGCGATGAAAAAGACAGCGATTCTCGTAATAGCCATCGGCCTGTTCGGCGTGTATGCCGAATCGGCGATGGCGTTGGCGCACTCGAACAGTTGCCACCAGTGCCACGTGCCTCACAATGCCGGCGACCCGGCGGCGTTGTCCATGCCGCTGTGGAACCCGGAGAGTTTCTCCGCCGCACTGCCGACGTTCAACACGTACACCAGCCCGAAGTTCGCCGCCCTGACCGGCGGGGCCGCCCCCCAGCCTGACGGGGCCAGCCGCATCTGCCTGGGCTGCCACGACGGCGCCTACACCATGAGCAACCAGAAGGACGTCATCAAGCCCGAAGACCTGAACCGCACCCACCCGGTGTCCTTCGTGTACGACGCCACCCTGTCGGGCAAGGTTACCGACGGTTCGCTGCGGAACCCCGACGTGGCCCTTTCGATGGTTCCCGGCTCCACCCGGACGATCACCCAGGACCTGCTGGACGGCAACCAGAAGCTCCAGTGCACCAGCTGCCATGACGTGCACATGTCGGGCAACGGCGACTACCACCTGCGGTGGACGTACAGCTACGACCCGGTCTCCGGCAACGACGGCAGCCTCTGCCGCGTCTGCCATCAGAAGTAACAGGCCAACCGTTCAGGAACCTCAATGAGACATAGTGCCATAAAGGAGCACCATCCCATGAAACGTATATCTGTCCTGATGATCGCGGTGGGCCTGGTCGGCATGTTCGCCGCCTCGGCGCAGGCCGCCCACAGCAACCGCAACGGCGTGTATCGCTGCGCCCGTTGCCACGTCCCCCACGCGGCCGGGCGAGACGCCAGCGGCAACGACATCGCGGGCGCCTTCGGCGTTCCGCTCTGGAGCCCGATCTACAACGTCGACGGGCTGAAGTACACGTACAACCTGTACAGCAGCGCGAAGTTCGACGCCCTGGGCACCGACATCGGCCAGCCCGACGGGGCCTCCAAGATGTGCCTGGGCTGCCACGACGGCAGCGCCAACCCCTTCACCGGCAAGGCCAACGTTTCCACCGCCGCCCGGGTGTTCACGAACGCCGCCGCCCCCGGCACGACCAACAGCCTGACGCGAAGCCACCCGGTTTCCTTCACGTATGACAGCACGCTGTCGGGCAAGAACCCCGGCCTGAAGGCCCCCTCGGACACCTCCGGGCTGGGCGGCACGATTGCCACCGACATGCTGGACAGCAAGGGCAAGATGCAGTGCACCAGTTGCCACAACGTGCACGAGCAGGGCATCGGCGCCGACATGCTGAAGATCGCCTGGGACCCGGCCGCCGTGCCGGCCACCGACGGCGACCTGTGCCGGATCTGCCACAACAAGTAACCTGGCGGCGAAAACCGACGGGAGCAAGATGTGAGAACGGGCGACCTGCCGAGGGGTGGGTCGCCCGTTCTCTACTTGACTGCGCCCCGGCGGGGTTCAGATCAAGGTTACACTCGGTGCCGTCGGAGGCACGACAGTGTGTTTGTAGTGACGCCGTAAGGCGTTTCCGGAAATGCCCTTACGGGCACACTACAAACATTCGATCGCAGCCCGGAGTGTAACCCTGACTTGAACCATGCCCCGGAGGGAACTCCGGGGGGGGGACGGGAAAAGGGCGATAGCCGTTACTTCGTCCTTGTGGGCTCCGGGAGCGGGGCGGGCGCGGGGGCCGGGGCGGTCGCCGGCCGGCTTGTCGTCGGGCGAGCGAGCGCCTTGCTGTAATCGGCCGTGCGGCTCTTGCCGAAGGCGTACACGCCGATCCGCTTTCCCTTGCCGTACTGGTTGGCTACGAAGAGCAGGTACTCGGGCTGGAAGTCCTTGTCGATGTACTGGGCGAAGGCGGGGATGGTGCTGGTGTCGATGGCCAGGCCGCGGGGCATGCCCAGGCAGTCGGGGAGGGGGCCCCCCTCGCCGAAGAACAGCAGCAACTGACCGTCCAGCGTGAAGATCTGGATCTTTTCCCACTGGGCCTCGGCGGTGTAGAGAATGCCGTTGGGGTCGATCAGGAGGCCCTTGGGGCGGGCGAAGCACCCGGGCGTGTCGCCGGGGGCGCCGATGGTGCCCATGATCCTGCCTTCGTGGTTGAAGACGAAGACATTGCTGCCCATGGTGTCGGAGACGAAGATGCGTCCGTCGGCGGCGACGGCGACGTTGGTCGGGCCTTGGAGTTTGCCCGGCTCCTCGCCCTTGCCGGCGAAGGTCTTCAGAACCTTGCCCTCCTTGTCCCAGATCTCGATCTGGCATTCGAAGGCGTCGATGACGATCAACTCGTCCTTGTAGAGAGCTAACGCGATGGGAACGCACGTCTTGGGGTCGCCCAGATATCGCACGAACTGATCGTTGGCGTCGTAGACGGCCACTTTCTTCTTACCCGTGTCGCAGACGTACTTTGTGCCGTCCGGGGCGATGGTGATGTTGACGGGCATCTCCAGTTGCCCGGGGGCGCCCAGCGGGGCATACTTCTTGTTGATCACGTCGATGACGTGAACGATCTGGGGCCCCAGGTCGCAGATGTAGAGCTTCCCGCCATACGCGGCGATGCCGTAGGGGCTGTGAATCTCGCCCTGCCTGGCGTTTTTCTTGGACGATCCGACCACGAACTCGGCAAAGTTGGACTGCGGTTGCGCCCAGCTCGAGACGTTGTCGAAACTGGTCAGGAACTGGAGGCGAGGCAGATCGGGCGGGGCGGGGTAAAAGATCACCCGGTTGGACTTGGGCTGACCGGCCGGGTCGCATCCGGCGGCAGCCAGCAAAACCAACAACCCCAGGCCCTTCGACATCGTTCGACGTTTCATCGTGATCGCTCCTTGAGCCGGGCGCCGCGCCGCCCGGCGAGTTCGCACAGGAGTCATTATAGCAAACAACATGCCGTTCGCGATGCATTCCCCCCTCTGCCTTGTCTCTTCCCAGTGGGAGGAAGACAATTGGAGTCAAGACCCGGCCCACCCGAGGCCGATCCAATATTGAAGATCGGGCACGGATGTTCGATTGCCAGGGCACGAGGTTTGCTCCGAGAGAGGAACCTCTGCTGAGGCGAGTAGTTGACGGAGCGCTAGATGTCTGGCCAGGAATTGCCGGTTCGGCGGGCAAGAAGTGCCTGGCTCTGTTACGCGCTGAGCGCGGCCGTGCTGGCGGGGTTGCTGGCCCTGGCGGGGACGGGGCTGGCCGGATGCAGCGATCCGGACACTCGCTATCGCGTGCTGTCGTTCTTCTTCGACGGGGTTCCCAGGCCCGGCGAAGCGCCTCGCCCGCGGGGCGGGCCTCGCCGCGGGATCGGGCGCGACCACGTGGAAGACCTCGTCGCGAGCACACGTCCGACGAGCGGCCCGGCGGCGGGCGCCCTCGCCGAGGCGCCCCTCGTCTATCACCCGCCTTACAGAGACCCCCGGCAGTGCAAGGGCTGCCATGATCCCAGCCAGTCGTTCGGCAAACCGACCTCCGAGGTCTGCCGCAAGTGCCACGCGCGTCACTACGATCAGCAGTGGGACGACTGGACGCACGGGCCGGTGGCGCTGGGGCAGTGCGCGCTGTGTCACGTTTCGCACACGTCGCGATACGCCGGATTGCTGACGGCGCCGATGCCCGACCTGTGCTTTGGCTGCCACGACGCCGGGCGGACGCTGGCGCGCCCCTACCATGCGACGGCGGACACGCAGTCCTGCACCACCTGCCACGATCCGCACTTCGCGGGCAACCGGCGGCTTCTGTTGGACTCGGTGGCCTACGGGCGGCGGAGCAACCGGGCGGTCGTCCTGCCCTCCAAGCACAGCGCGTGGACCAAGGACGCCTGCGCCAAGTGCCACACCGCCGAGCGGTCCAACCAGCCCGTCGCCGACGTCGACAGGGTCTGCATTTCCTGCCACCCGAAGATCCAGCAGGGCGTCCCGGGGCAGAAGCTGCACGAGGCCGTCGTGAAGGGGCGATGTACGTCGTGCCACACCGCCCACAAGTCGCAACGGCCCTCGCTGATGAAGCCGCGGGCGGAGAAGAACTGCCTCGGCGCCGGCTGTCACGACCTGGCGAAACTCCTGCCCGACAAACACCCGCAGATCGCCCGGGGGGACTGCGTCTTCTGCCACAACGGGCACAGTTCCTCGCGTGAGCACCTGCTCCGCACCGCGCCGCTGAAGCTCGCCTGTTCCTGACGATGGTCGCGGCCGGCACGGCAGCCGGACGCGAAGCCATGGAATACCCCATCAAGCCGGTGGCGATCTCCTCCTTCGAGGGCAGTTTCTTTATCCACGGCACCCTGCAGGACAACAAGCAGACCTCGCAGGGCACGGTGACCCGCGAGAAACAGACCTACTTCGAGGAAGGCATCGAGTGCAGTACCCGAGGCTACTTCTACCACCCCAACATGGCCGATTGGCAGTTGAGCTTCTCGCCCGGGCGGACGCAGGAGACCCTGGATATCAACAATGAGTCCATGAAGACCCAGGGCAAGCTGCTCAACTACAACTTCTCGACGCTGTTTCTGAAGGAGAAGCCTGTCTCGGGGCAGGTGTTCGCCTCGCACAACGAAACCCTGCGCGACCGCGACTTTGCCCAGTCGGTCCTGTTCGACGAAGACCGCCGCGGGGCCACGGTGTACACCAAGGGCGGCTTCCCCACCAGCTTCCTGGCCGAGACCACCTCGACGCACGAGACCAGCGACCTGCGCGACGTCACCACCGACACCAAGCACTACCGCGCCACGGTCGCCGACCGGCGGAAGGAGAACTGGCTGACGGAGTTGACCTTCGATCGACGGGACAAGGCCGAGACCGCCATTTACAGCCCCACCACGGGAGGCCCGACGACCACGCAGAACCTGCCCGACAAGGCCGACGAGGCCAACCTGAACCACAACTGGCGGTTCGGTTCGGGTCCGGACAAACACTCCCTCGTCGGGCACTACCGCGCCCTCGACGAGACCGGTGCGTTCATGAACAGAGTCTTCAGCGGAGAGGAAAACCTCCAGCTCGTCCACAGCGACACCCTCACGAGTTTCTATACCGCCAGCTACGAGAACAACAAGACCTCCGAAGAGACCGACGTGACCAAGATGGCCGAGGCCGGGTTCACCAAGAAGATCTACGACAGCCTCGACCTGACCTTCCGCCTCAACGACCGCGACGAAACCACCGACACGACGTCCGACAAGTCCCTGCGTGGCTCGATGGAGGCCGTGTATCAGAAAAAGACGCCCATCGGGATATACAACTCCTCGCTGGACCTGAGCGCCGAGAGAGAACACCAGCAATCCAGCACGGGGCAGCTGCTGATCCAGCGTCAGCCTCTCGTGCTGCCGGAGGATTTCTCCTGGATTCGGCTGACCAGGCCCAACGTGACGGGACCCATTCTGGTGATCAGTTCGGTGACGCAGTTGCCCTACGCCGAGAACGTGCAGTACGAGCTTCGCACGATCGGGGCGTTCACGGAAATCCGCAAGATGCCCTTCTCGGTGGATCCGATCCCGGCCGGGGAGACCATCCTGCTGACCTACACCGTCCAGTCGGCCAAAGACGCCGTCATCGGTCGCAAGGGGGTGGTCTGGAACAACCGTCTCACGCTGGACAAGGTGCCGCTGTCGTTCTATGCGAACTTCCAGGACCTGGACGAACGGCTGGTCTCCGGGGACGATCCGGGCAGCATCAATCCGCAGGACGGCGCGCTGTACGGGGTGGAGTGGAACTACAAGGACTTCCAGGTCGCGGTGGAGCACGAGAACCGCATCCAAGCCTGGATGAATTGGCGCTATCACATTACTGGGTTGCTGTATTGGTGCACCGTTTTTTGGGAGCAGGCGGGCGATGTCTGGACCAACCCGCTCACCTTCAGACCACATGGACACAGTCGGGGCGGGTTTCGGCATGAACGCGAGGCTGAATAACTACACGATCCTGCGGTTTTCCAGCGAGGCCATGAAAAGCCAGGGCCAGGAGAACCGCACGATGTTCCGCAACACCGCCGGGCTGGTCTGGCAGTACGGCAAGGTGGATTTCTCCATCGAGGCGCGCTATGATACCATGACGCAGGAAGTGACCAGCGGGACCAACACCAGCGTCATGTTCACCCTCAAGAGGAAGTTCTAGGATGACAACGACGCGCGGCGGATTCTGGGCGGGCGGGGCCGTGCTGGCCGCGGTTCTCGCCGCCTGCGGCGGCTGCGACACCCCGGAGGCCGATACGTTCCATCAGGTCTGGC
>JAPLNA010000125.1:0-18128 GCA_026693065.1 Planctomycetota bacterium
CGGCTGTGTAATCTGGTCGTCAAGAGACTCTCGAATGCCAAGGGGCCCCGCGTGAAAGACGACAACTCACAGGCAACGGCCCAAACGGCGGATGCCGTGGAAACACTCCCGCGCCGGCGACGCATGCGATGGTGGGGCTGGTTGCTGACGATCCTGGGCACGCTCCTGTGCATGGCCGTCAGTGCATGGTTCGGCTGGGGGGCCGTCGGACAAAGACGGTTGGACGAACTCGCCGCCGAAATCCGCTCCCGCGGCGAGCCGCTGGACTGGAAGGATCTGGCCGGCCCGCCCGTCCCTGACGACCAGAACGCCGTATCGCTGTACGTGCGGGCCGGCGAGGAGCTGTCCGGCCCGAAGGGAAGGTATTCGGCGGCCGATGTCGAGCGGTTGATGGAACTGCTGGAGAACGTCGTTGGTGACCCGACGTTCCGCCGCGAGCACAGGGCGGAGGTGGCCCAACTGCTGGAGATCGCCCGGGATTCGCTGGCTCTGCTGCCCCAGGCGGCAGCGCGTCCGTCGGCGGATTTCGGAACTGACTTCCGCGACTCGGCGGCGAACTGGAAGCTGCCTCGCCTCTCGGGCATCTTGAGGCTGGCAAACGTGTCCGCGCTCTGGGCGGTGGAGGCCCATGAGGCCGGGCGGGAGGCGGAGGCCCTGACGACAGTGGGCCACGTGCTGAGGCTGGCCCGCTGCATGGGGCGGGGGCCTGGGGTTATCTGCAATCTCGTTTCGATGCACATTGGCCGCCAGGCCATGGAAGCCTTGGAGCAGATGGTTTCCCGCCCGCCGGCGGCCCCCTTGGAGCCAGCCTCGGCCCGGCAAGCCCGCGCCGTGATCGCCGATCTGCTGGACGAGGCCCCTGCCCGTCAGGCCTGGAGGCAGGCGCTGATGATTGAGCGGTCCAGCCAGTACGACATCTTTGAGCGGATGCGCAGGGGCGAAACGGTTCTGTGGGGGCAGGAGCCCTTCCGGCAGTACGGCATTCCCACGTGGGTGACCGGCCCCTTGCTGGCATGGGGGGAACTCCACTGCGTCAAGGCCACGACCTCGCTGCTGGAGGGGGCGAAGGAAACCACGTACCCGGCGGCCTTGCGGAAGATGGACGACGGGCCCGACAGCTACCAGGCCCTCCGCCGACTCGCCCAAGAAGGGGAAGGTTCACTGGCGTACCGCGTTGCATTCATACTATTCCCCGCCATCGACGTGGACGTGCATTACGAACACCTGGCTCGCCGCCGCCTGGCCGCGACGGGCCTGGCGATGCGACTGTACGAGTTGGAAAAAGGCAAGCCCGTGGCCGCCCTGGCTGACCTGGTCGCCGGCGGATACCTCAAGGCCGTCCCCGCCGACCCCTTCAGCAACAAGGGCGAGCCCATCTGCCTCAAGGCCGACCCCAAACAGCCACTGCTCTACAGCGTCGGCAAGAACGGGCTGGACGAGGACGGGGCCTTCACCCTCGACGCCGACGGCCGGGTGAGCAGAGACTCGCCCGACGTTGTCTTCTTCCTCCACGGCGACCGCCCGGCGGGCAAGGTGATCTGGCGGGAGCCCAAGCGCCCAGCGACCTCGGCGACCAAACCAAGGCCCTGAGGGCGGCCTGTTCGGCTCCGCCGCCAGGTCCTAAACCACGCTGGCCAGGTTGCCATGTCGCAGGCCTCTCTCCTGTTTCTTCAGGCCCGAAGGGGTCCGCCGCAGGCGGACCCCTTCGGGGTTATAACGCCGGGTCTTCATCCCCACATGCCGCCGGCCTGGACATGGCCGCACCGGCGGCGTAATCTGGTCGCCAAGAGACTCCCGAAGGCAAAGGGGAACACATGGCTGACGACAACGCACCGACAACGGACGAGACGGCCAAAGCCGCGGAACAAATCCCGCGCCGGCGGCGCATGCGATGGTGGGGCTGGCTGCTGACGATCCTGGGCACGCTCGTGTGCCTGGCCGTCAGTGCGTGGTTCGGCTGGGGCTACGCCGGCCAGAAGCGCCTGGACGAACTCGTCGCCGAAATCCGCTCCCGCGGCGAGCCCCTGGACTGGAAGGACCTGGCTGAACCGCCGGTGCCCGCCGACCAGAACGCCGTGCCGCTGTATCTGGAGGCGTGCAGGAAGCTCAAGAGCCCGGGGGGGCCGTTCCGAAGAGCCGACGTCGAGCGATTCGAGGACATGCTGAACGATCTTTGCGGCAACCCCACCTTCCGCCGGGAACACGCCGCCGACGTCACGGCCGGGCTGAGGATGTTGGCGGAGGCCCTCGTCTCCGTTCGCCAGGCCAGCACCCGGCCCGGGGTGGACTGGGGGTTCGATTATTCCGATGGGGCGAAATCCCGATACCCGTTCAGTCTTTCGGATGTGATCGCGCTGGATCGCGGGATTGTCCTGGCTGGCATCGCGACCCATGAGGCCGGCGACGACGCCGAGGCCCTCGCACGCCTGCACGAGGCGCTGGCCTTCTCACGGACCGTGGACGGGATTCACAACCTCATGGGAGCCCTGGTTGCCGCAGGTTGCTACCGGGCGGCGGCCACCGGCATCGAGCAGGTCCTGCCCGATCTCCGGATCGGGTCGGCCCCCGGCGCCTCCCGCGAGCAAGTCCGATCGCTATCGCTTGAACTTCTGGACGTCGAGCCGTTCCGACAGGGGTTCATTCGTGCCTTCCTGGCCGAACGGTGCAGCGCACGAGACGACTTCCGTCGGGTGCGAAATGGGAACGACTCATCCTATGCCGGGAAACGCCCCTCGCCGTGGCTTTTCGCGCCGGCCCTCAACTGGGATGAACTCTGGAGCATGCACCTCTTGACGGCCCTCGTCGAAGCCGCCAAGGCACCCACCTGGCCCGACGCCGCCAACCGGTTGAACGAAGGCCCGGACACCTACGAGGAGTTCGAGAAATACACGCGCGGCTATGATCCCTGGTTCCAACCCCTCTACCGCCCCGTGACCTTCATGGTCTGCCCCATTATCGCAAACACCCACGAGGCGCATTTCGCGCAAGTCGCCAACTTGCGCATGGCCGCGACGGCCCTTGCGATGCGGCTGTACGAGGTCGAGAAGGGCAGACCGGCATCTGGCCTAGCCGACCTGGTCGCCGGCGGATACCTCAAGGCCGTCCCCGCCGACCCCTTCAGCGACAAGGGCGAGCCCATCCGCTACAAGGCCGGCCCCAAACAGCCGCTGCTCTACAGCGTCGGCAAGAACGGGCTGGACGAGGGCGGGGCCTTCACCCTCGACGCCGACGGCGGCGTGGACAAAGACTCGCCCGACATCGTCTTCTTCCTCCACGGCGACCGCCCGGCGGGCAAGGTGAAGTGGAAGCCGCCGGCGACCTCGCCGGCGACGAGAACGGGTCCCCTGAACAAGACGAAGGAATAGCGGGGCTGCAACCCGCGGCCGTGAGGCCCGTCCTATTCTCCTCTGCCGTCGGCAGCGACGGCGATCCGGCGGAAAAAGCCGGCAATTTGTGCCTTGTCCGTTCTCCCCTGCGCGGCGGCCAGTGTATCGTTCGATCTGGTCACGGTGGATCGTCAGCACGTCGTCCACGTTCAGAAAGTCGATTTCCATCGCTACTTCGCCAGGTTCTCCAGCGCCCGCCCGAACTTCCTGTTGGCGTTCTCGATCGCGGCGGCCAATTTCGCCTTCCGCCCGGCCTCCCGCACCGGCGAAACGACAAGGACGTGTCCGTCCGTGGTGATCTCCACGGGAGTATCCGGGGTCATCTTCAGCAACTCCATCACCGGTTTGTCGATCACCAGGGCGTAGCTGTTGCCGTGTTTCGTGAGTTTCTTGACCATGGCCGTCTCCGTCCTTCGTATATACACAGTATATACGGCCGGCCCGGCCGCGTCAATACACGCCGTCACTGGCTCGTCCGCAGTTTCAAGAGTTCATCCCGAGAACGCCGTGAAACAAGCGAGCCATGCTGGGGCTCCGCCCCAGACCCCGGAGTTTGTCGCTTTGATGCTTCCGGCAGAACGGCCTCGTCCTCTGCCCTACCAGGACGTGGCCTGGGCCTTCCCGCCCATGTCCGCTCTCTTGCCTCTTTTGGTGTCCGCCGTTTCAATCCCCCAATCCTATAATCCCTGAATCCCCGTCTCTTCGCCTCGATCACCGGAGGCGCTTCGACGCGGCCGCGGAGGCGCATAAACCACGTCGCTGGGCAGGCGGCAGGAACACGGCGCCCGTGACACTATCGATTGGGGGTGCTTTGCCGAAGACCACTACCAGCGCACTGCGAAATAATTCCAAAGAAAAATCGCACCGTTACGGCGCAGGCACTTGTGACGACGCGGACGCGGCGAGGGGCTGAAAACGTTGTGGATTTACCATGTATTAAGAGGAGGTGTCTGCTCCTTTTCGGCCGTCGGCAGGGGCCGGTAGCCCGTGGCCAGTAGCCGGTAGCCGGTGGGATGCCCCGATCCCGATGTATCGAGGAGGAGGCGACAGGAACTCGCGAGAATGGACTCAGGATCAGAGACGGCCCTCGTATCCGTGCCTGGCTACCGCCGACCGGCTACGGGCTACCCCCGGCCAGGGGCCGGGCAATCGGGAGGTGCCTGGGAAGTACCCCTTGAGTACCCATTCAGTACCCGTCAAGTACCCCTGAAGTACCCGGGAAGTACCCGCCAAGTACCCGAAACGGAGGGGTCAGGCGGGTGGGCGAAAACGACAAGTGCGAGGTGACAATGGATAACCGGTTGGGAAGACCAGCGGATGAGGTTTGGGGGGTACTTGGGGCGACAAGGGACGGAAGAGGAAACTGGGAACTGCCTCGCTGAAGCGAGCAGTCCAACAGATTCCCAGTTCCCAGTTCCTGCTTCCCCCCCGGGGAGTTACTCGCGGCGCCGTTTGGTGAAGGACTGGGGCATGCCGTCGTCGGCGTCGTAGGGGCCGTTGTCGACGGGTCGGCCGGCGATTTCGATCCGCTCGATGCTGAGGGCTCGCCCGCTCTCGCCGTCGATGCCCACCAGCACGCCGCAGAGGCGGGGGTCGCCCGTGCAGACCTCGAAGGTCGTGGGCATGGAGGTCGTCAGGAACGAGAGGACGCGGTCCTTCCGGCGGCCGAGGATGCCGTCGTACGGGCCCGTCATCCCCAGGTCGGTGATGTACGCGGTGCCCTGATCGAGGACGCGGGCGTCGGCGGTGGCCACGTGGGTGTGCGTGCCGAACACGATGCTCGCCCGCCCGTTCAAATACCATCCCATGCCGATCTTCTCGCTGGTGGCCTCGGCGTGCATGTCCACGATGCGGATTTTGACCTCCGGGTCCATCTCGGCGAAGACGCGTTCAATGGCCGCCCAGGGCGAGTCGTTGCTGCCCATGTACAATTGGCCCAGCAGGCAGGTCACGCCCGCGCGGAAGCGTTTGCTCTTGGTGGGCAGGACGGTCCACTGGCGCCCGATTGCCTGCGAGGAGATGTTCGCCGGGCGGATGATGTGGTCGGAGGTTTCCAGAAGGGGCACGACGTCCTTCTTGCGGTAGACGTGGTCGCCCATGGTGACCACGTCGACGCCGTAGCGAAGGAGTTTTTCGTAGATGGCGGCGGTCATGCCGCTGCCGCCGGCGATGTTCTCGGCGTTGGCGACGACGAAGTCGATGTCGCGCTGGCGGATGAGGTCGGGGAGTTTGTCGCCGAGGGTCTTTCGCCCGGCGCGACCCACTATGTCCCCGATGCATAACACGTTGACTATCATACGGCCGTTCGCTTTCTGGCCCCCTTGGACAGGGAGATTATAGGCCCCCCGGGGCGGGTGGGACGAGAGAAATCCCCGGGGGGGAAAGAAGTTTAGTGCCAGGAGATCGTGGGGCGTATGATAAGATATGGGCATTGAAGCCCGGCCCGCGCCGGTGGAGAGCCAACCATGAGGCAATGCAGCGAGTGCGAGTTCTTCCTGCGGAACGAGAACGGCGAGATTTCGTTTTCGTGCGACCCGTTCTCGACGGTGAAAGAGCCCGAGTGCCTGGCCAAGTGGCAACTGCTCAAGACCAATCAGTTGGTGGCCGGGTATCAGGCGATGCTGGCGTACTACCAGCGGTTCGCCCCCCTCCAGGAGAAGATGTTCAAAGTGGTCGAACGCGAGATCGAGGACATGAACGAGTCCGAAAAGTGGAAGGCCGAGCCGCCCCCCGAAGAAGAGGAAGACGACTCGACCTGGGACATCGGCCGGCCGTAGGGAAGCCGTCTGTCCGGGGGAGTGAGAGTCCACGGATTACACGGATTGCACGGATTTCAAAAAGGGGAAGAAGCTAAGGCGGGAATCCCAGACCGGGAAGGCCTTTTCTGTTTCTTCCGGCCCTCTGTTTCTCTTGGTCTTCTGTTTCTTCTTCTCCCTGCCATCCGTGTAATCGGTGTAATCCGTGGACTCTCTCTCGTCGGGTCGCAACGAAGCGGCCCGAACCGTAGGATCGGCCCGGGCCGCGGGGGTTTTCGCGATGCCGACGGGGAAAAACTTACTTGCCGTCGATGCTCTTCTTGCTGCGGGTCCGCTGGAGCTGGAACGTCTGGGCCTGGCGGCTCAGGAGGGACAGGGAGATCTCCACGCATTCCTTGGCTTCGTCGGCGGACATGCAGCCGACGGTGACCATGTCGATCTCGCGGATGGTGCTCCACACGAACGCCAGCCCGACGAGGGGCGTGACGCGACCGGCGGCCATCGGCTTGATCGTCATGACGGGCTTCTTGAGCGTCTGCATGACGCGCTGGACCCACTCGACCTCGATCTGCATCAGGAAGCCGACGGGGTTGTAGATCTGGATGTACGTCGCGACGTCCAGGTTGCTCTCGTCGGCGTAGATGGGCACCTCGGGCATGTGCGTCGAGAGCCCGGGGATCATGCCGCGTTCGCGGATGGCCTTGCAGATCTTGTCCATGCCGGGGATATTCCGCGTCAGGCGGTTGCACATCGTGTCGGTCGTGCCCTGGTGGGGCATGCAGACGGCGGCGCCCAGGGCGGCCTCTTCGTCCAGCATCTTCAGGTTCGTCGCCTCCGCCGCCGGCGTGCCGGACAGATCGAAGTGCGGCGTCGAGACGATGATGACCTTGCGACCGACGCGGTCCTGGGCGGTCTTGACGGCCTTCATCAGCTTCTCGTTGTGGGCGAAGCCGACGATCGTGTCCACGCCGAAACGAAGGAACGCCTCGACGATGTCCGCGGCGTCCTGGTCCGTCACGCGGGTCTGAATGTACTTGTCCGCCGCGGCGGTCGTGTGAGACCACCCCAGGAACCAGTTACTGCCGATCAGCAGACGGGAGACGCTCAGATTCTCGATCTTCGTACGGGGAAACTCTTGGGACATCGTCCTTCCTTTCCAAACAATCGTCGCCGACCCTCGTGCCAAGCCCCTCGCGGGCGCACGGGTTTATCCACAGTATACCCCGGCCCGGCCGGGAGTTTCAACTCTACTATCGCGCCGATTCGCTCACGCGGGCCATTCGCCCTGGAAGACTTCCGTCGCCGGGCCGGTCATATACACCCGCCCGTCGGCCTGCCGCCACTCCAGTTCCAGGTCGCCCCCGGGCAGGTGGGCGAGGATCTTCCGCCCCGTCCGCCCGGTGAGCACGCCGGCGACGCAGACGGCGGAAGCCCCCGTGCCGCACGCCTGCGTGACGCCGCTGCCGCGCTCCCAGGTACGCATCGTAACCTCTCGGGGCGAGTGCACTTGCACCCAGTGCGCGTTCACCCGCTGCGGGAACGCCGCGTGGAGCTCGACCTTGGGCCCGAGGGTTTCCAGCGGCACGGCCGACACGTCGTCCACGTACATCACCGCGTGCGGGTTGCCCATCGACACGCAGGTCATCGCCAACGTTTGGCCCTCGACGGTGAGCGGGACATTGACGGCCTTGGGCCCGGGAGCGTTCACGGGGATCTTCCCCGGCTCGAGGATCGGCTCGCCCATGTCCACGGTCGCCGCGACGACAAGGGCGTTCTCGATCGCCAACTGGATCGTCTTGACCCCCGCCCCGGTGCGAACCCGCATGGGATTGGCCCTGGCCAGGCCGTGGTCCCACGCGTACTTGGCCACGCAGCGGATGCCGTTGCCGCACATCGCCGACTCGCTGCCGTCGGCGTTGAACATCCGCATCTCGACGTCCGCGCCCTCGGCCGGACCGATGAGAATCAAACCGTCCGACCCCACGCCGCGGTGGCGGTCACTGATGATCGGCGCCAGCGCCGCCGGGGCCGGGACGGTCTCCTGGAAACAATCCACGTATACGTAGTCGTTGCCGCAGCCGTGCATCTTCGTGAATCGCATCGCGTCACCTTTCCTTCAAACGCGTCATTATACCCGACCGCCGGCCCGGACTGGAGAGGGCAGGGCATGACTATAATACAGGAGAAGGTCAGCACGTCGGAAGGAAAGGAGCCCAGCCATGCAACCCGTGGAACTATTGATGGCGGAGCATCGCCTGATCCTGAAGATGATCGGCCAGATGCGGGGGCAGTCGGAACGGATGGAGCTCCTGCAATCGGTGAACGCGGCGTTCGTGGACGCGGCGTTGGACTTCCTGCGGAACTACGCCGACCGCTGCCACCATGCCAAGGAAGAGAGCATCCTCTTCCATCTGGCGGCCAAGAAGCCCCTGCCCGGCCCGATGCGGCGGGTCATGGACGAGTTGACCGAGGAACACGCCCGTCTCCGCGCCCACGTGGGCGAACTGGCGGCCGGCAGGCAGGACAACCGCCAGGGCGACCCCGACGCCTGGCGGAAGGTCGTCGCGGGCCTGCGGGGGCTGATCGCCCTGTGCCCCGCGCACTTCCGCAAGGAGGAGGAGCAGTTCTTCCCCGCCGCGATGGAAACCCTCAGCCCCCCGGAACAACAGGACTTGATCGAGCGATTCCACGAAGCCGACCGCCGGCTGATCCACGAACACTACGCCCTCCTCGTCTGCGAATGGCGTCCGGCCGGGGCGCCGACAAAATAGCGTCCCCCGGCCCGGGAGTGTTCGACGCGCCCGACCGGCTAGTCGGCGGCGACTTCGATCTCCAGGTCCACCGCACGACGCTCCAACTGCACCTTCAGCCGCGAGAGAATCGCCGAATGCATCTGGCTGACGCGGCTCTCGGAGAGGTCGAGCGTCTCGCCGATTTCCTTCATGGTCATTTCCTCGAAGTAGTACAGGAGGATGATGAGCCGTTCGGCCCGGCTGAGCCCGCGGGTGACCATCTCGCGGATGTCCTTGCGCTGCGCGACGTGCAGCGGGTCGTCGCTCTTGCGGTCTTCGAGCACGTCGATCTCGCGGACTTCCTTGTGCGAGTCGGTCTCGAACCACTTGCGGCTGAGCGAGACGACGCCGACGGCGCGGGCGTCGCGCTGGAGTTTGTGGAACTCCCGCATGCTGACGCGGAGCTTTTTGGCCAGTTCGCCTTCCTCGGGCTCACGGCCCAGCGAGGCCTCCAGCGTCTGCCGGGCCTCGCCCAGACGGTGCGCCCGAGCCCGGACCAGCCGCGGCACCCAGTCCATCGACCGCAGCTCGTCCAGGATCGCCCCGCGAATCCGCGGCGCGCAGTACGTCTCGAATTTCACCCCGCGGTTGGGGTCGAACGCGTTCAACGCGTCCATGAGCCCGAAGATCCCCGCCGAGATCAGGTCGTCCAGTTCCACCTCGTCGGGCAGCTTGGCGTACAACCGCTCGGCGGTGTACTTCACGATCGACAGGTAGTTCTCGAGCAGCCGGTTGCGGCTGTCCTCGTCCCGGTCCTTGAGGAACCGGCTCCACCAGAGGCTCACCTGGTCAGGTGCCGCCTTGGTCATCATGGCCCGCCTCAACCCGGTGTCCTTGCGTGTGCGACTGAAGTTCGTCATGCGATGATCCTTTTTGATGTGATCTTGCCAGTTCCTACCAGTGCGCCGATCCCACTGTGCAGAAAGAGCCCTCGCCCTTGGCAAGGACGGACACGAACGCTCGAATCCAATACGGTCTGCTGGGGTTCACCTGCCATACTCTCTATTTGACACAAACTATGCATCCTTTGTACACCACCTATTCTGTTTTGTCAACCCATATTCTTGTTTTTTTCTTGTTCCCTGACACCGCCTGTCAGCTAAGCCAATTGGCCACTCGACGGAAGAAACCCTCCCTCTTATCAACTAAGCTACCACCGGAACAGAACTTACTCGCCATAGAGGCAAGGCAGCGGCTGGCGGCGCATTGGGGGTTCGTGAGGACAAAAGGTTTTCGCTCTCGGACGGCAATTTTCACTTTCGGGTCTTCCGGCATGTATCCGCCGTTCAGGACGGTCGTTCCCAGGAACCTCCGGGCCACGTCGGCCAGACGCTCGTAGGTCCGCCGGGCCTCGTGGCGGTCGGTGACCATGTTGACCAGAAGACTGATCTGGCCCTTGAAGTCGCGTTGGGTGAGGACCTTGATGACGGCGTACGCGTCGGTGATGGCGGTGGGCTCGGGGGTGGTCACGACGACGACGTTGTCGGCGGCGGCGGCGAACTGGAGGGTGTCGGCCCCGATACCGGCGCCGCAGTCTATGACGATGATGTCGTTGTCGGCCTCGAGGGTGACCAGTTCGGCCAGCAGTTGGGCCCGCTGGAATTCCGACAGTTGGGCCATCTTGGCCAGTCCGCTGGCCCCGGGCACCAGTTGCACGCCCCAGGGCAGGTCGACGACGACGTCGATCAGTTTGTGCGTACCGGCCACCACGTGCGAAAGGTTGGCCACCACGCCCACGTCGACGAGCACGTCGAGGTTGGCCAGCCCCAGGTCGGCGTCGACGACGGCCACGCGGTTGCCCGCCGCCGACAGCAGGATCGACAGGTTCAGGCACACGTTGCTCTTGCCCACCCCGCCCTTGCCCGAGCAGATGGCGATGGTGCGGGTGTCCCTGGCCTCCTGGATGAGGCGCCGCAGCCGGGATGCCTGGTCGTCACGCGGCATGGACCCCTCCCAGCAGGCGGTCGGCCAGGCGGTTGGCGTCGACGACCTCGATGTCATCGGGCACTTCCTGCCCGGTGGTCACGTAGCTCAGGGGCACGCCCGCGGCGGCCGACACGTTCAGCACCACGCCCAGCGAGTCGGCCTCGTCGAGCTTCGTCAAAATCACTCGATTGGCGCCCAGCGGGGCGAAGTTCGTCATCACCTGGCGAACGCACCGCGAGCTGGCGGTGGCGGCGACGACCAGGTGCACTTCGTCCGCCCCGGCGGCCTGCACGAACTTGCCCAGGTGGCTCAGCCGCACGCGGTCGTTCTGGCTTCGCCCGGCCGTGTCGATCAGCACCAGGTCGTGGTCCCGCAACAACTCCACCGTCTCGCGGAGTTCCTCGGGCGTCAGCACGGCGTGGAGGGGCACGCCGATGATCTCGGCGTAGGTCCGCAGTTGCTCGACGGCGGCGATACGGTAGGTGTCCATGGTGACCATGGCGACCTTGAGGCGTTGCCTCAGGGCGGCGGCGGCGGCGAGCTTGGCGATCGTGGTGGTCTTTCCCACGCCCGTCGGGCCGATCAGCACGACGACCCTCGCCCGTCCGTTACTCTCCCGCGCCGGGGCCGGCGGACCCACCACGATGCACCGCGCGATCAGGCTTCGCAGCCGTTCGGTCACCGCCACGTCGTCGACGTTCTCGCTGGGGCCGAATTCCTCCTGCACCTGGCGGATCAGCTCGTCGGCAATGGGAAGCTCGACGTCCTGCTCGATGAGCCTCTCTCGCAGCCGCCCGTACACGCCGGTGGGCCCGGCGCCCGCGGGGGCGGGGGCGGCCGTCATCGTCGGGTTCGCCCTGGCCGCGATGGCCTCGATCAGGTGCCGCAGGCTGCTGACCTCCCGGGCCAGGTCTCGCTCGGCCACGGTGGGCGCGGGAGTCTGGGCGGCCTCGCCGACGACGGCCTCCACCAGTTCGTCGAAGGCCGCTTCGTCCACGTCGTGCACGTCGGCCGC
This sequence comes from Planctomycetota bacterium, assembly GCA_026693065.1. Taxonomy (GTDB): domain Bacteria; phylum Planctomycetota; class Phycisphaerae; order SM23-33; family SM23-33; genus JAPLNA01. The sequence continues at coordinate 11,876 of JAPLNA010000125.1, forward strand.
CGGCACCGGCGGGGGCAGCTCGGGCACGTATTCGCCTTCTCCCCCGCGGCCGGGCACGTTGGCGTTGGGCGAGGCGGTCACTTCCCAGAGCTTCTGGCGGCCGAACAGTTTCAGGAACCCGCCGCGGCGAACCCGCCGGGTGTGCAGAATCACCGCCTGCCGCCCGAGGTCTCGCTTGACCTCGGAGAGGGCCTCGCCCATCGTCTTCGCCCAGTATGTTTTCGCGTTCATGTGCCCAGCCCTACGCTTTCGACGGATTGCACTTCAACCGAGTGGACTTCGTTGTAGCCGATGACGGCGGCGTCCGGATGGTCGCCCGCCAGCAGTTGCCGCAGGGAGCCCCGCACGCGGGGCGAGCAGAGCACGACGGGTTGCCGCCCATCGGCGCGGAGGCGTTCGAGGGCGTCGCCCACGGCGTGGACGATGCGGTCTCCGACGGCCGGCGGCATGGTCAACCCGCGCCGCCCGCCCAGGTCGTCGCTGTTGGCGCTGATGGCCTGGGCGAGCGATTCGTCGACGCTGACGCACCAGAGCTTGCCGTCGTCGCCGGCGAACTTCTGCGAGATCGCCCGCCCGAGGGCCTCGCGGACGTGTTCGGTCAGGGCCTCGACGTCGTCGGCGGGCGCGGGGGCTTCCGTCAACGCCTCCAGCACGCTCTCGAGGTCGCGAATGGGCACCTGCTCGCCCAGCAGGGCCTGGAGCACGCGGTGGATCCGCCCGACGCCGAACTTCTCGCGGGCCTCGTCGACGAGGTCGCCGCAGCCGGGGGCGAGCTGCTCGAGCATGCGGGCGACCTGGCGGCGGCTGAGCAGCTCGTGGGCGTGCAGGCGGATCGTCCGCTCCAGGTGGATCAGCAGCACGCTCTCGGGCTCGACGACGGTGCAGTTCATCTGGCGGGCGTGGGCTTCCTGGTCGGGTGCGATCCAGACAGCCGGGGCGCCGAACGCCGGGTCTCGGGTCTCGGGCCCCTCCAGCGTGCCCACCGACCGCTCGGTGGCGACGGCCAGCAGCTTGCCCGGCCAGAGCTTGCCCGTGGCCACCTTCGTGCCGCGGATGTGAATGGCGTACTCGTGGGCGCCGATCCGCATGTTGTCGAGGATGCGAATGGCCGGCGTGAGCAGGCCCAGCTCCATGGCGATCTGCCGCCGCAACTCGCCGATGCGATCGAGCATCGGACGCCCGCGTGGGGCCGTCACCATCGCCACGAGGGCGAAACCCACGTCGATCCGCATCGGCTCGACGGTCAACAGGCTCTCGACGTCGGCGCCCGCGGGCGGGGCCGATGCGGCCGGGACGGCCCGGGCGGTTTCCGCGGCGGCCGCGGCGACCTGCCCGCGCGTCAGCACGATCGCCATCCCCACGCACCCCACGCCGATCAGCAGCAGGGGCAGCTTGGGCAGGGAGGTCAGCGTCAACGCCCCCAGGAACGCCGCGGTAATCACCAGCACGGCCGGACGGCCGGTCAACTGCTTGACCACTTCCTGCCCCAGGTCGGTCTGGGCCGAACTCCGCGAGGCGATCAGGGCCGCCGAGATCGACATCAGCAGGGCCGGCACCTGAGCCACCAGCGCCTCGCCGATGGTCAGCCGGGTGAACAGCCCGGCCGTCTGGGAGAGGTTCCACCCGTACTGGGCCAGGCCCACGTACAGCCCGCCCAGGAGGTTGACCATGAGGATCACGAGGGTGGCCAGGGCGTCGCCGCGGAGGAACTTGCTGGCCCCGTCCATGGCGCCGAAGAAGTCGGCCTCGGCGGCGACCTGGCGGCGGCGACGCCGGGCTTCCTGGGCGTCGATCAGCCCGCTGGAGAGCTCCGCGTCGACGGCCATCTGCTTGCCCGGCATGGCGTCCAGCGTGAACCGGGCGGCGACCTCGCTGATTCGAGTGGCCCCCTTCGTGATCACGATGAATTGGATCAGGAAGATCATCGCGAACAGGATGACGCCCACGGCCAGCGAGCCGCTGGTGACCAGCCCGCCGAACCGCCAGACGACCTCGCCGGCGGCCAGTTGGGCGGCGGCCAGGTCGCGGCCTTCCGCCCCCGCCGTCAGGATCAGCCGCGTCGTGGCGATGTTCAGCACCAGGCGGAACAGCGTCGCCACCAGCAGGATCGTCGGGAACACGCTGAACTCCAGCGGGGCCCCCACGAAGATCGTCGTCAGCAACACCATCGCCGACAGGGCGATACTGGCCGACAGCAGCACGTCCATCACCCCGGGGGGCAGGGGCACGAGCAGGACGAAGACCATCGCCGCGGCCAGCACGGGCAGGATCAGCCCGCCCAGTCGCGTGGCAGCGGAGGCGGAGGTTGTCGTGCGAAGGTCAACCATCGCGTCGGTCCTCGTGTTTGGCCTGCCCGGCCGCCGCCGTCTGGCGGAGTTTCTTGTAGGTCTGGGTGCTCTGGAGTTCCTCGGCCAGCTCGCGCGGCGTCATGCGGTGGTCGCGGCGGAACTGCCACCGCTGGTAGAGCCAGTCCAACACGCCCAGGCCCAGCAGGGCCAGCGACATTCCCATGCCCGCCCGCCAGAGGGGGCGGACGATGCGCCACGCCAGTTCACTCTCACCAACGCCGCCAGAGCCCGCACGGCCGCCCGGGCCGAGAACATCCGCGCCAGCCCCGCGCCAGGCGAGACCCGCGCCAGGTCCGGGCTGACCAACTGCCCAACGGCCAACAGGCCCGTCTGCATGAGGTTGGCCCCGATAGCGACGACGACGACGGCGACAGCCAGCCCGGCCGCCAAGGCCAGCACGCCGCCGGCGGCGCCCAGCAGCACTCCCGCGTCGGCCCGGGCCGGCGAGGTGAGGGGGAAGTCCAGCATTCTCGCGGTCATCTTGGTCATTTCATTCATCAGCGGCCCGCCGGCGAGCCCGATCGCCAGGAGGGCGGCGGTCATCGTCAGGGCGGCCGTCAGGTCCGTGCTCCGGGCGACCTCGCCGCGGCGGCGGGCCTGAGCCAGGTGCTGGGCCGTCGGCTCCTGCGTTCGCTCCGTGTTGTCTTCGCCGATCGCCACTCGCTGCTCCGCTATCCTGCCCGCGTCAGCAAAGGCAGGTTCTTCTGCAACAGCACAATCGCCCGCTCGATCAGCGGGGTCGTCGCGGCCAGGCTGGCTCCCAACACCGTCAGGGCCACCAGCGACCGCACGGACAGCCCGACCGAGAACGTATTGATCGCGGGCATGGTCTTCTGAAGCATTCCCATCGCGACGGTCGCCAGGAGGACGGCCGCCAGCACCGGGGCCGCCAGCCGCAACGCCAGCAGAAACCCCGCCCCCATCAGGGCCGTCACCGAGTGCAGGAACTTCGTGTCCGCCGCGAAGCCCGCCAGCGGGATCGATCCGAACGTTCCCATGACGGCCGAGATCACCACGCGGTGCCCCCCCAGGCCCAGGAACACCACCAGGGCCAGCAGGTGGAAGAAACCGGGCAAGGTCTGGTCGGCGTCCGTGTCTGACTCGTAGATGTTGCCCAGCGACAGGCCCATCTGGTGGGCGACGTGGGCGGCGCCCAGCTCGACGCCGGTGAAGACCGCCGCGGCGGCCAGGGCGATCACCAGCCCCAGCAGCGCCTCGCACGCCAGGGCCGCCAGGAACGCTCCCGGCGCCTCCGGCACGCCCGCGCCCCCCACGTTGGGCGCCACCGCCAGGGCGAACACCACCGCCGCCAGCGCCCGCACCTTCACGGGCACGGCCGGATGGCTCAGCCCCGGGGCGAACACAAACAGCCCCGCCAGGCGCGCCAGCACCAGCAGCAGCGTCGCTCCCGTCGTGGTTGTCAGTATGGCGTCCGTCATGTCAATCCTTACGGCAGGCTGAACATCTCTCGTCCGAAGGCTACCAGGCGTTCCAGCACCCAGGGGCCGGTCACGATGGCCGCCAGGGCCGCCGCCAGCAGCTTGGGCACGAAGCTGATCGTGCTTTCCTGCACCTGCGTGGCGGCCTGGATCACGCCGATCACCAACGCCGTCAGCAGCGCCGTCACCAGCACCGGAGCGGCCACGCTCAGCAGCAGGAGCAGGGCGTGTCGGGCAAGGTCTGTGGCGTTGTCAGGCGTCATGGGTTCTCACCGGAAACTCTGTAGGAGCGTTCCGACCACCAGGTGCCAACCGTCGGCCAGCACGAACAGGAGCAGCTTGAAGGGCAGGCTGACCAGGGACGGGGGCACCATGAACATGCCCATCGAGATCAGCGTCGAGGCCGCCAGCATGTCGATGATCACGAAGGGCAGGAAGATCCGGAATCCGATCCAGAAGGCGACCTTCAGTTCGCTGACGACGAAGCCGGGGATCATGGCCGTGGTGGGCACGTCGGCCCAGGCCAGGTCCTTTCGGACCGCCTGATCGGCCGGCAGGAACAGCCGCACGTCGTCGGCGTTGTCGGCGTTCTCCATCTGGCCGGACATAAACGCCCGGACAGGCCCGGCCGCCGCGGCCAAGGCGTCGGACTGGTTCATCTTGCCGTCCAAATACGGCCCGACGGCCTTGGCGTGAACCTCGGTGTACACCGGGGACATCACCGCGATGCTCATCAGCAGGGCCAGCCCGAACAGGATCTGGTTGGGGGGCAACTGGTTCGTGCCCAGGGCCTGCCGCAGCAACCCCAGCACGACGATGATACGGGTGAAGCAGGTGACCATGACCAGCACGGCCGGGGCCACCGACAGCACCGTCAGCATGACGATCCACTTGAGCGTCGCCCCCGAGCCCTCGGGCGTGCGGAGGTCGGGCAGGAGTCCGCCGGCGGAGGGGTTCGTCGTCGGCGTGGCGGCCTGGGCGGCGGCGGCCGTCAGGAGAACCAACAAGATGACCGGGGCCAGCGTCTTCATGTGCTCGCCTGGGCCTCCTGGTTGTCGGTCTGGTTTGTCGCCGCGGGCGGAGCGGCCGTGTCAGAGAGCAGCGAGATCCCCTGCGGGCCCGTACCCACCAGCAGGAGCCGGCCCGCCCAGCGCACCACGTATATATGATGGCGGCTCGAGAGGCTGGTCCGGGCCAGGACGGCCGGGGCGTCTTGCCCGCCCGCCGTGCCGACCCGCCGGCGCACCCGCCGCAGGCCCAGCCACAGGGCGACCATGATCCCCCCCACGACCACCAGGGCGCCCAGCGTCTGGGCCAGCCCCCGCCACGTACTCGCCGGGTCGGCCTTGGAGACCGGCCTGTTCTCCCTGCCGCCGACAAGCTCGGACGCGGCCCGGGTCTTCGCCGCGGGGGCCTCGGGCGCGGGCCCGCTGGCCGGGGCCGTCGTCTGCCCGGGCGCCGCCGCGGCCGCCGCCGTCACTGCCGCCGCCAGGATCACTCCTGTGCGGAGGAAGCCGTGTTGTCGCAGGAAGTCCATTTCCCGTTCTCGCCGCCCGAGGGGTTCGGGCCGATGATTTCCGTCACTCGCACCGCCAGCTTGCCGCCGATCACCACGCACTGGCCCCGGGCCTTCACTCGCCCGTCCACGCGGATGTCCACCGGCTCGTCCACGCCGGCCTCCAGGGGCACGACGTTGCCGGCCTCCAGGGCCGCCGCGGCCGCCCCGTCCACCGCTCGCCGGCCGAACTCGATCCGAACTGTCCGCACCGCCTGGTTCATTTCGTCTCCACGCCTCGCCCGCCCGCCCGGGCCGCGTGCTCGTCGTCCATCTGGTCCGTCTCCCGCCTCGCCGCCACCCGCCCGTGCGCGGCGGCCTGGTGTTCCCGCACGGCCTCGAGGGCCTTTCGCTGCTTGAGCCGCTCGGCCAGCGCCAGCCGGCACCGGCGGACCTCTTCCCCCGCCGCAGCCGCCTCCCCCTGGCGAATCGCCAACGCCGCCCGGGCGTTTCGCACGCAGGTGCGATACACCCCGAGGCCCGACCCGCTCGTGCCGGCCGCGACGGCCTGACGGGCCGACTCGTCCAGCTCGCTGAGTTTGTTCTTGGCCGCCGCCAACGCCCGCTCGGCCTGCCCGGCCCGCCCCTGCGCCGCCGCCAACGCCTGACGGGCCGACAGCTCTTCCTGCCGGCGGGCCCGCAGCAGCGTCTGGGCGGAGAATTCGAATCGTTTGCCCATCGCTTACTTTCCCCCCCCGGCCAGGGCGTTCAGCCCCGCCAACGTCGCCGTCCATTCCGACCGCTCGTCGATCGACTGCCTCAGGAACCGGGCGATGCCGTCCATCGCCGCGATCGCCCGGTCCACCTCGGTGTTCCCGCCGCTCTTGTAGGCCCCGATCGTGAGCATGTCTTCCACCCCCGCGTGCAGCCCGATCTGCCGCCTGGCCCACTCGGCCGCCGCCCGGTGCTCC
>JAPLNA010000125.1:18176-27176 GCA_026693065.1 Planctomycetota bacterium
GACGATGTCCCGCATCACGCGGCTGACGCTCTGCATCGCGTCCACCGCCGGGTAGTGCCCCCTCGCCGCCAGCGCCCGCGAGAGCCAGATGTGCCCGTCGGTGACGGCCCGGACGGCCTCGCAGACGGGGTCGGTGGGGTCTTCGGCCTCGACGAGCACGGTGTAGAAACCGGTGATCGAGCCCTCGTTCGTCCGCCCACAGCGTTCCATCAGTTCGGGCAGGAGGCTGAACACGCTGGGCGGGAAGCCCTTGGTCGCCGGGGGCTCGCCCGCGGCCAACCCGACCTGCCGTTGCGCCGTCGCCAGGCGAGTGACGGAGTCCCGCAGCAGCAACACGTCGGCCCCGCGGTCGCGGAAGTATTCGGCGACGGCGGTAGCGACGCCGGCGGCCTCCACCCGCATCAGCGGGCTTTCATCCCCCGTCGAGGCCACCACCACGCTGCGGGCCAGGCCCTCCGGGCCCAGCTCGCGCGCGACAAACTCGCGGACCTCGCGCCCGCGGTCGCCGATCAGGGCGATCACGCACACGTCCGCCCGCGTGAAACGGCTGATCATGCCCATCAGCACGCTCTTGCCGACCCCCGATGCCGAAAAAATGCCCATCCGCTGGCCCCGCCCCACCGTCAGCAGCGAGTCAATCGCCCGCACGCCCACGGGCAGCGGGTCGGTGATTCGCCGGCGGTGCATCGGGTCGATCGGGCCCGGCCAGATGGGCATGTGAGTATCGCACTGGACGGCCGGCCCGCCGTCGGCGGGTCGGCCCCGGCCGTCCAGTACACGTCCAAGCATATCGCGCCCCACGCTTACCGTCGGCGAGGTGAAGGTGCACCGCACCGTGTCGCCCGAGCAGATGCCCGCGGTTTGCCCCAGCGGCATGACCAGCGTCTGCCCCGGCGCGAAGCCCACCACGCGGGCCTCCACCCCGCGCGGGCCGCGCCCGATCACGCACCCCGTCCCCATCGGCACGGGGAAGTCCGCCACCCCCACCGTCAGCCCGCGCGCCGCCGTCACCCGACCGGCCACGCCGACCGGCTGGGTGTTCTGCAGAATCCGGCGATAGGTCTCAAAGAAGGGCATCGCGGGTGGCGTTCTCCGGCAGATATTGCCCGGCCTGTTCGGCGGGCGTTTCGCCCGTGAGGGCGGTGACGATCGTTTTCCACTGCGTGGCGAGGGTCGCGTCGATCTCGCCCTGCCCGCTGACGAGCCTCGCCCCGCCCGGGGCCACCGACTCATCGCCGGCCAGACGCACGCTGCCCCGGAACGACAGGGCCTCGATCACCTCCTGGCAGTGCGAACGAAGCTGCTCCAACTGGCCCGGGTTGACGTGGATCGTCACCTGGCCGAACCCCGCGCCCAGCTCCAGGGCCTTGGCCATGTTGCCGCGGGCGGCGCGAATGTCGCTCGCGGCCTCGCCCACGATCCGCTCGGCGATCTCGATGGCGAACTGCAACGCCTGCCGGGGCAGGGCCTCGGTGGCGCGGTGAAGTTCGTCGACGGCCCGGCGAGCCAGTTCCAGCAACTCCGCCGGCGCCCGATGCGAGGCGGCGGCCTCTCGCCCCTCGGCGTGCCCGTCGTTCTGCCCGCGGGCGAACCCTTCCTGGTAGCCCCGCCGCTCGGCCTCGGCGACGACCTCGTCCGCCCGCGCCTGGGCCTCCGAAACGATCCGGGCCGCGTCCTTGCGGGCCTCCAGAACGATCTCCCGGGCCTCGGCGGCGAAGTCCGCCAGCTTCAGGGCCGAGGCGCGGCTGACGGCCATCGCGTCGGGCGTGTGACCTTTAATGACTCTTGCCATGACCGGCCTCCCTTGCCGTCGCCGCTTCGCCGGGGGCGTACTGCACCGCCCGGACGATCTGCTCCTGGCGGGCCTCGACGTCGCTGATCCGAACGGGGGCCGCCGCCGCCAACTCCCGCCGCAACCGCCCCGCCGCCGTCGCCGGCAGGCAGGACAGGAATTTGCTCGTCAACTCCTTGCTCGCCGTCCGGAGGGCCACCGCGATCTCCTCCGTCGCGAACCCCGCCAGCGCCTCGCCCAGCCGCGTGGGCGAAACGCCCCGCAGATCCTCGAAGGCGAACATCTGCCCGCGGATCGACTCGGCCAGCGCCGGCGACTCATCGGCCAGGGCGTCCATGACGGCCTGCTCGGTGGCCGCCCCGGCCTGGCGAAGAATCGCCACGAGCCGGCCCGGCCCGGTCCGCAAGGTGGCCCGCTGCGCCACCGCCGCCAGCCGCGTCGCCAACGCCCCTTCCACCGCCGCCTTCACGTCCGGATCGATCGACTCCAACTCCGCCAGCCGCCGCGCCACGGCGACCTGGGCGGCCTCGTCCAGCCCGGCCAGCAGGCTCGCCGCTCGGGCCGCGTCCATCTGAGACAACGCCACCGCCAGCGTCTGCGGGTGTTCCTCCCGAACCGCCGCCAGCAGCTCGTCGCACGGAATGCTCTGGAGCAACTGACCCAGGCGCGCCTGGGCCGGCGGCACGACATCCGCCCGCGCGGGAGTCTGCCCCGCTCGCTGTTTGCGGCGGACCCGCCGCCACGCGATCGCCCCGGCCAGCAGGGCGACGATCGCCCCCGTTCCGGCCGGCACGGCCCACAGCCACGGCGCCCGCGCGCTCACGGTCGCCGCGACCGCCGGGGTAGCCGGCGTGGCGGTGGCAGAGTCGCGATGGCAGGCGACGGTCACGTCCGTTTCAGTCAGCCCCACGGCCCGGGCGACGATGCGTCGAACACCCGTGGCGGCCTCGCGGGCGCCGTCGGCCCCGCCGGAAGCGGCCAGGTAGCTCTCGGGAACCGATACCCAGACCCCGGTGATCTTCGGACTCTCGCCCGCGGCCAGCCCGATCCGCACGCGGACGTCGCCCACGTGCTGGAGGCTCGCCTGCACCGCCTGGGCCGCCTCGCTCTGCGCCCAGTGGGCACGCAAGGCCGCGTCGGGGCTCATCGGCTGGCCCGATTCATCCACGCGGATGCTCGGCCCGCCGGCGTCGATGATCCGCACGTCTTCGCATCGCATCGACGTCACGCTGCCCGAGACCAGCCGGGCGATCTTCACCGCCAGTTCGCGAGTCAGTTCCTGCCCTTCGCCCATCGTGACGTTGACGGCCGCCGTGGCCGACTGGGCGCCCCGGCCCAGCCCTTTGCTGGTGGCGGCCTCCAGCAACACGACGGCGTTCTTGACGCCCGGGAACTTCGCGATGAGCCGGCCGAGCGTGGCGGCCTTTTCCGCCTGCCACCGCCGCGCCCGCTGCGATTCGGTCTGCCACAGGTCCTGCCCCTCGGCGGCGCCGGCGGGTTCTTCGCCCGCCCGCGCCAACGCCGCGACGGCCGACCGCGCCCCGGCCGCGTCCGTCGTTCGGACCAGCACCGCCGTGCCTTCCTCGCGATGGGCGATGCCCAGCTTGTCCAGCCGCTCAAGGGCCCCCGTCCGCTCGGCGGGGTCGGAGGCATCCAGCACGGTCGTCCATTTTTCCGGCCCGGCCCCGAAGGCCAGCCACAGCCCCCCGGCCAGGGCCAGTGCCGCCAGGGCCGCCGCCACCGCTCGGCTCCGCCGATCCATCGACGAGAGCCGATCCCGGATCCACGCCGGCACGTTCTGAAGTTGTCGGGCCAATTCCATCACGCTTCTCGCCACCCGGCTCGTCCGGTGTGCATCCTGCACGCCGGCGGCCGGTCCGTTCAGAGCCCGACCGGCGGGGTCGAGCCTTTAGCTGCCGCGAAATGCTCGCGAATGTGCTCCATGCTCTTGTGCTGCTTCTTGAGGTCGGCGATCTGATCCAGCCGTTCGAAAACCGACTCGTCGTACAGCCGGTGCCCGCCGTTGGTCCAGCGGCTCTCCACCAGCAGGCCCATCGTCGTGTAGTTGTGGATCGTCTGGCGGCTGACGCCGGAGTACTCCACCACCTCGCCGATGCGATAGAGCTTGGGCGGCCTGGGCCGGGCCCAACGCACCGGCGGGCCCGGGGGAGTTTGTGAAACGGCTCCGCCGTCGCCCAGTTCGACGGTCGCCGGCATGACCGGCCCGTCACTGACGCCTTGCTGCGATTGTGGCTCCTGCTGTTCCATACACCGCCGCTTCCAGAAAGACTGCCACCGTCATTGGCCTTCGATCGATCCAGCCCCGGGCCAAGGGCTACTTCCACAAATCTGCCGCACCACAGCCGACCCATCTCGTGCGAAATGAAACTCCGCGGGCCGATAACTATTTTTATGTTTTGTAAAATGTATATAGAGATAGTGGCCGACGAACGTCAATGAAAAAAATGAAAAAATTCTAAAGTCGACCACTTAACGATCGGCACAGATGTGAGTTAGAGCCTGACATGAATTTTCGATCCCGCTCGTTTTCCCTTCCCGCCCCACCCTGGCGGGCCCCTCTGTTATCGGACCCCGTGATACTCCGCCCGCCAGATCTCCCCTCCTCTGGCGGCACAGAGGACTGTTCTCGCCGACCCTGCCGGGTATAATCCGGCCAAGGAGATTCGCCATGACCTTGAACATCGCACAACTGGCCGCCACCGTCCGCGTGCTGGACGGGGCCTGGGGCACGGAACTTCAGAAGCGAGGCCTGCCCGCCGGGCACGCCACCGAGTTGTGGAACGTCGAGAACCCCGACGCCGTCGAGGCCGTCGCCGACAGCTACGTCCAGGCCGGCAGCGAGATCATCCTGACGAACACGTTCGGCGCCAACCGCTTCGTGCTGGAACGCCACGGCCTGGGCTCCCGCGTGGCGGAGCTGGCGCGGGCAGGCGTGGCGATCAGCCGTCGCGCCGCCGAGCGGGCGGGGGCCCTGGTCTTCGCCGCCATCGGGCCCACGGGCAAGATCGTGATGACCGGCGAAGTCTCGCCCGACGAGCTCACCGCCGCCGTCGCCCAGACTGCCCGTGCCCTCGCCGACGCCGGGGCCGACGCGATCGTGCTGGAGCGCCGACGCCATCGTCCTGGAATCCTTCGCCGAGCTCGAGGAGATCGAGCTGGCCCTCCTGGCCGTCAAGGCCGCCTGCCACCTGCCCGTGGTGGCCTCGATGACGTTCGGGTCCGGCCCGGAGGGCACGCGGAGCATCATGGGCGTCTCGCCCGAGCAGTTGGCCCAGATGGCCGCCGGCAACGGCGCCGCCGCCGTCGGCGGAAACTGCGGCGCGGGGCCCGAGAACTTCGTCAAGGTCGCCCAGCAGTTGCGCCAGGCCTCCCCCCTGCCCGTGTGGATCAAGGCCAACGCCGGCCTGCCCGTGCTCTCGGCCGGCAAGACGACCTTCCCCATGGGCCCGGCCGACTTCGTCGCCTGCGTCCCGGCCCTGATCGCCGCGGGCGCGGCTTTCGTCGGCGGATGCTGCGGAACCACCCCCGACCACATCCCCGCCCTGCGGAAACTGGTAGGCCAGCCCGCCCCGCGATAACGACCGGTTCGAGAGCCTTCCTCGCACGCAAACGAACTTGGGTGCCATGCTTCTACGCGTAGCGGAGAAGCATGTTCGCGAGCCAGGCTACCTTCTCATGCTTCTCCGCTGCGCGGAGAAGCATGGCACCCAACTGTGGGCGTCAAGTACCTGAACTTGTACCTTCAGAGCAGCCCGAGCAGTTCGCCCGGCGTGGAGATCAGAACCTTTGCCCCGTGCCGGGTGAGTTCCTCGCCCGGGCGGAATCCCCAGAGAGCGCCCACCGGAAACATTCCCGCGCCCACGGCCGTCTGCATGTCCGTGTCGGTATCCCCCACGTACAGAAACTCCCGCGGCTCAATGCCCATCTCCCGCGCGATGTCCAGGGCCGAGCCCGGATCGGGCTTGATCGCCACGTCTGGCCTGGCCCCATGCACGGCTCGGAACGTCCAATCGCCCAGCAACCGGGCCACCATTAGTTCCGTGAACTCCTGAGGCTTATTCGACAGCACCGCCATCGCCACGCCCCGCCGTTCCAGTTCCGTCAGCAACTGGCCAATACCCGGGTATGGCCGCGTCTTCTGCGCCCACCGCTTGCCATACTCCACCCGCATCTGCTTAACGCACCGCCCAACGGTCTGGTCGTCGTTGTGTTCCGTCGGCAGGGCCCTTCGGGCGAAGTTCACCACCCCATCCCCCACGAAGATCTTGCACTCCTCGACGGTCCTCGGCGGATGCCCCAGCGTCGCCATCGCGTCATTCATCGCCTCGGTCAAATCCGCAATGGTATCCAGCAGCGTCCCGTCCAGGTCGAACAGCACGGCCCCGTACTTCATCCAGACGACTCCTTTCTGATAACGGCCCGGCCGTTACTGGCGGCTGAAGCGCATCAGGAACTCGGCGTTGCTCTTGGTGGCCTTGAGGCGGCTGAGGAGGAGTTCCATGGCTTCGACGGGCTGCATGTCGGCCAGGATGCGGCGGAGGTTGGCGACGAGTTTGTTTTCGGCGGGGTCGAGGAGGAGTTCTTCCTTGCGGCTGCCGGAACGGCTGATGTCGATGGCGGGCCAGATGCGGCGGTCGACGAGCCGGCGGTCGAGGTAGAGCTCGCTGTTGCCCGTGCCTTTGAACTCTTCGAAGATGACTTCGTCCATGCGGCTGCCGGTGTCGATCAGGGCGGTGCCGATGACCGTCAGGCTGCCGCCTTCTTCGACGCACCGCGCGCCGCCGAAGAAGCGTCGCGGGGCCACCAGCGCCCCGACGTCCACGCCGCCGGTCATGATGCGTCCGGAGCGGGGGGCCAGGGCGTTGTGCGCGCGGGCCAGGCGGGTGATGCTGTCGAGCATGATGACCACGTCGTGGCCGAACTCGACCATGCGGCGGGCCTTCGTCTCGACCATTTCGGTGATCTGGAGGTGGCGGGTGGCCGGTTCGTCGAAGGTGGCGGAGACGACTTCGGCGGTGGTGTTCCGCTGCATGTCCGTCACTTCCTCGGGGCGCTCGTCCACCAGCAGGATGATCACGTAGGCGTTGGGGTGGTTGGCGGCGATGGCGTTGGCGATCTTCTTCAGGAGGATCGTCTTGCCGGTTCGCGGCGGGGCCACGATCAGCATGCGCTGTCCGAACCCGATCGGCGTGATCAGGTCCATTACGCGGGTGGACAGTTCATCGGGGGTGGTTTCCAGGATGATCCGCCGGTCCGGGTGGGTCGGGGTGAGGTCCTCGAAGTCCTTGATTTTCTGGACGCGATCGGGCTCATCGAAGTTGACGGCCTCCACGCGAAGCAGGGCGAAATACTTCTCGGATTCCTTGGGTGGGCGGATCTGTCCGGCGACGGTGTGACCGGCCCGGAGGTTGAAGCGGCGGATCTGGCTGGGCGAGACGTAGATGTCGTCCGGGCTGGGGATGTAGTTGTAGTCCGGGCTGCGGAGGAACCCGAACCCGTCGGGCAGGATCTCGAGCACGCCCTCGCCGTACATCATGCCGTCGCGCTGGACACGGCTCTTGATGATCTGGAAGACCAGTTCCTGCTTGGTCAGGCTGGTGTACTCGGGGATTTCCTCTTCCTTGGCCAGCCCCTGCAACTGGGCGACGCCCATCTTCTGCAATTCGGTGATGTGGAGCCCGCCGCGTTTGACGGCCTCGTACTTGGCGTGCATCTCGCGGTCGAAGGCGCCCTCGGGATCGAACCCGTCGTCGTAGGTCTGTTTGGCCGGTTCGGGGGCGGGTTCCGGTTCCGCCGCCGGGGTTTGGGCCACCGGCGCGGGGGTCGGCTCCGGAGCGGGGGCGGCCACGGCGACAGGCGGTTCAACGGCAGCCTGGGCGGCGGGAGCTTCCTCGACGGCCGGGGCCGGGGCGGCCTGGCGCTTGCCGCGGCCTTTACCCTTGCTCGCCGGCTTGGCCTGCGGGGCGGCGGGCTCGGGGGCGGGCTCGGGGGCCGGCTCGGCTTCCAACTCGGGCGAGGACTGCTCGACCGCCGTGTCGATCGACCCGAACGAGTCGTCCACCACCGCGATGTCCTCGGCGGAGGCCTTCTTGCGCCCGGGCTTCTTCGCCGCGGGCTTGCGCGCGGGCTTCTTGGCGGCCTTCTTGACCGGCTTGTCGGACTGTCCTTCGAGTTTCTCTTGGTCTTCCATTGCCTTTTCCTGTGATGCCTGCACGGCGCCTGTGGAGCGATCCGCGACCTGGATATCAGAGCGACACAACAGCCCCGGACGGCTGATTACGGTTGGTGGAACCCTCCGAACCACTATTGGCTTAACCGTTGGGGACTGGTCAGTGCGAACAAACAATCCGGTGGAAAAACTGGTCGATTTGCTTGTTCAGGTATGCCAAATCGGAATGGTTTCCTAGTACATAGTCGCATTTACCCCGCTTGGTGTCCAGAGAAATCTGGGATTTTTCCCGCCCTTGCCATGTAGCCTCGTCCCAACCCCGTCCCGCCACGTGCCGCACCCGCTCGGCCGCGGGGGCGTCCACGAACACCAGATGCGTGCACAGGGCGTCCCACCCGGCCTCGAAAAGCACGGCGGCGTCCAGCACGACCGCCGGGGCAGACTCCCGGGCCGAGGCGATCCGGCGGGCGATTTCTCGCCCCATCTCCGGATGCATGATGGCGTTCAGATCCGCCAGCGCCCGCGGGTCCGCGAAGACAATCCGCCCGAGCGCCCGGCGGTCGATCTGCCCGTCGGGGTCCAGGGGGACGTCGGGCCAGCGGGTCCGCACGGCTTGGCGGACGCCTTCGGTCGCGAGGACCTCGTGGCCGATCTGGTCGGCGTCGATGACGGCGCAGCCCAGCGCGGCCAGGCGGGCGGCGGCGGTGCTCTTGCCCGCCCCGACTCCGCCGACCAGGCCGATCACCGGTTTGTCCTTCGATGCCTCTGTCACGTCCGTCAGTATACCCGCTCCGTGTCAGGTCCGCTTGCGGTTTTGCGGCGTCGGGTATACCATGGGGCATCCTTTTATCGAGGCAAGAAACGGACCCGTCGCGCTATGGGCACAGTGCAGATCGTAATCATCCTGGCCATGCTGGGCGTCAACAGCCTGTTTGCCGGCTACGAGTTGGCCTTGGCGTCGGTGAGCCTGGGCCGGCTGCGCGGGCTCGCCGAGCAGGGGCGGCGCGGCGCCGCGGCC
>JAPLNA010000126.1 GCA_026693065.1 Planctomycetota bacterium
GGCTCGTTGGTGAAGCCGCGGCGGAGGACGCTCAGGTCCGTCACGGGGGCGTCGAGCATCGCGCCCAGGATGCTCCAGGTGCCGCAGGAGATAAAGGCCCAGTTGTCGCCCTGGGCCGGGACGGCCGCGACGGCCGCCGCCGTGTCGTGCCCTCCCGCGGCGATGACCGGGACGCCGCCGATGCCAGTTTCCTTCTGGACGGCCGGCAGGACGGGGCCCAGCACCGTGCCCGGTTCGATCAGCTTGCCGAAAAGTTTTCGCGGCAGGCCGAACGCCTTCAGGACCTTCAGGGCCAGCTTGCGGTCCGGGCCCAGCAGGTTGCCCGTGCCGATGTTGGACACGTCGTGCGCCCGCACGCCCGAGAGCAGGTAGCCGAACAGGTCGTTCATGTGCAGCATCCCGTCGGCGGCCTCCAGCAGGACGTGCTTGTCGCGTTTCATCGACGCCAGTTGCATCAGCGTGCTGATGGCCCAGGGCTCGTTGGCGGTGGCCTGGAAGATCGCGTCGGTGCTCATCACGCGGTTGGTGTAGCGGTAGATGTTCTCCGTCCGCGAGTCGCGGTAGGTGACGGGGTTGCCCAGGATCCGCCCGGCCGAGTCGAGCAGCCCGAAGTCCAGCCCCCAGGTATCCACGCCGATGCCGGCGAGTTTCACGCCGCGCTGGGCCGTTTTGCGGATGGAGGCCAGGCACTCGGCGTAGAGGAACGGCAGGTCCCAGTGCAGCGTGCCGGCCAGACGCACGGGGCGGTTGGGGAACCGGTGGATTTCCTCGAGGGTCAGTTTGCCGCCCTGGAGGGTGACGAGTTCGCCCCGCCCGCTCTCGGCCCCGTAATCCATCGCGAGAAACCGCACCGTTTTGCCTGCCATGGAAGAATCTCCTTTGTGCCGGGCCCGCTTACTACCGGCCGATGCGCCGCAGCAGGGCCACTTCGTCTTTGGTCAACGTACGATACCCGCCGATCTTCAGCCCTTTGTCGGTGACGGGCCCGATGGCCGTTCGCCGCACCCGGCGGACCTTGTGCCCGAGCTTGGCGAGAATCCGCCGCACCTCGCGGTTGCGTCCCTCGGCCAGGCGAAGCTCGACGAGGCTCTGGGTGGGCCCGCGCGAGAGGCATTTGACGCCCGCGACGTTCGTCCGCATGCCCTCGATCCGCACGCCGGCCTTGATCATGTCGATCTGCTCCTGCGCGATCGACCCGGCGACCTCGGCGACGTACGTCTTGATCACCTCGTGCCGCGGATGCGTCAGCCGCTGGGTCAGTTCGCCGTCGTTGGTCAGCAGGACCAGCCCGGTGTCCTCCACGTCCAGCCGTCCGACGCAGTAGAGACGCTCCCGCGTGGGCGGCAGGAGGTCAATGGCCCGCGGGCGCCCTTCCGGGTCGCGCTGGGTGCAGACCACCCCGCGGGGCTTGTTGACGAGGATGTACCGCTTGGACTCCCCCCCGCCCGCGACGCGGATCTTCCGCCCGTCCACGCGGACGTCGTCCGTTTCGGTGTCCACGAAACAGGGCAGTTTCGCCACGATCTGGCCGTTCACCTCGACGCGGCCCTCGAGGATCATCGCCTCGATCGCACGCCGGGAACTCACGCCCGCGTGGGCGAGAACTTTCTGGATTCGGTCCACGGGGTTACCTTTCGGGAAGCGTCGTCTCCAGCCAACTGCATTTCTCGGCCGAGGCGATCTCGACGGGGGCGGCCTCGGCGGGCAGAAGGACGGTGTCGCCGGCGGCCACGCGAGTGACCGGCTCGACCTTGTCGGCGTGGCGGATTTCCACCCCGGCGGCGGCGTCCAGGAACGTCAGGACGGTGCAGCGGCCGGGGGAATAGGCGTGGGTCGCCTTGGCGGCGAGTTTGCGTTTGGCCACCGTGAAGTGCTCGCACGCGACGAGCACCTCGCCGCCGGCGCCGGGCGGGGCTTCCAGCGGGCCGAAGCGGATGCTCTCGAGGGACTGTTCGAGGTGGATGTCGCGTCCCCGGCCC
>JAPLNA010000127.1 GCA_026693065.1 Planctomycetota bacterium
GCGGGCACCTTCCCGGCCCTTCTGGCTCTTTGCTCTCCTGTTCCACTATCCACTGCTCTACCCTCTCGTCCCGATGCCATCGAGACGCCCTCCACTATTAACATCCGCCCTCGGGCCCAAAACCGCGACTTACGAACGGGCCTTCCTCCCCAACTCCCGCTGGCTTTGTGTGTAACACTCCCGCGCGCCGACATAGCCCCCGATCCCCGATTTTCGGCGCCATTCCGGAGATTTTTCGTGAAACCCGCAGATTATTTTTCGGACCCGCGCCGCTGTCTCGCGGGTCTAGTAGTGCAGAAGGTCCTTCCGCGGTTCCCGGCCGCCGATACAGTCGATGGCATACGATGCCCATTCCCCCACGTTGCGCGGCACCGAGTTGTCGGAGAACTCCGGGCCTCCTCGGGTCGTATCGCCGCGCAGGGCCTCCAGGGAAGGCAGGGCCGGGCGGGCGGCCGGGCCCATCACGGCCAACGCAATGGCGCCGCGGGCTCGCCGTTGCGGATCGGCGTTGCCCAGTTCTCCGACGAGCGTGGGGATGGCGGCCGGTCCGATCCTGGTCAACGCCCACAACGCGGTCCGGCGATTCTTGGGGTCGTCAAGTGTCCGGGCGATGTACGGGACGGCCGGGGCGGCGGCTTCCCCGATATCGCCTAATGCACTCAAGGCCACACCGCGCAGGTAGGGTCTGTCGCGGTTGTCCATCGCCGCCACGATTTCAGGGACGGCCTCCTTGGCACCCGGGCCTATCCGCCCCAGGGCGGAAAGGAAGGCTTCCCTCGCCCTCTCTCGGCATCTGCGGGCCAGGAGGGGCACGGCCTCCCTGGCCTCAGGCCCCATGGCGCCAATCGCCAAGGCGGCGGCTTCGTGCTCCAGCCAAGGATTGCCTCGGCCTTCAGAGGGCTCCTCTTCGAGCATCTGTATCAGGCGCGGCAGGGCCGGCCGGGCCGCGGGCCCGAAGACCGCCATGCTGCGGGCGGCCTGTCGGCGGACGGATGATTCCGGGTCATCCAGGGCCTTGAGCAAGGCCGGAAAGGCCTCTCCTGCCCCAGGGCCGATGCCCTCGACCGCGCCGACCGCCGCTTCACGAACGGACGCCTGCGAATCCCCCATGGCCTTCCCCAGCGCCGGCACGGCCTCTCGTGCCCCCGGACCGATGCGTCCGATGACGTGAGCCGCGCTTCTACGAACGGACACCCGGGGGTCTCCCATCGCCGCCACCAACGCCGGCACGGCGGGAACAGCGGCCGGGCCTGCCTTGGACAGCAGGCCGGCGGCCACTTCCGGCACATGCTCCTTCTCGCTCTTGAGCAGTCGGATCAGATGCGGCAGAGCGATTTTGGCGACTTCAGGATCCTGCATGTTCAGCTTCTGGCACGCACGACTTCGGGCGGCTTCGTCGGTGGAGTCAATCTCGGCCGCGACGGCCGGCATCTGCGCAGACACTTCCACCACCGTCAAGCGGCGAGTCTCGCATCCCACGCCGGAGGCCGCGATGACCGCCAGCAGCAAGCTGAGCCTCCGGTGACTTCTTGTCAAAGGTCCCATGACTTTCCCTTTCTCAGATGGTCTCATATGCCCGCACACGTATCTTACGCCCGTCGAACCGCCGAGGCAAACAGAACCTCGGCACTCGCCATTCACGGGGCCCGCCCCCGCCGGCGGTCCTTCCCTTGCCTCTCCCGCCCTTACAGGGCTATGGGAAGACCGTGGCCCCGTGCACCCAGGCCTTCAGTCTGGGCTGGATTCTTTCCGACCTTCAGGCGGAGGGGGGATTGCCGCCGCCGTTCCCGCTGCCACGGGACTACCCGCGAGGCGGCAGCGCACCTCTAACCTCTAACCTCTAACCTCTAACCTCTCACCTCCCGCCGCCTCACTTGAGCCATTCGTACAGGTGATAATGCTCCGCCGTCATGCCCAGGGCGGCGTAGGCCTGCTGGGCGGAGGCGTTGCGCTTGTCGACGTAGAGGCGCAGGCCGCGGAGCGAGGGGGTTTCGCGGATGAGGGATTGGAGCTTTTCGTACATCGCGCGAAACACCCCCCGCCCCCGGGCTTCGGGGACCACGTAGAGCGAGTGGATCCACCAGACCATGCCGTTCCGCCAGTCGCTCCATTCGTTGACGACGAGCAGGCAGGCGAGGACGCGGCCGTCCTCGGCGGCGACGTGGTACGTGCCCAGGGCGGGGTTGTCGAAGACGGCCTGGACGCCGCGGGCCACCGTGGGCCCGTCGAGGCCCATGTCTTCGCTCTCCCGCGCCAGGCGGATCTGGAAGTCGGCGATGACGGCCGCGTCGGTCGGTACGGCGCGTCGGATGTCCAGCATGAATCCGTCCTTTCCGTTCAACAACAAGCCCCCGGCACCGCGGTGGGGATTCCCGGGACTATTGACGCCCCGGGTGGTCGAACAGCGTCCCCCCGCAGTGCGGGGGGCTTGTTATTAGATACTCGGCATGCGTTCGGGGCAATGTTCTATCGTGGCGGGCACTGGTGCGGCGCGAGAAATGGGGACAGGCTACTTTATTTGGCGAATTCACATCCGAAGCGCAACAGGGCGGACAAAAAGCAGGACACCGCGGTTGAGGTTCCGTAGATTGAGGTCAACCACGATCTTCAATCACAAGGAGCCGCCGCGATGTCCTACCGCCATCTTACCGAAAAGGAA
>JAPLNA010000128.1 GCA_026693065.1 Planctomycetota bacterium
CTTGAGGTGGCAGTGGGCGGCCCGGCTGATGAGCGAGTCGCCCAGCCCGCCGGCGATCTTGCCCAGCGTGTTCGTCGAGCAGGGAAGCACGACCATGCCGACGGTCAGGACCGAGCCGGAGGAGATTCCCGCGGCCAGGTCGGCGTCGTCGCAGACGGTGTGAGCCTGGCGGGCGAGGGCGGGGAAATCCACGCGTTCGCGGCGGCACAGGTCCAGCCCGTGCCCGCTGGCGACGAGCGTGACGGGCCAGGGGGATTTCTCCAGCAGGAGTTGGGCGGCGTGGGCGCCCGAGGCGCCGGTGATGGCGAGCACGAGATTCATGACAGGTCTCCCAGGAGAACGACGAGCGCCCCGGCGGCGGCGACGATGGGGCCGATGGGGAAGAAGCGGAACGACGGCGAGAGGGTGGGCCAGTGGGCCAGGAGCAAGCCCGCGCCCATGACGGCGAGGGCGGCCCCGGAGAGCGTGGTTTCGCCCAGGGCCAGCCACAGTCCCACGCCGGCGGCGGCGGCGAGGGCGTGGAGGGCGGCGGCGAGGGCGCCGGCCCCGCGGGCGCCCAGGGCGGAGGGAAGGCTCCGCACCCCCGTCAGCCGGTCCGAGTCGATGTCCTGCAGGGCGTAGATAATGTCGAACCCGCTCATCCAGGCGAAGGTGAACACGGCGAGCATGACCGCGGGGGCCGAGACGGACAGGGCGTTCGTGGCAACGGTGTGGGCGGCGATGTACGCCCCCAGCGGGGCCAGGGCCAGGCAGGCCCCGATGCCCAGGTGGCACAGGTTGGTGAAGCGCTTCAGGAGCGGGTAGGTCGCCATGGCCAGGGCGGGGATGGGCGAGAGGACAAGACACACCGGCCCGAGGGCGGCGCAGGCGGCGAGGTAGACGGCCAGGCCGGCGGCGGCGACGGCGTAGGCGGCCCGGAGGGAGAGCGTGCCGGCGGGCAGGTCGCGCCGGGCGGTGCGGGGGTTCAGGGCGTCCACGTGACGGTCGAGGATGCGATTGGCGGCCATCCCCAGCGTGCGGGCGCCCGTGCCGGCGACGACGATCAGGGCGAGCGTCCCCAGCGAAGGCCACTGCCCCCCCGCGCCCAGCCACGCCCCCGCGAACAGCATGGGCAGGCTGAAGAAGGTGTGCTCGAGTTTGACGAACCGCGCCATGCGGGCCGGAAGGGAGGAGGAATCGGGCGCGACGGCGGGCGCCGCGGGCGCGGGAGTGTCCACCGGAGAGGACGGGGCCGCCGCGTCGGAGTCCACCAGCGTCTCCAGTTCCCGCAGGACGGTCTCGGCCAGGACGGCGGAGATCGTATCGAGGTGCTTGAGTATGTCCCAGCGGCCGTGGGAGTCGGCGAAGTCGCTGACGGCCTTGAGGAGGTGGACGGGGACGTTGCGGGCGCGGCAGGCGGCGGCTACGGCGTAGCCTTCCATGTCGACGACGTCGGCGTACTCGGCGAGGGTGGAGCGTCGCCGGTCGTCGAAGACGGGCTTGTCGACGGTGGCGAGGTTGCCCTGTCGGGGCGGGCCGCCCGAGAAGCCCGGGCTGCACGATTGTCCGCGGGCGGGCCTGCCCGCCAGCACCGCCTCGCCGTCGAGGGCCTCGCCGATGCGGAGCAGCGCCCCGCGGGACAGGTCGCGAGACAGGGCCCCGCAGAGCCCGAAGTTCACGACGGCGCTGGGTCGGTGGGCCAGGAGGACGAACTCGACGGCCCGGGCGGCGCGCTCGGACCCCATGCCGCTGATGACGATCAGGCAAGCCGGGCGCCCCGAACCGGCGGGGGCGTGGTACGTGTGGAAGGGCGTCTCGGCGCTCTTGCGGGCGAGGAGGCGTTCCAGCAGCGGGCGGGCCTCGCGGTAGGTCGCGGCGATGAGGGCGATCACGCCAGGCCCTCCGCCAATCGGATGAGGGTGTCCACAGCGGCCTGGCCCTCTGCGCCCAGGTCCAGACTGAACCGGTTGACGTATGTGCGGATGTGCTGGTCGAGGACGGCCCCGTCCATCTCCTGGGCGTGGCGGCGGATGTAGTCGCCGGCGGCGGCGGGGTCGGCCTGGGCGCGGGAGATCGACTCGCGAAGGAGGCTCTCGAAGGCCGCGATCGTCGAGGCGCCCAGGGAACGACGGGCCGCGATGCATGCCAGCGGGATGGGCAGGTGGGTCTTCGCCAGCCACCACTCGCCCAGGTCGGCCAGGAGGTGCAGCCCCGCCTGACGATAGGTGAAGCGGGATTCGTGGATGATAACCCCCGCGTCGGCCCCGCCGCTGACGACCAGCGGGATGACGCGGTCGTAGGGGACGAAGATCTTCCGGTGAATGTCCGGACACCAGAGTTTCAGGAGGAGGTGGGCGGTGGTCAGTTCGCCCGGGATTGCGAAACGGAGGGAGGGGAGGGAAGACACTGCGAAACCGCGAGCGGTTGAAGAGGAAGAAGAGGACACCACCAAAGGACCCGCTTCGTCGCTGAGGGCGGCGCCGACGCGGAGCATTTGGTAGTGGGACTGGACGCGGAGGAA
>JAPLNA010000129.1 GCA_026693065.1 Planctomycetota bacterium
GCGCTACGCGCAGTCGCCCTTCGGGCTCAAGGACACTTCCGAAAACCATATCTATTTCTCTTCCGAAGGTGGCGTAGTCTCGTCGAATTGGAATTGTCGCTGCAATTGGCTACTGCCCTATCTTACCCGGCCATCACGGGCTCTCGTATCGAATCCCGGACAGGTGCGCCGGCAGCGACGTGGGGGCCGGTATGGCCATCTTGCCTGCCGGGGTAAACAGTGGCTTGCTCAGATCCAGATAGTGGAGGAAGAACGCGTAGTACCCAGGCCTGCCAGGAACCGGTTGCTCATCATACGCCACCTGCCAGTTCTCCCGTGGTTGGGTCGGGTCTTCTTGGGTTACCTCACCCCAATCGAATGCCGTTTCATCGGGAATCAGTAATTCGATCAGATAGACGGATTCTTCTGCCTGTACCCGATGCACGCCGACGATTCTGGCATCCATCTGGTTCTCCTGATTCTTGGGCATCAAACTCTCTTTCCACCCCTCGCCCAGTTCCGCCCGCAGAACGGCCGTGTCTGCATCCCCTACACCTCCTCCTCCGCCGCCATGAGATCCTGGTAGGTTTCTCTCCGGCGGATGAGGCGGAAGGTATTGCCCTCGACGAGCACCTCGGCGGCGCGGGGGCGAGAGTTGTATTGGCTGGACATGGTGAAACCGTACGCGCCGGCCGAGAAGATCGCCAGCAGGTCGCCGCGATGCATGGGCGGCAGGAGGCGGTCCTTGGCGAGGAAGTCGCTGGTTTCGCACACGCCGCCGACGACGTCGACCTTCTCGCCCGCGGGGGGGACGTAGTCCAGGCGGCGCTGGGGGACGCCCTCGCCGGGGGCCAGGGCGGCCGGGTACATGAAGTGCTGCGAGCCGTACAGGGCCGGGCGGATCAGGTCCGTCATCGCCGCGTCGACGATCACGAACTTCCGGTCGCCCCCCTGCTTGACGTACTGGACCTGCGAGAGCAGCAGCCCGGCGTTGCAGGCGATCTGGCGCCCGGGCTCGAGGATGATCTCCAGCCCGGTGTCTTTGAGCAGGGGCAGGATGGCCGCGGCGTAGGTGGCCGCCGTCGGGCTGGCGCCGGCTTCGTAGTCGGCGGCGTACCCTCCGCCGATGTCCAGCACGCGAACGGGCAAGCCCTTGCCCGCCAGCGAACCGATCAACGCCAGCGTCTTGTTGATCGCCTGCACGTATGGCTCGGGCGAGTAGATCGGCGAGCCGATGTGCAGGTGAATGCCGTCGAGCGCGGCGTGCTTGTCGCGGCCGTACGTCTCGAAGAACCGCTCGCCTCGCTCGATGTCCACCCCGAACTTGGTTTCCTTCTTGCCCGTGGTGGTGTACGTGTGGGTCTTGGGGTCGTAGACGTCCGGGTTCAGCCGCAGGGCCACGCGGACCTTCTTGTTCAGCTTGGCGGCCAGGCGCGAGAGGTTCTCGAATTCCTCTTCGCTCTCGACATTGAAGAGCCCGATGCCGGCGTGGATGGCCTCGGTGAGTTCGCGGTCGGTCTTGCCCACGCCGGCGTAGACAATGCGTCGCATGTCGCCGCCAGCGGCCTGGGCGCGGGCGAGTTCGCCCCCGCTGACGACGTCGAAACCCGCCCCGGCCTGGGCGAGCAGCCGCAGAATGTGCAGGTTCGAGAGCGTCTTGATCGAGAAGCAGATCGTCGCCCGCAGCGGCCCAAACGCCTCGGCCAGCGCGCGGTAGTGGTGCAGCAGCGTGGCGGCCGAGTAGATGTACGCCGGCGTGCCGACGGCCGAGGCGATGTCCGCGACGGGAACGTCTTCGCAGAAGAGCTTACCGTTTCGATACGAGTAGTAGTCCATGGTCCAACCTCAATACTAACAGACGTAGCCGGTAGCCAGTAGCCGGTAGCCGGTAACGGCGACGCCACGGGGTACTGGCTACCGGCCAACCTCCTTCAGGAGGCCAGGAACTCCTTGATGAGTTTGCCCGCGCGGGCCTTGAGCATCGCCGCGGCGTTCCAGCGGGCTTCGTTGACTTCGCTGGGGCGCTGGGCCAGGGGCAGGACGCGGTCGAACAGGTCGAGCGGGGCGTCTTCGCCGATCTGCCCGGGCAGGCAGACGACGGGGACACCGGCGGCCTTGGCGTACTTGGCGACGCCCGCGGCGACTTTGCCGTAGGCGGTCTGGGAGTCGAGGCAGCCCTCGCCGGTGATGCACAGGGCGGCCCCGGCCAGACGGCGGGGCAGGTCGGCGGCGTCGGCGACGACGTCGACGCCGGGCTGGATGCTCGCCCCGGCCAGGGCGACGAGCCCTGCCCCGAGCCCGCCGGCGGCGCCGCCGCCGAGCAGGCCCGTCACGTCGATGCCCGTCTCGCGGGCGATCAGTCGGGCAAAGTGCGTCAGGGCGCCCTCGAGTTCAGCGACGATCTCCGCCGTCGCCCCCTTCTGCGGGCCATAGATCGCCGCCGCTCCCGTCGGGCCCAGCAGCGGATTGGTCACGTCGGCGGCCACCAGGATCGTGCCCGGAGTCACGTGGCGGTCCAACCCGGTGGCGTCGATGCGGGCGATGTCCTTGAGCCCCCCGCCGGCCAGCCCGCAGACCATCGGCTCGCCGGCACGGTCGAAGAACCGCACGCCCATCGCCTGGAGTGCGCCCGCGCCGCCGTCGATGGTGGCCGAGCCGCCGATGCCCAGGATCACGCGCCGCGCCCCGGCGTCGAAGGCGGCCATGATCAACTGCCCCGTGCCGTAGGTTGTGGTGCGTCGCGGGTCGCGGTGCTCCGGGGCGACCAGGCCCAGCCCGCTGGCGGCGGCCATCTCGACCACGGCGGTGGTCCCGTCGGGCCCGATCGCGGGCGTGCCCTCGCCCTCGGCGGAGACTTCGGCGGCGGCCAGGCCCAGCAGGCCCGGCAGGGCGGCCTCTCGCCGCTGGCCCAGCAGGGCGTAGTGCGCCCGCAGCGGCGCCCCCAGCGGGCCGAACACGTCCGCCCGCAACAGCCGCCCGCCCGTGGCCGCCACCATCGCCGCCACCGTCCCCTCGCCCCCGTCGGCCATCGCACGAACGTCCACCTGCACGTTCGCGCAGACGGCGAGAATGCCCTCGGCGATCGCCGCGGCGGCGTCGACGGCGGCCAGGGAGCCCTTGTACGTGTCCGGTGCGATTACGATCTTCATCCCGACTCCGTTAACTCTTGGACGCGGCTATTCAACCACAAATCCCTCGACGGGGCAACGCCTTTGGTGGAGGGAAGGAAAGCACGAAACTCGAAATCCGAAATCCGAAACAAATCCAAAACACAGAAACCCAAATGTCCAAAACAGGAACCCGGCCCCCCGGGCTTTTGTTTAGGTCATTTGGGTTTCTGTGTTTTGGATTTGTTTCGGATTTCGAGCTTCGGATTTCGGATTTGGCGTCTCAGACCGATCCCCCATCGCCGCGTTCGGGTTCTTTCGCCGGCGCGGCCCCGGCCTGGAGGCTCACCCACGCGCGAACATTGCCCCGGGCCACGCCGATCCGGATCCTCTTCCCCGCCGGCACGTCCTCCAGGGCGTGGGCGGCGGCGTCCAGGTCGCCGACGCGGAGCCCGTCGATCTCGAAGAGGACGTCCCCCACCTGCGCGCCGATCTGGGCGGCGGGCCCGCCCGGGACCACCGCCGTCACCAGCAGGCCCTGCGCCATCGGCAGATGCATCGACTGCGCCATCTCCGGCGTGACCGCGCGGAGCGTCAGGCCCATCAGTTTCCGGGCCAGCGCCTGCCCGTCAGGTTTGGGCCTGGCCTTCAGGGCGATCTTCACCGTCAGCGTCTTGCCCGCGCGAGAGACGCCCAGTTCGACGGCGGCCTCCGCGGGCAACTCCATCATCGCACAGCAGTAGTCGGGCATCTGGCGGATGGGCGAGCCGTTGACGGACACCAGGCGGTCGCCGGGCTTGAGGGCGCCGGCCGCCGGCGTGCCGGGCGTAACCGACTGCACGAGGACCTCATCCCCCGCCGTCCCGTGCCGGCCGGCCACCTGCGCGCCGAAGACCACCCGGTGCAGCCGCTCGAAGTCCATCAGCGAGGGAAGCTCCCGCGTCAGGGTGTCGACGGGAATGGCGAAGCCGATGTTCTGGGCGTCGGCCCGGATGGCGGTGTTGACGCCGATCAGTTGCCCGCGAACGTTCAGCAGCGCCCCGCCGCTGTTGCCCGGGTTGATCGGCGCGTCGATCTGGACGAGCCCGGCGTAGCTCACGTCGCCGCGGAACTCCAGCGTGCGGTCGAGGGCGCTGACCAGGCCGCTGGTCAGCGTGTTGGCCAGCCCCAGCGGATTGCCGATGGCGAAGACCGTCTCGCCGACCATGAGGTCGTCGCTCCGCCCCAGGGGCAGGTACGGCAGGAGCCTCTTGTCCGGCGGGCGAATCCGCAGCACCGCCAGGTCGTGGGCCGAGTCCACGGAAATGATGGCGGCGGCGTGGCTGGTCTTGTCGGCCAGCGTTACGTTGATCTCCTGCGCCCGCCCGACGACGTGGGCGTTGGTGATAAGGAACCCGTCGGGGTGGATGAGGAACCCGCTGCCGATGCTTTGGACGGGCACGGCCCGGGCCATCGGGCCCGGGAAGATCTCGTCGAAGAGGTCATCGCCCAGCAGCCCCATGCGGGGCCTGACAAGCTGGCGCGTGGAGATATTCACGCCCGCCTGCGACGCCAGCCGGTAGGCGCGGACGGCGGGCGTCACGCGGGAGAGTTCCTTCGGGGCGGGCTGGGTGGCCTGCCCGGGCGATCGAGCGGCCGCCGCGGCCAGGACGGCGGCGATGAGGAGGGCGTTGTGTTTTGTCATGTCGTTGGGTTCCTCGTTCCGGTGTCACTGGATTATATAATAAGGATGCGGGCGGCGCGCCCAGAGCGAAAATACCAAGAGGGAGGTTGCGTCGCCCCGCCGGGCGGCTATGATACGCGAACCCTGTCCCTGACCTGTCGGCTGTGTTCGAGTCCGGTGCCTGGATGAACCAAATCGCAAACAGAGAGCGTGAAGTCTTCGCCACGGACGAACTGGCGATCTGCCTGAGTCATTACGACCTGGGCTTCATCCACTCCATCGCGGAATTCCCCAAGGGTTCGCGCCGGGCCCCCAAGGCGATCATCGAGGCCGAGAGGGGCAAGTTCAAAAGACGACCTGCGAAAGGTGGCCTTCACGCACCAGTTGCAGTTGTCGCTGGCGGCCCAGAGTTTCCCCCTGCCCCACCTGCTGGGCACGCGGGGAGACAACAACTCGATGCTCGTGCTGGGCGAGCGAATCTACGAGATGTTCGAGTACATTCCGGGGGAACTGTACGACAGTTCCCTGGCCGCCACGCTGCACGCGGGGCACATTCTCGGGCTCTACCACAAGCTGCTGCACAATTTCACCAGCGACTACGCCCCCCCCACCGGCAGTTACCACAACGCCGAGGCCATTCGCCAGGCGATCCGTAACACCGTCCGCTCGTTGCCCCTGGCCACCCGCCCGGCGGCGGACGTGCTGGAGAAGACCGTCAAGGACCTCGAGGAGGCCTACTCGTTCTGCGTCGCGACGGCGAACAAACTCGGCCTGCCCGGCTGGGAGACGCAGGTGGTGCACGGCGACTGGCACCCGGGGAACATGCTTTTCCGCGACAAGCGGGTGGTG
>JAPLNA010000130.1 GCA_026693065.1 Planctomycetota bacterium
GATAGTACACGGGCTCCCGGCTACTGGCTACTGGCTACTGGCTACCGGCCACTTGTTCTCGAGGGAGAAGAGACATGCTTAAAAAAGCCTGGTGGGGCGGGGCCTGAGCGGGGCCCCGCCTCACCAGCGAGCCTGGGAGAGATAGAGAACGTTCCTGGTCCGGGCAGACGCGCCCCGCGGGACCGGTGAGCGGCCGGACCGCTTGGTGGACGCGGCTGTGAGCTAGCCGGTGCGAGGAACGAAGGAGAGCGTTTTCGACCGGCCCGCCCTCTCTCGGCGGCGGGCCTTGCGGCACTCACTATCTCCGTTCGGAGCCGGCCCACCCGGGCCGTTCCGTGCGTGCAGGGAATCTACGATTCCCCGCCGCCCGCGGCCAACCGAGGGCGTGAAATCCGCCTTCTTCCTTCGCGGGAGAATCGGTTTCTCCGCACGCGGGGGTTTCCCTTTGCCCGGGGGGTTCGTATAGTGCAGTGCAGGCCCGGGGCACGGCGCCCCGGGGCGGCAGGCGAATGCGACATTTTCAGGAGCGACCGGAATGGCGAACTCGAAGAAACTCACGGCGTACGAAGCAGCCACGGCGGCCACCCGCGCGCGGCGGATGGCCTGGTGGACCGACGCGAGGTACGGCATGTTCGTGCACTGGGGGCTCTATGCCCAGTTGGGGCGGAACGAGTGGGTGCTGAACATCGACTGTATTCCGCCCCGGGAATACGAGACGCTCGCCGACACCTGGAAGCCCAAGCCCCGCCCGATGCGCGAGTGGGCCAAGCTGGCCGTTGCGGCGGGCATGAAGTACATGGTCATGACCACCAAGCACCACGAGGGCTTCTGCCTGTGGGACTCCCAACTGACCGACTACAACGCCGTCCAACGAGGCCCCGGCCGCGACCTGGTGGCCGAGTACGTCGACGCCTGCCGCGAGTTCGGGCTCAAGTGCGGCTTCTACTACTCGCTGATGGACTGGCACCACCCCGACGGCATCCGCTGCGCGACCGACGAGAAGGCCCGGCGGCGGTTCATCGACTACACCCACGGGCTCGTCCGCGAGCTGATGAGCAACTACGGCAAGATCGATATTCTCTGGTACGACGTCGCCGCCCCGCTCAAGACCGCCGAGCAGTGGGAATCCCTCGCCATGAACTCGATGGTGCGGAAGCTCCAGCCGCACATCCTCATCGACAACCGCTCGTACCTGGAGGAAGACTTCTCCACGCCCGAGGGCAGCGTCAGCCCGGCCGGCAATGGGCGAGGGTGGGAGGCGTGCATGACGTTCAACGACGTCTCGTGGGGGTACATGCCCTCGGCCGCCTGCGACGCCCACGGGCCCAGGGCGATCTTGAAGATGTTGCACACCTGTTCGGCCAACGAGGGGAACCTGTTGCTGAACATCGGCCCGGCCCCGGACGGCTCGGTGCCGACGGACGCGGTGGCGCCTCTGACGGCGGTGGGTAAGTGGCTCAAGGCCAACGGCGAGGCGGTGTACGGCAAGGTGCAGCGCGGCGCGCCGGGCATGGCGACGGCCACCGGGTGCTTCTCCCGCAAGGGCAAGACGGCCTACTTCTGGTGCCGTCACTGGATGGGGCCCGAGCTGGTCCTGGGCGGCTTCAAGACCAAACTCAAGACGGCCTCCTTGCTGGTGGGCGGCAAGAACGTCCGCTTCACCCAGAAGGGGCGGCAGATCATCCTGACCGGCCTGCCGAAGGCCTGCCCCGACAAGCACGCCGGCGTCACCGTCATCAAAATGGAATTCGCCTCCGCGCCCAAGCACGAGTTCGGGCAGTTCAAGATCTGGTAGGTCAATGAACAGAAGAGACAGACTCCTGGCGACACTCCGTGGCGAGCCGGTGGACAGGCCTGCCGTCAACTTCTATGAGGTCGGCGGGTTCGCGGTCGACCCGGGCGATCCCGATCCGTTCAACGTCTACAACGATCCCTCCTGGCGCCCGCTGCTGCAACTGGCCGAGGAGAAGACCGACCTGCTGCGAATGCGGGGCGTGCCGTGCAAGGGCGGCCTGGAGGATCCGTGCCGGGAGTTCTGGACGCACGAGGCCCGCACGGAAGGGCTCAGCCGTTTTCATCGCTCGACCCTTCGCATCGGCGGG
The DNA here is from genome assembly GCA_026693065.1 of Planctomycetota bacterium. Taxonomy (GTDB): domain Bacteria; phylum Planctomycetota; class Phycisphaerae; order SM23-33; family SM23-33; genus JAPLNA01. Next base: position 2,103 of record JAPLNA010000130.1, read on the forward strand.
CGGACGATGACCAGCGCGACCCGGGTCGACGCGGGCGTGTCGACGACGTGGACGCTCGAGCACCTTCTCAAGACCCCCGCCGACGTCGAGGCGTACCTGCAACTGCCCGACCCGCCCGTCGGCGAGCCGGACGTCGGGCCCATTCTCGACGTCGAAAAGGAACTGGGCGACCGGGGCCTCGTGCTCCTGGACACGGGCGACCCGCTCTGCGAGGCCGCCGGCCTGTTCTCGATGGAGGACTACACCACCCTCGCGATGACCGAGCCGGAGCTGTTTCACCGCCTGCTGGAGAGGTCTGCCGCGCGGCTGCACCCGTGGACGGAGAAGGCCGCCGCCGCCCTGCCGGGGCGACTCTGGCGGATCGTCGGCTCCGAGTATGCCTCCGAGCCCTACCTGCCCCCGCACCTGTACGCCGAGTACGAGGTCCGCTACACGCGTCCGATGGCCCAGGCCATCCGCCGCCACGGCGGGTTCGTCCGCTTGCACAGTCACGGACGGCTGCGGAATATCCTGCCCCACATGGCCGCCATCGGCATCGACGCGACCGACCCTGTCGAGCCGCCCCCGCAGGGCGACATGGACCTGATCGACGTCCGCCGCGAGTACGGGCGCGAGTGGGTGCTGTTCGGCAACATCGAAGCCAGCGACATCGAAATGCTCCCGGCCGATCAGTTCGAGCAGAAGGTGGCCCGCGCCCTTCGCGAAGGAACCGCCGGCCCCGGGCGCGGGTTCGTCCTGGCGCCCTCCGCGAGCCCCTACGGCCGCACGATCACCCCGCGGACCCTCGCCAACTACGAAACCATGATCCGCCTGGCGGAGAACTTCGGGGGATAAGTTCGCAATCGGGCCCCCGCTTCTCAGCATCGCTTTCGATGAGCTTGCCTTTTCACGACGCCTGCATCCGCCTCAGGGCTTCGAGTGTGGCCAACCATCGTACGGTACCACGAACTCCCAGATCTGTTCTCCGATCCGATGTTTCACGAGGTTCCTTTCCACATACGCGATCGCCGTCCGAATCTCCCCAACGCTGTTCTTGTACTTCACGTACGGATCGCAGCTCCACACCGGGTGACTCGCGGGGACGAGGTTGTCCGTCAGGAGACTCTCCCGCGCCCCGGTCATCAACAGCGGGATCATTTCCTGCGCCTTCAAGCGATGCCGCCGGATCAGGAGGTGCACGTGGTCGGACAGGACGGCGCAGGCGTAACAGGTCAGGCGGTGTTGTCGCACGACGTTCCCAATCGCTTCGCCGATTGTCTGCCGCTGTTCGGCGTTGAACCAGAGAATCGGATACGGGAGTCTTGCCTTGGCGCCCGCGTAGAACGAATTGAGTTCGGGTGAGGAAGGTTGGACTTCCTTGCGACCATGATGAATCTGCCCCAGCGGAGCGAGCGAAGGGTTGCGGAAGTCCTTCGAGAGACTTCCGCGCGGGTCGTTGGGGAGCCAGTGACCGTACCCCATTAGTATGATATGGTGTGCGAGAATCAGGACCCCATTGTCTTTGGGCGCGTCGTGAAAAGGCAAGCGTGAAGCGAGTTGCGCGGGAGTAGGCAGACGCTCTGGTCCTTGATCGTTCGCGCCGGTATAACTATCCGACCTGACGAAAGGGCGAACGATGCGGTACGGTAACGCGGAGCTTCATAACGTCGTGGAACTGCTGCCCGCGGAGGGCGGGGGGCAGTGGCTGCTGCGGATCCCCCAGGCGTTGCGAGAAACGCTCAACGAGTGGGCCAATCGCAACGCCGCCGTCCCCGGCGGCTGCGAGATCCGTTTCAACGTACCGAAGGACGGCAAGGCGAAGGTCACGCTGGCCTCCGACACCGAGGACGCCGCCCCGCCCATGGCGGAAGTCTTCCGCGGCTGCTTCCGCGAACGGGCGATGATCGTCGGCAAAGAGCCCACGACCATCGAAGTGGGCCCCCTGGGCTCGGCCGAGATCTTCGAACGCATCGCGGGGGAGCATCACCTGGCCTTCGACTCGCACCTGGTACGAATCCTGCTGCCGGCGTTGCACCGCGTGAGGCTGCTGGGGATCGAGGGCGACGTACAGCCGCCGCGCCCCGAACAACTCCCGCGCCGGCGATACCTGGCGTACGGCTCGTCGATTACCCACGGCTCGACGGCGACGAGGCCCTCGGGCACCTACGCGATGCAGACGGCCAAGTGGATGCAGGCCGACCTGATCAACCTGGGCTTCGGGGGCGGGGCGCACCTGGAAGAAGGCATGGCCCAGTACATCGCGGGGCGGGACGACTGGGACTTCGCCACGCTCGAGCTGGGGATCAACGTGGGGGACTCACCGGCGGAGAAGTTTGCCCAGGCGGCCCGGCGGTTCCTGGAGATCGTCGTCAACGCCCACCCGAAGAAGTGGATCTTCTGCATCGACATGTTCACGTTCTACGGCGACCTGATGGCCGACTACCAGGGCCACGTGGGGTTTCGCCAGGTGGTGCGGGATGTGGTCGCGGCGATAGGCGCCCCGCGCCTCGTGCACGTGGACGGGCAGGCGATGCTCCAGGAAGTGCCGGGCCTGACGTGCGACCTGATTCACCCCGCCGACGACGGCATGTACGAGATGGCGTGGCGACTGGCGGACGTGATGGGCGAGAGGATGGGGTGGTGAGGCGAACGGTGTTCTACTGATCCAGGGAAGAAACCCCGGCGGGGACACAAAACAACAAACGAAATCATCTTCTCGATTTCGTTTGTTGTTTTCCTTCCGACGCCGCGGGCGTGCGGGCTGCAATGACCCTCCCGTCGCTATGACAACGCATCGTGTCCCCGCCGGGGTTTCTTCCCGGTCGGAGGGTGAGGGATTCGTCATTCCTGCGAGGACAGACCGCGGGGCAAGCCCCGCCGCTAAACAGGGGACCGGCGATCCGTCACTTCTCTTCCTGTCCGTAATACGCTCCCGGGCCGTGCTTGCGGAGGAAGTGCTTGTCGAGGATCTCGCTCTGGATGGGCCCAAGGTCGGGGCGGAGGCGGAGGGATTCGGCGGCCAGGCGGGCCACCTGCTCGAGAACGAGGGCGTTGTCTCCGGCGGCCTGCGCGTCCTTGCCCCAGGCGAACGGGCCATGCTCGGCGACGAGGACCGCGGGGAAGTGCCAGGGGTTGACCTGGGCAAACCGCTCGAGGATCACCTTGCCGGTGTTGGCCTCGTAGTCGCCGGCGATTTCGGCGGGGGTGAGTTTGCGGGTACAGGGGACGGGCCCGTGGAACGTGTCGGCGTGCGTCGTGCCCAGCGCGGGGATCTCCCGGCAGGCCTGCGACCAGGCGGTGGCGAACAGGCTGTGCGTGTGGACGATGCCTCCGACGTCCTTCCACGCCCGGTAGAGTTCCAGGTGGGTCGGCGTGTCGCTGGAAGGGCGGAGCGAGCCCTCGACGACCTCGCCGTCGGCCAGCGAGACGACGACCATGTCTTCCGCCCGCATGCCCGCGTAGGCCAGGCCCGAGGGTTTGATGACGACCAGCCCGGCCTGTCGGTCGATGGCGCTGACGTTGCCCCAGGTCATGACGACCAGCCCGTCGGCGACCAGCCTGAGATTCGCCCGGCAGACGCGTTCCTTGAGTTCTTCCAGCACGGTGTTCCTTCCCATAGGTGACGCATAGAAGCATGCGCCCGCGAGCGGGGATACGCAAGCGATTTTCGGAGGCGCGTCACTTTCCCGCGGCCGGACGCGTGGCGGGGCGGGGCGCGGGAGAGAACCACACCTCGCGGATCAGGGCGGCGGTGTCGGGGTCTTCCTTCTCCAGTTCGGCCCGGACGAAGGGGTACATTTCGTTCCGGCCGAACCAGGTCGCGCTGAACTCGGCGAAGAATTCGGTGGCGGAGGAGCGGGCGTTGTGCGGCTCGACGGCGCCGTTGAAGTGGAGCACGTCCTTGAGGCGGCCGCCTTTGTCGCCCCGGGCGACGAACGCCTTCCAGCCGGCGAGGATCGCCGGGTTCTCGTAACGGTACAGTTTCCAGTCGTAGGCGTGGCTGAGCTCGTGGAAGAGGATCCACGGCGCGCCGTCCCGGGCCAGGGCCAGGAACTTCCCGGCGTTGCACAACTCGATGCCATCGAGCTTGTCGGCGTTCAGGTTGTTGGCGGTGAGCCATTGCGGGTACGGGTGGAACACCGCCGCCGACTCATGCACGCTCTCTCGCTCGATCCACAGGCGGGTCTCCTGGAGGATCCGCAGCTTGTCGGCGGGCACGGCCTGGCGGATGCGGTAGAGCTGGGCCTCGACCTCCGCGAGCACGTCGGCACACTCGGCGGGGTGGTACTCGGCGAAATCGGGGTTGACCAGGACCGTCCAGCCCTCGATGCGGCGGCGGTCGTACCGGGCCGTCGGGATGCACGGCGAGGGGCGATACCACGCGTTGCGGATGACCTGGGCGATGTCGGGGAAGTTCTGGACCAGTTCGGCCCGGGTGAAGGGCCAGATGTCGTTGTGCCCGAAGTAGGCCACCGAGAACTCCACGAAGAAGTCCTTGGCCCCGACGAGTCCGTGGTGGCGGACGGTCCGCCCGTCGGCCTGGACGACCTTTTCCAGGGGTCCGCCGACGGCCTTGGCGAAGGCGGCCTTGACCTCCGCGTTGTTGTACTTGAAGAGCTTGTAGTCCAGAGCGTACGACAGTTCGCGCAGGAGCACCCACGGCTGGTCGTGGCGGGATTCGGCCAGGAAGGCCTCGGGCTCGCCGATCTCGACGGCGTCGGCCTTTTCGCCCGCCCGCCCGCCGTAGAACGCGGTCGTCGGGCGTACGCCCCGCCCGCCCGGTTCGATCCAGATGGGCACGGCCTGGAGGAGCCGGGCCTTGTCGTCGGGGATAACCCCCACGATTCGCCGCAACTGCACGGAGGTTTCCTTTACCACCGCCGCACACAACGCCGGATGCCGCGCCTGGAATTCGCGATGGACGTGAACGGTCCACCCCTCGATGCTCCGCCGGTCGTGCGTGATGGGCCTGCTGGTGGGTTTGGTGGTGGTGGGCCTGGTGGCCGGGGCAGTGGTCGGCCCGCCGGTCGGCGGCGGGGCCACGGGCGGCGTCTGCGAAACCACAAAGCAGACCGCCACCGCCATCCACGCCGTTCCAGCCGCTGCCACCGCTCGCCTCATCGCCGCGTCTTCCTTTCCGCGCCCACCATCATACCCACACTCCCGGGCCGGGGACAACCCGGTGGGGAAGAGAGAGAGACCACGAATGACACGAATGGGGACGAATGTCACGAATGAAGACGAAGAAACAAAGAGAGGATGAAGGAAACAGAGGGAAGAAGAAACGGGCGGGGTCCGGCGCGGGGGGGTCTCAGGGGAAAGTTCCGAAAAGGGTCAGGTCGGTGGCGTGGACGATCGACACGTCGGCGTACGTGCCGATGAGCGATTCGGGGGCGTTGAAGACGACGATGTGGTCGCCGCGGGTTCGCCCCAGGAGTTGGACCTGCCCCGGCGCCGGGGAGGCCTGCTGTCGGTCGGGCCGCGCGGCCAGGCCAGAGACCAGCACCTCCACGCGCCGACCGACGTAGGAACGGTGGTGGACCAGGCCCACCTGGCCCTGGGCGGCCAGCAGGTCGGCGTTGCGGCGTTTCTTGACAGGCTCGGGGATGTCGTCGGCCAGGCGTTTGGCGGCGAGCGTGCCGGCCCGGGGGGAGTACTTGAAGATGAAGGAGTTCTTGTAGCGAGTGCGGCGGATCAGGTCGACGGAGGCGGCGTGGTCGGCGTCGGTCTCGCCGGGGAAGCCGACGATGAAGTCGCCGGCCAGGGCCACGTCGGGCAGGATCGCGTAGGCCCGGTCGATCAGGTCGTCATATTGGGCGCGGGTGTATTGGCGGTTCATCCGCTTGAGGATCGCGTCCGAGCCGCTCTGGGCGGGGCAGTGAATGTAGCGGCAGACGTTGGGGGCGTCTCGCATGGCCGTCAGCACGTCGTCGCCGAAGTTGAGGGGGTGGCTGGTGACGAAGCGGAGGCGGCGAAGGCCCGGCGTGGGGGACAGGAGCGAGAGCAGGTCGCTAAAGCGGACGGTGCGACCGGTGGTCGACCAGAGGTAACTGTTGACGGTCTGGCCCAGAAGGGTGATCTCGCTTCGCCCGGCGTCGACGAGGCGGCGGACTTCGTCGGCGATGCGACCAGGGTCGCGGGAGACCTCCGGGCCCCGGACGAAGGGGACGATGCAGTACGTGCAGAACTTGTCGCACCCGCGGGTGATGCGGACGTAGGACTGGGAGTTCCCGGGAACGAGGTCCGTGGGACGGGACAGGTCGAGGGAGTCCCACTCGTCGGGGGTTTCCGGGTGGGGGAGGGAACCGGTCACTGAAGTAACCAGTCCATCGGGAGACGAAGAGGAAGAAGACTGGGAGCGACCGGGGTCGAGGGCGAGGGGGCGGTGACCGGCGAGGGCGGATTCGAGGAGGGCGGGGAGGTCGCGGAGACGCCCGGGGGAGCAGACGAAGCTGAGGTTCTTGTGGCGGGCGAGGAGTTTCTTGCCCAGCCGCTGGGCCATGCAGCCCAGCACACCGATGAAGACCCGCTTGTCGGGGTCGGCGTGGTGGGCCTCGGCGCCGAGGCGGGAGTGGACTTTCTCCTCGGCCCGGTCGCGGACGGAGCAGGTGTTGTAGAGGACGACATCGGCGTCGCGGCGGGCGAGGAGGATCTCGTGGCCGGCGGCGCGGAGGAGGCCCTCGACCAACTCGCTGTCGAGCCGGTTCATCTGACAACCCATGGTTTCGAGGTAGATCTTCATGGGGAGGGGAAACGCACAGAGGTGCGTTTACTGCGAAACCACAAGCGGGGGAGGGGCGACGACGAGAGAACGCGTGATCCAGTGAAAGGACGGAGAATAGGAGAAGGAGAGGGGAATCATCGGGGGGAGATCCTGGGGGGGTTGTCCTGGAGGATCTGGTGGGCGCGAACGCGGATGGACAGGGCGATGTCGTTGGCCAGGCGATTGTCGTTGGGGAGTTTGTCGATGGCGTCGGCCTTGGGGGGGACGGGGTGGGCACTGGCCCACTTTTCGATGGGCTCACGGAACATCGTGTAGGCGTCGTTGGTGGTGCGGACGTATCGGTTGGGCTTGTCGGAGCGGGCGACGCGGACGACGGCGACGGGCTCGAAGTCGTCGGGGAAGTGCGCCAGCGGGCGGAACTCCACCTGGGCGGTGCGGTAGATGGTCTGGACGGTGCTCTCGGCGACGTCGGAGACGCTGACGGCGTCCTTTCGCCAGAACTCGGTGGCGTGTTGCCCGATCATCGGCTCGGTGACGATCAGCCGGGCGCGGCGGTCCATGCGGGCGATCTTGAAGCCGTAGCTCCGCAGGGCCTGCTGCGCGCCGATCCAGTTGGCCTCGAAGTTCCGCTCGGCGGCGGTCATGTTCTGTCGGGGCCAGGAAATGGGCTCGTCCTGGTCGGCACAGCCGGCCAGGAACGCGGGGGCGAGCAGAAGATAGAGGGCGTAGTGTCGCATTGTTTCGGGCCTCGTTCGCGGGGTATTTGCCCAGAGCGTGTAGTATATCGTAGGATTCGCGTGAGACAATGATAACCTTGGCAGCCGCCTGCTGGCCTTGCCGCAAAGGCCACGCACCAATGCCCCGCCCCGGCGTCCTCCCAGCGCCGGGGCGCTCCTTTTTA
>JAPLNA010000131.1 GCA_026693065.1 Planctomycetota bacterium
ACCAACGGCTGGCTGCTCACGCCGGAGCTGGCGGGCGAGTTGATGCGCGCGGGGCTTTGGGGGGCCTCCATCAGCATCGACTACGACGACCCCGCCCGCCACGACGAACGCCGCGGGGCCGACGGCGCCTGGGCCCAGGCCTGGCGGGCCGTCGAAATGTTCTCCCAAGCCCGTGTCCACGACTACCAGCGAGTCAACGTCATCGCCGTCCTCATGGACGACAACCTCGACCAACTCGAGCCCCTGCTGGCGCGGGCGGCGAAGTACAACGCCTACTTCATGGTTCAGCCCTACGGATACCTGAAGACCGGCTCGCACACCTACGCCCACAACAACGGGCCGGTCTCGCCCCGCCTGCTCGACCTGCACCGGCGTTACCCCAACTTCCTGTCGAATCCGCGATACCTCGCGAAGTTCGACCAGTACATTCACGAGGGGATCCGCGGCTGCCGGGCGGGGCAGGCGTTTTTCAACATCGACTCGACGGGTGACGTGGCGGTCTGCGTCGAGCGGAAGGGCCGGCCTGTGGCGAACCTGTACCGCGACGCGGCCCCGATCCTTCGCCGTCGCCTCAAGGCCGCTGCCCCCGAGGTCGACTGCGGCGACTGCTGGTACAACTGCCGCGGCGAAGTCGAAGCCCTCTACAACCCCGCGGGACTCCTGGCGAGTCTTCCGACCCTCTTCTTCGACCGCGGCGCCGCCCGCGCGAAGTGAGTTTCTTCTTCGTTTTCCGCTTGCGGCTTCGCGGGCGTCTGCTCCGACGCGTCTCTTCCCACCCCCGACCGGGAAAACCCTCCGGCGGGGACACGAGGTATTGTGATCGCGCCTCGACAATCCCTCCGCAACCCGTTCTTCCTCCGCGCCATGGAGGAAAACAGAAACGAAATCGAACAGATGATTTCGTTTCTGTTTTGTGTCCCCGCCGGAGGGTTTTCCCTGTTGGTTTCATTTTCCCTTGCGTTCTTCCCCCGCGTTTTCTATCATCCGTCTCGACCAGCAACCTGGGAGCCGGCATGAAGCGCAAACTCACCGCCCAGCAACTCGCCGCCGCCCTCGACCGGCTGACGAAGGCCGTCCTGGCGGCCGTGCCCGAGGAGGGGCCCATCGCCGTCATCGGCATCCGCACCCGCGGCGAGACTCTCGCCCAGCGCCTCGTCGACCGCCTCCAGGCCGCCCGGGGCGACTTGCACATCGACCGCGGCGTGCTCGACATCACGTTCTATCGCGACGACCTGGGCACCCGCGACGGCGCCCCGCTCGTCCGCGCGACCGAGATCGACTTCGACATCAATGACGCCTGGGTGCTGCTTGTGGACGACGTGCTGCACACCGGGCGAAGCATTCGGGCGGCCCTGGACGCGATTCACGACTTCGGCCGTCCCCGCCTCGTGCGCCTGGCCGTCCTGATCGACCGTCTCGGCCGTGAACTGCCTATCGCCGCCGACTTCGTCGGGCGGAAGCTTTCGGCCCCCGGACCACAGCGTATCCAAGTGCTCCTGAAGGAAAACGATGGCAAAGAAGGCGTCTTCATCGTCGCCCAGGACTGACCCGCCCGCGCCCGCCGACGCGTTCGTCTGGACGCGGAAAGACCTGTTGGGCCTGGATGAACTGTCCGCCCAGGAGATTCTTCACGTTCTCGACACGGCCGGCAGTTTCGAGGAGGTCTCCACCCGTAGCATCAAGAAGGTGCCCGCTCTCCGGGGCAAGGTGGTGGCCCTGCTGTTCTTCGAGGACTCTACCCGCACGCGAATGAGTTTCGAGTTGGCGGCCAGCCGGCTCTCGGCTGACACCCTCCAGATGTCCGCCAAGGGCTCTTCCGTCACCAAGGGCGAGACGACGCTGGACACCGCGCGGAACATCGCCGCGATGGGCGTGGACGTCTTGGTGATCCGCCACTCGCAGTCGGGGGCCCCGCACATGCTCGCCCGCCAGATGCCCGAGAGCATCATCAACGCCGGCGACGGGCAGCACGAGCACCCCACCCAGGCCCTGCTCGACATGTACACCATCCGCCAGCGGCTGGGGGGCATCGAGGGGCTGACCGTCGCGATTGTCGGCGACATCGCCCACTCCCGCGTCGCCCGGAGCAACATCCTCGGGCTGCGGAAGCTGGGCGCCCGGGTAATCGTGGTCGGCCCGCCCACTCTCGTGCCGGGGGCCATCACCGCCATGGGGTGCGAGATCTCCCACAGCCTCGACGACGTCCTGGGCGAGGTCGACGTCATCAACATGCTCCGCATCCAGTTCGAGCGGTTCAGCAGCAACCTGTTTCCCTCCGTCCGCGAGTACAGCCAGTCGTACGGGCTGAATTCCCAGCGGCTCAAACGATGCCGCAAGGACGTGCTCGTCATGCACCCGGGGCCCATCAATCGCGGCGTGGAACTGACCAGCGACGTCGCCGACGGGCCCAACAGTTGCATCCTCCAGCAGGTCACCAACGGGCTGGCCATCCGCATGGCCGTCCTCTACCTCGTCACCCAGGGCAACCGATGAACGATATCCTCATTCAAGGCGGGCGGGTGATCGACCCGGCCCGCGGGCGGGACGAGACCGCCAACGTGACGATCGCGGGCGGAAAGATCGCCAAGATCGGCCAGGCCCCCGCCAAGGCCGCCCACGTCATCGACGCGCGAGGCCTGATCGTCTGCCCGGGGCTGATCGATCTGCACGTGCACTGCCGCGAACCGGGGCATGAAGAGGAAGAGACGATCGCCTCCGCCGCCGGCGCCGCGGCCGCGGGAGGGTTCACCACCATCCTGGCCATGCCCAACACCCACCCGCCGCTGGACAACGAGGCGTCGGTTCAGTACGTCTTGCAGCAGTCGGCCCGGGCGGCGCGGGCGAGGGTGCTACCCGTCGGGTGCATCACGAAGGGGCGCGAGGGCAAGGAACTGGCCGAGATCGGCATGATGCTGGCGGCCGGGGCGGTGGCCTTCAGCGACGACGGCGACGGGGTGGCCTCCGCGGCGATCATGCAGCGGGCCCTCCAATACGCTCGTTCGCTCGACGTGACGATCATGCAGCACTGCCAGGACCCGGACTTATCCGGCGGGGTGATGAACGCCGGCGCGGTCGCCGTCCGGCTGGGCCTGTCGGGCCTGAGCACCGCCGGGGAAGAGATCATGCTGCGGCGTGACCTGGCCCTGCTGGAACGCACGGGCTCGCGATACCACGTGCAGCACGTGTCGTCGGCCGGCAGCGTGTCGATGATCCGCTGGGCGAGGGGCAAGGGCATGCGGGTGACCGCCGAGGCCACCCCCCACCACCTGCTTCTCACCGACGCCGCGTGCGTCACGTATGACTCGAACTACAAGGTGAACCCGCCGCTGCGCTCGGCCGACGACGTCGAGGCCGTCCGCCAGGGCGTGGTCGACGGCACCATTACCTGCCTGGCCACCGATCATGCCCCGCACGCCGCGGAGGAGAAGGAACTGGAGTTCGGGCTGGCGCCCTTCGGGATGATCTCGCTGGAGTGTGCCCTGGGGCTCTATGCCAAGGCCCTCGTCGAGACGGGGCTGATGGACTGGCCCGCGCTGATCGCCCGCATGACGACGGGCCCGGCCCAAGTGATCGCCCCGCGGCACCCGGGGCTGGGAACCCTCGCCGCCGGCCAGGTCGCCGACGTCACCGTCATCGACCCCGACAAACGCTGGACCGTCCGCACCGACGACTTCCTGTCCGGCAGCCGCAACTGCCCCTACGAAGGCTGGGCCCTCCGCGCACGCCCGGTCGCCACGATCGTCGCCGGAAAGCTCGTGCACAGCCTCTAACCGGGCCTTGACGCTCCGGGCCGGCAGGGTATAATTTGTGTGTCCTGACGTATTCGACGGAGAATCGCCGTGGCGAAAATGTCCAGCGAACGCAGGTCGCATGTCCGGGTCGCTTTGCCCTGTCCGACGGCCCTGTTCGACCGGGCCGGGC
>JAPLNA010000132.1 GCA_026693065.1 Planctomycetota bacterium
GGCAGGTCCTGGCCCCAGTCCACGCTGCTGTCGGCCACGTGCTTGTACCCGTTGGCCAGCCCCACGGTCTGGTTGAAGTAGGGGATGTAATCGGGCCAGACGGCGAGCATCTCCGCCACGAGCGCCGCCAGCAGCACGGCCAGGGCGATGCGGGCGGCGGATACCGTTCCGAGGTTACGCGACAAAATCCTGGGTGCCGTGGTTTGCGGCGCAGCCGCAACCACGTCCCCTTGGCGCCCGCCGAGGCTCAGGACGTGGTTGAGGCCGCGCCGCAAACCACGGCACCCCCACCCGGCCGGCCAGAGCGCCGCCCCCCCGGCCAGCACGAACAGCGGGCCGTACGCCGGCAGCAGGTGACGGTGCCCGATGTTGATGTGGCTGGGGATGACGACCGCCCAGTACAGCGCCAGGAACAGCCACAGCGGGCAGGTCGCGTACAGGCCCCGCAGGACGGCCCGCGCCCCCCCGCCCGCCCGCCGCCAGGCGCGACAGGCCCCCGCGCCCGCCAGGAGAAGCACCGCGAAGAACGCCAGCGGCGTCTTGGTCAGGAACAGCCAGGGAAAGAAGCTCCGCCAGCCGTCGTCCCGCACCTCGCCGCGGAAGAACGCCAGCCGCGAACGGCTGTGCCGCAGGACGTACGCGTGACCGTACAGGTACGCCTCGGGCAGCAGGCGGTACTCGCGGAGGAAGTTGAACGCCGCCACCGTGACCGGGCGGGCGGCGGCGGCGGCCTCGCGGTCCAGCCACGAACGCTGTTCGTCGCTGAGGGCCTCGTGGCGGAACCGCTCGTAGGCGGCGGATACGATCTGCTCGCGTCGGCGCGGGGAGTGTTCCAGGTCGGCCTCGCTGTGCGCGGGGCCCAGCAGGCGGTCCATCGCCGCCTTTTGCCCGTCCGACAGATTCAGCCCCTCGATCTGCGAGTAGGGCACGGGGGCGTCCAGCACCACTTCCCAGACATCCTTGGCGTGCTCCTCGGGGGCGCGGGCGTTGAGCATTTCGTAACGGAAGCCGTAACAGGCCCACACCCCCGCGACGGCGACCGCGGCGTGGGCCAGCAACACCGCCGCCAGGACGCCCGCTCGCGCCGCCCGCGTGTCCGCCGGGCGGGTCCGCCGGAACGTCACTGGCAGGGGCGACCGCGCCAGGATGCGAACGATCGCCAGGGCCAGGAGGACGGGCAGGATCAGCCCGGCCTGCATCTTGGCCACGAACAGCCCCGCCGTCGCCAGACAACTCAAGATCATCAGCAACGGGCGGACGTGTTGCAGCAGCGACCAGAACGCCCACAGGCTCAGCAGGAAGAACGCCCCGGCCGCCATGTCGGACGTCGCCAGCGCCCCGTTGGCCAGCACGATCGGCGAGAACGCGCAGGAAATCAGCGAGACCATCCCGCCCGTTCGTCCGACGAGCTGCCGCGCCCAGCCGTACACGCCGGCGGCGAAGAGCACAGCCAGCAGCCCGCAGGCCATTCGCCCGGCCCGGAGGATGGCGGCGGCGTTGTTGGCGGGGTGGTAGAGGAACGCACGTCCGACGGCCCACTCGTCCGAGGCGATCCAGTCGGGGGAGTTCTTGGGCGGGAATTCCCACCGCCCCGGCAGCAGGGCCAGCCCCGCCAGCCGCTGGGGCAGCACGCCGTTTTCGGGATTGATCCGGTAGTCGTTGAACTTCCAGTACGAATACCCGCCCGTCAGGTGCACCAGTTCATCCGACGTGACGCACTTGTCGGCGAGGCTGGTGAGCATCAGCGCGTACATCCCCGCCAGCACGACGCCCGCCGCCGGCCAGCCGGTCAGGTGCTGCCACACGCCCCGCCGTTCAGTCATACGAGCCCCTCCGCAGGTGGCGTCGGATCTTCAGCAGGTCGGCGGCCATGCCCAGCGGATCGGCCCCCAGGCGGACGCGGCTGTCCGGGTCGTGCCGCCAGACGATGGGCACCTCGACGATCCGCAATCCGCCCCGGCGCGCGATGGCCAGGGCTTCCACGTCGAAGCCCAGTCCCGTTACTGTCAGCCGGGGGAAGATCATTTCCGCCGCGGCCCCGGTAAAACACTTGAAGCCGCACTGCGTGTCCCGCAACCCGGGCAGCACGAGCAGCCGCGTCAGCGCGTTGAACGTCCGTCCGATGAATCGCCTCCGCCACGGGTCGGTCACGTCGGCCCCGGCGGCCTCGCGCGACCCGATCGCCACGTCCGCGGCCTCCAGCGCCGGCGGCAGGAATTTCCCCAACTCCTCCACCGGCATGGAAAAATCCACGTCGCACATGAACCGGTACTCCCCCTTCGCATCGCCCGCACTCCCTCGCAGGCCCGCGCAACGTCAAACGTCCCGTCGGTGCTCCCATTGTCCACCACGATCACCTCAGCCTCCCACGCCTGGGCCTTCAGGAACGCGCACACCGTCTCGACGGCCCCCCTCAACCGGTGGGCCTCGTTATGCACGGGGATCACGATGGAAACGAACATGCCGCCATCCTACCGCGCAAAGGCCCGGCATTTCCCGGGTTTTCCCCAGACAGAGGGGCCGCGGTGGTTGATGGGTAAGGGAGAAAGGGATTATGGGATTCAAAGGACGGGAGAGAAAAGGGATTGGGAAACAGACACGGGATTGATGGAACAGAACCGATGTGATAGTCCTCATGGTAGCCCAGCTCGCCCAGCTCTGGATTCGGATCTCTCCCATCTGCAATCTCAAATCTCAGATCTCAGATCCCATCCCTTTTCTCTCCCGTCCCTAGAATCCCATAATCCCCTTCTCCCTCTGCCCGCCCGCCGTGCGACCCCCGCACGTCCCCAGGCGAGCAGCCTCAGCGAGGCCCGTGACGGGGCTGGAGGAGTTTGGCGATCAGGCCGGTCCAGCCGGTCTGGTGGCTGGCGCCCAGGCCTCGGCCGCTGTCGCCGTCGAAGTGCTCGTGGAAGAGGAGGCAGTCGCGGAAGTGCTCGTCGCCCTGGAGGAGCGGATGGTCGCCCAGGGCGGGGCGGAGGCCGTCCGGGCCGCGAAGGAAGAGACGAGTCAGGCGGGCGGTGAGTTCCTCGGCGACCTGGAGGATCGTGACGAGCCGGCCCGAGCCGGTGGGGCACTCGACGCGGAAGTCGTCGCCGTAGTAGTGGTGGAACTTCTGGAGGCTCTCGATGAGGAGGTAGTTGACGGGCATCCAGACGGGCCCGCGCCAGTTGCTGTTGCCCCCCAGGATGCTCGACCGGCTCTCGCCCGGCTCGTACGCGACGCGGAAGTTCTGGCCATGGCAGGTGAACTCGTAGGGGTGCTCCAGGTGGCTCCGCGAGAGCGACCGCACGCCGTAGGGGGATAGGAACTCGGTCTCGTCGAGCAGGCGGCCCATGAGACACTTCATGCGGTGCCCGCGGAGCAGCGAGAGCAGCCGGCGGTCGCCGCGCCCCGGCTGGGTCCAGCGAGAGACCAGGGCCGCCAGTTCCGGGCGGTGCTTGAGAAACCACTCCATCCGCTTGGCGAAGGCGGGCAGGCAGCGTCTCGGGTTCGATGGTCTCGACGGCCAGCAGGGGGATCAGCCCGACCACCGACCGCAGCCGCAGCGGGATCGTGCGCCCGTCGGCGGTGGCGATGGCGTCGTAGTAGAAGCCGTCGACCTCGTCCCACAGGCCCAGGCCCGCGTCGGCCATGTTGGTCATGGCCCGGGCGATTTCGAGGAAGTGTTCGAAGAACTTGGTCGCCACGTCCTGGTAGACCGGATTGTGAAGGGCCAGTTCGATAGCGATTCGCATGAGGTTGAGGCTGTACATGGCCATCCAGGCGGTGGCGTCGGCCTGGTCGAGGCGCCCGCCGTCGGGCAGGGGGGCGTCGCGGTCGAAGACGCCGATGTTGTCGAGCCCGAGGAAGCCGCCCTGGAAGACGTTCCGCCCGCGGGCGTCCTTGCGGTTGACCCACCAGGTGAAGTTGAGGAGCAGCTTGTGGAACACGCGTTCGAGGAAGGTCAGGTCCCCCGCGTCGCCGCGGGCGCGGCGGTCGATCTGAAACACCCGCCACGTCGCCCACGCGTGCACGGGCGGGTTGGCCTGGCCCAGCCCCCACTCGTAGGCGGGCAATTGCCCGTTGGGGTGCATGTACCACTCGCGGGTCAGCAGCACGAGCTGGCTCTTGGCGAACTCCGGGTCGATCAGGGCCTGCGGGATGCAGTGGAACGCCAGGTCCCACGCGGCGTACCAGGGGTACTCCCACGTGTCGGGCATGGAGATGACGTCGTCGTTGTTGACGTGCTGCCACTGCCAGTTCTGCCCGCCGCGGCGCTCCGGCGGCGGGGGCGGCTGGGCGGCGTCGCCCTCGAGCCAGCGGCGGACGTCCCAGTGGTAATACTGCCGCCCCCAGATCATCCCCGCCAGCGCCTGCCGCTGGACCCGCCGGGCGTCCTCGTCGGCGATGTCGCGTTGCAGGTCGGCGTAGAAGGCGTCGGCCTCGGCGCGTCGGGCGTCGAGGACGGCCTCGAAGTCCTCGAAGGGCTGGCCCGCGGGCCCCGCCCCGGCCTTGTGCAGCCGCAGCCGCACGCTCGCCGACTCCCCCGCGGCGATGATCAGCTTGTACCCCGCGGCAGCCTTGGTGCCCTCCCGCGCCGGGTTCACCGCCCCGCGGTCCCCTCCGACGACGTAGTCATGGAAAGCGTCCTTGAAGAACCCCTCCGCCCGGGCGCCGAACAAGCGGCGGGGGTTGGTGTCGTTGTCGCAGAAGAGCCACTCAGGCCGCCCGTCGGCGTGCAGGAGGTACGTGCCCAATGGCTCCTGCCGGGCCTCGAGCGTCCGCCCGTTCGTCAGCGCCAGCCGCGGGCGAGGGGCCCCGCCCGTCCACGACCACGTGTTGCGGAACCACGCCTGGAGCAGCACGTGCAGCTTGAGTCGCCGAGGCCCGCGGTTGTGGGCCGTCACCAACATCAGAACGTCCTCGGGCGACGCCTTGGCGTATTCGATCTCGATATCGTAGTACCGACCCTCGTCGAAGGCGCCCGTGTCGATCAGTTCGAACTCCCGCTGGTCGCGGCCGCGGCGGGCGTTCTCGGCCACCAGACGTTCGTAGGGAAATCGCGTCTGGGGGTACTTGTAGAGCATCTTCAGGTACGAGCCCGTCGGCGTGGCGTCGAGGTAGTAGTAGAGTTCCTTGACGTCCTCGCCGTGGTTGCCCTCGTGGTTGGTCAGCCCGAAGAGGCGTTCCTTCAGGATCGGGTCCTTCTCGTTCCAGAACGCCGGGGCCACCACCAGGTGCTGGTGCGAGTCGCACAACCCGCCGATGGCGTCCTCGCCCCAGCGATACGCCCGGCTGCGGGCGTGCTCGTGCGGAAAGTACTCCCAGGCCGCCCCGTCGGCGCTGTAGTCCTCGCGAACCGTGCCCCATTGTCGCGCGCTGACGTAGGCGCCCCATTTTCGCCAGGGCCCCGCCCCGCCAGCGGCCCCGTGGCCCTGGAACCGCGCGATCGCCAGCTCGTTCTCCGAAGGCATCCGCGAGCCGTCGGCGTCGGAGAGCGTGGTGGCCCCGTAGGGCGTCCCGCCGGAGATCTCCTTCATATTAAGCAGCCGCGGCTCCGAGTACGGCACGCCCACCACGATCAAGCCCAGGTGCAGCAGCGTCGAGTGGAAACTCGTGATCGTCGTCTCCTGCCCGCCGTGCTGGCTGGCCGTCGAGGCGAACACGCTGCCCACCTTGCCCACCAGCGCCCCCGTCAGCCACAGCTTCGTCGCCCGGTCGAGAAAGTTCCGCATCTGGGCGCACATGTTCCCGAACCGCGTCGGCGTGCCGAACAAGATCGCGTCGGCCTGGGCCAGCTTGTCGATCTGCGCGACCGGCACGTGGGCAAAGACATCCCTGGCCTTCTTGGCCCCCGAGGCGATCAGGGCCTCCTCCGGCACCAGTTCGGGCACCTGGAGCAATTCCACTTTTGCCCCTGCCACCTCCTTCGCTCCCGCCGCCACCGCTTCCGCCATCCGATACACGTGTCCGTACATGCTGTAGAACACCACTTGAACGTTCATGCCATGTCTCCTTTGTCCTGCGCAATTGTAGTCCCCCAGCGCGCCCGGCCCGGGAGTTTTGGACGAACTCACCGCCCGACGGCGATGCTGCTGGAGGCTTCCTGCTGGATACGGAGGAGCTTGGCGTAGACGCCGTCGGGCTTGGCGGCGAGCCCGTCGGGGGAGCCTTCTTCGACCTTCTGGCCGTTTTCGAGGTTGACGAGCGTGTCGGCCCGGCGGAGGGTGGAGAGGCGGTGGGCGATGGCGATGGTGGTGCGATTGGCGATCAGGCGGTCCAGGGCCTGCTGAATCAGCCGCTCCGTCTCGGTGTCCACGCTGCTGGTGGCCTCGTCCAGGATCAGGATCCGCGGGGCCGACAGAATCGCCCGCGCGATCGAGACGCGCTGCAGCTCCCCGCCCGAGAGGGTGTGCCCGCGGTCGCCCACGAGGGTGTCGTAGCCGTCGGGGAAGCTGACGATGAAGTCGTGGGCGTTGGCGGCCTTGGCGGCCTGGAGGATCTGGTCGATGGAGGCCTCGGGGTGGCCGTAGGCGATGTTCTCGGCCACCGTGCCGTGGAAGAGGAACGGTTCCTGGGGCACGAGCCCGATCATGCGGCGGAGGGTCTCGACGTCGTAGTCGCGGACGTCGACGCCGTCGATGAGGATGCGTCCGTCGAGCACGTCGTAGAAGCGGCAGATGAGGTTGGCGGTGGTGGTTTTTCCCCCGCCGGAAGGGCCGGCCAGCCCGACCATTCGCCCGGGCTCGACCGTCAGGTCCAGCCCCTTGAGCACCCGGCGGACGCCATCGTAGCTGAACGTGACGTTCCGCATCTCGATCCGCCCGCCGACGGCGTCGGGCTTGTGCGCGCCGGCCTTGGAGAACACCGCCGGGGCGGTGTCCAGGATCTCGAAGATCCGCTGCACGCTCGTGGCCGACCGGTTGAAGTTGCGGTCCACGTGGCTGAGCATGTGGATGGGCTCGTAGAACATCCACATGAAGCCCACGAAGGCCATCAGCGTGCCGGGGTCGAGCGTGCCGTGGACGGTCCAGTAGCCGCCGATGACCCAGACGAGGATGAATCCGATGCGGCTGCATAGGGCCAGCAGGGGCGAGAACATCGTCCACAGCCCGATCATGGTCAGTTCGCTCTCGTAGACGGCCTGGTTGGATCGGGCGAAGCGGTCGACCTCGCGGCCTTCCTGCCCGAAGGCCTTGACGACGCGGACGCCCGGCAAGGCGTCGGAGACGACGGCGGTCATTTTGCTCCAGCGGTGGAACAGGCGGTGGAAGAACGAGTGCATGCGGCGGTGGAACGAGAGGGTCAGGGCGAGCATGAGGGGCACGGGGATCAGGACGTAGCAGGCGAGTTTCCAGTCCATCCAGAACAGGGCCGCCCCGACCCCCACCAGCGTCAGCAGCGAGACGACCAACTCGATGACCGTGAACGTGACGAACTCCCACACGCGGTCGGAGTCGCTGGTGATGCGGGTGATCAGCGAGCCGGTGGGCTTGCTGGAGAAGAAGCTCAGGCTCAGGGTGTGGAGGTGGGCGTAGGTTTTGTTGCGGAGGTCGCGGGCCATCCGCGAGCCCAGCCCGGCCATCAGGCGCTCGCGGAGGGCCTGCCCCGCCGCCGCCGTCAGCGTCAGGACGATCATGATCCCCACGTAGAACATCAGCACCCCGTAGTCGGCCGTCTTGCCCCGCTGGAGCCCCAGCCCGTCGTTGAGCATGGGCATGGTCAGGTACGGGCGGACGAGGTTCATGCCCGTGACGGCCACCGCCAGCACGAAGCCGGTGATCGCCCGGGCCTTGTAGGGCTTGACGAAGTCCAGCAGGCGCCCGAGCACCTTGCGGCGGCTGGTGCAGCTGGGGCAGAACTCCGTCCAGGGGGGGATGCTCCGCCCGCACTTGTCGCAGCGGGTCTTCTTCTCGTCCGGGCGCGTGACGGAGGGCTCGAAGGGCTCGCCCTTGTCGGCCAGTCGCCACTCCAGCCGCCGGTGCAGCCTCGCCACCGCACGGCTGTGCCGCAGCGTGTAGCGGAACTGGGCCACCAACCGGCCCTCGCCCAGCAGGCGCAGGGCCTGCACGCCCAGCCCGTCGATGATCTTGGCCTCCTTGAGCGAGGCCAGCTCGATCCACCGGAGGCTCCATCGCCCGTCGATCCGCGTGCAGTGCCCCACGCGCCCGGCGGTCAGCAGCAGGGCCCCGTCGGCGTACCGCCCCTCGGCGTCGAGGTCCAGCCCGGCGGCGGCCTCGATGTCCTCGGCCTTGACCTGCTCGCCCAGCTCCGCCAGCAGGCCCTCGGGCAGGTGATCGAGCGCGTCGGGTTTCGTGGCTGTTTCTGACATCGTCGGTCCAGGGGGATCGCTCGAAAGATTATACCCTGGAGCACGCGATGGCGGGAGAACCACGAAGAACACAAAGACCACGAAGGTCACAAAGAACGGAAGAAAACAAGTATTCATTATCCTATATCCGGTTCTCTTTCCCTTCTTCGTGTCCTTTGTGAGCTTTGTGTTCTTCGTGGTTCCCCCCCGTTCTCGATACCCCAGCCCCTTGGTTTTGCCGCACAAACCGGCGAGAATGGGCGAAGGCATGCAGACCCTTACCCAGATACGCCAGATGCTGGAAGACGCCGGGCTGGCGCCCAACCGCCAGTTGGGCCAGTGCTTTCTTATTGACCAGAACCTGATGGGCAAGGTGCTCGCGGCGGCCGACGTTGCCGCCGACCGCACGGTGCTGGAGGTGGGCCCGGGCACGGGGGCGCTGACGGAGGAGCTGCTGGACCGGGCGGCCCGCGTCGTCGCCGTCGAGCTGGACGCGGGGTTGTTCAAGTTGCTCACCGCCCGGCTGGGCGGGCGGGCGAACCTTACGCTGATCCACGCCGACGCGCTGGCCTCCAAGCACGCGCTGAACGCCCAGATGCTCGCCGCTCTGGGCGGCCCGGCGGACTTGGCGGCGAATCTGCCCTACAACGTCGCCACGCCGCTGGTGATCGAGTGCCTGCTGGAGAGTTGGCGGGCGATGCACGAGGGCCGACCCGGCGGGTTCGGCAGGCTGACCTTCACCGTCCAACGCGAGGTCGCCGACCGCTTCGTCGCCCCCGCCGGCGGGGAGAGCTACGGGCCCGTGAGTATCGTGACGGCCCTGCTGGGCGCGGTGCGCCTGGCGGGGGACCTTCCCGCGACGGCGTTCTGGCCCGCCCCGAAAGTCGCCAGCCGCATCGTGCGGATCGACTTCGACCCCGCCCGGGCGGGTGCGGTCGCCGACGTGGCCGTGTTGACGGCGGCCGTCGGGATGGCGTTCGCCGCCCGGCGAAAGCAGATCGGATCGATCCGCCGCCGCAAGGACAGCGGCTTTGCCCCCGAGGTGCTGGAGGCCGCCCTGGACGCCGCGGGCATCGAGCACGCCCGCCGGGCCGAAGACGTGCCGCCCGAGCAGTTCCGCCGTTTCGCCAACTTCCTGGCCGGAGCCAAACGATGACGCAGCGCATAGACACGGGCACGATCGAGATCCGCGTCCGGTACGCCGAGACCGACGCCATGGGTGCCCTGCACCACAGCCGTTTCTGGGTGTACTTCGAGATGGGGCGGACGGAGCTGCTCCGTGCCCGGGGCTTCGACTACGCCCAGTGCGAGCGAGAGGGGGTGTTCTTCGTGGTCGCCAAGTGCGCCGCCCGCTACCTGGCCCCCGCGCGGTACGACGACGTTCTCGAACTGACGACGACGATCACGCGGATGGGTATGGCCCGCATCGACCACGCCTACGAGCTGCGGCGGAAAGACCCCTCCGCCCAGGGCGGCGACCGCGAGGGGCGGATGATTGCGATTCCCGAGGCGATTCGCGGGGAGGAATGATCGCCGGTGGCATTCGGGGGTAAAGAGAGACAGGGAAGAAACAGAGGCGGGAAAACCGTTGCGGAAGAGTTCGCGGCGCGCTAGGGTAGAGGGCGAGAAGGAGACGCAGATGAAGAACATCGAGATGAAGGTGGAAGGCAATATCCTGACGATCAAGGTGGACCTCTCCAAGGAATACGGGCAGTCCTCCTCGGGCAAGAGCATCATTATCGCCTCGACCGAGGGCAACATCAGCGTGCCCGAGCGGAACGAGAAGATCGGCCTGAACATCTATCGCAAGCCCTGACGCCACACCCTCCCGCGCCGTGGGGCGCGGGCGGATCGGACATATCGAACCAACACGTGGCCGGGGGCGTCGCGGCCTGGCCGGCCTATGGGAGTGTTTACCATGCGCTTCATGTCATTGGCGATGTCGGCGGCCCTGTTCGTGACGACCCTTGTCGCCCCGGCGGCGGGCGAGGCCCCGCTGGCGGAGAAGATCCCGGCCGGGGCGATCGTATACGTCGGCTGGGCGGGAAAGACGCCGGCCCTGGACGGTTCAGCCTTGGGGCAGTTGCTCGCGGGCCCGGGGGTTTCCGACCTGCTGACGATGGCGAAGACGGCGCTGAGGAACGAAGTTCCGCCGCGGGACCATGCGGCCCTGGAGCGGTTCTGGTCGGCGTTGGACATTGCCTGGCGGCACCCGGCGGCGATGGCCGTACTGGACGTGCGGAAGAACCCGAAGGACCCGGTGGATCTGGTGGCGGTGATCGACCTGGGGGCCGACCGCGACGCCTTCGCCGAGCATCTGGACGCGGCGATCCAGGCCGGGGCCGAACGCAAGCACTGGACCCTCGAGCAGGCCTCCGCCGGCGGCGTGGCGTACCAGCGGCTCCTCACCCGAAACGGGGACGCCCCCGCGGTGGCGATCGGGTACGTCGGGAAGACGTTCTTTCTGGCCGTCGGGGCCAACGTGGTGGAGAAACTCGTCGCCCTGGCCCCGGAGAAGAGTCTGCGGGCGGACGCGGCGTTCCAGGCCGCCCACAAGGCCGTCGCGGCGGACAAAGAGCAACTGTCCTTCTGCCTCGACGTGGCGAAGTTGACGACGACGATCAAGGCGATGATGCCCTCGCCGGCCACGGAGGCCGCCGCGAGCCAACCGGCCAGGAACCCCGTGGACGCGGTGATGGCGGCACTGGGCGTTTCGAAGATCACCACGATCGCCGGATCGATGGGGGTGGTGGGCAAGGATCTGCTGACGCAGGTTCGGCTGGTCAGCCCCGCCCCGCACAAGGGGCTGCTGATGCTGGCGGCGGGGGCCCCCCTGGCCGACAACGCCCTGGCCCACGTGCCGGGCGACGCCCACCTGGCCGCGGCGTGGAGCCTCTCGCCCGAGGCCCTCTATGCCGAGGTGCTCGACGTGGCCCAGGCTGCCGGATGGGCGGGCGGGGACGGTTTCGCCGCCGGCGAAAAACGTGTACAGGAAATGCTGGGCCTGTCGCTGAGGGAGGAGATTCTGCCGGCCTTCGGGGACACGTGGGTGCTGGCCTCGGCCCCCTCCTGGGGCGGGACGCTCACCGGGACGATGTTGACCGTGTCGGTGAAGGATCCCGCCAAGGCCGCCGCCGTCACGGCGGGCATCGAGGGTTTTCTGGCCCGCATGCTGGTGCCGCCTCCGGCTCCGGCGGCGGATGGCGATGACATCAACCGGCCGGTCCCCCGGCCCAGGAAGAGTTGGTCGATCGAGCGGCGGAAGGTCGGCCAAACGACCGTCACGTTCCTTCTTCGCCGGGGGGAGATGATGCCCGTCTCCCCGGCCTGGGCGATCCACGAGGGGAGGCTGTACGTGGCCCTCTGGCCCCAGGTGATTGAGTCGGCCATCGTCCGCCAGGCCCCCGGGGCCGATCCGGCGGCGGCGAAAACCGTGTTTCTGCCGAACACGCCGGCGTACGCGGCGTTGAAGCGACGGGTCGGCCCGGGCGCCAGCGCCCTGATGTACGTCAACGGCGCGGCCCTGGTCAAGGACGTCTACAACATCCTGTTGATCGGATGGTCCATGGTCGCCGGCGAACTTACTCGCCAGGCGCCCGGGCTGGCGAGGAGTACCATGCCCGCCCTGACGACGCTGGAGGCCTACCTCCAGCCCGAGATGGCCGCCGTCATCCCGGACGCCGGGGGCATCACCTACCGCGCCCAGTCCACCCTGGGCGGGTTGAGCGGGGCGGCGGCGCTGGTGCCCGCCGCGGCGGCCGTCGCACTGCCGGTGGTGGCCAACATGATCGAATCGGCCCGGAAGACCGCCAGCGCGGCCAATCTCCGTGCGATCGGGATGGGCTGCCGGATGTATATGATGGAGAACAACGAGCAAACCCCGCCGAACCTGGACGCGCTGGTAGCGGGCTCATTCATTCCGCCCCAATCCCTCGGCAGCCCCGCGGACCGCTCGCCCAACCGCGCCCGCCTGGAGAACGGTAAGGTCGTCGGGCAGCCAAGTTACATCTATATTTCCGGGCTGGACCTCCGGAAGGACCCCGCCCCATCCCAGCGCGTGTGGGCGTACGAACGGCCGGAGATCTACGGCAACGAGGGCACCAACGTGCTCTTCCTGGACGGGAGTGTTCGCTGGATGCCGATGGCGGCCTTCCGCCGCGCCCTGGCCACGGGCAAGGCCCCGGCGACCCAGAAGGGGGAGGCGGCTATGGAAGGCAATCTGGCTGTTCTGCGGAACGCCCTCGAGATGTACGCCGCCGAACACGACGGCAAGGGCCCCGGTCCACGGACGATCGTCGGGCAACTGACCCAGTATACCAGCGCGAGCGGGGCCGTCAGCGCCACCAAGGACGCCTCTCACCCGTACGGCCCGTATCTTCAGGGCATTCCGGCAATGCCGACGGGGCCCTGGAAGGGCGCGCAAGGCATCGGGACAGCGGCAGGGCCGGGGATCGGCTGGATCTACGATCCGGCTACCCAAACCATCAAGCCCAGCCTGGACGAGCGTCCGGCCAAACGATCGGGCGGCAAGGCGCCGGCGACCCGGCCGGCGAAGTGATAGACACGGCGTGGGCGAAAATAAGCCCCCTGCATTGCAGGGGGAGCGGTCCAACGGGCGTGTCAGGGGCACGAACGGCATCCCCCGGCGGTGCCGGGGGCTTGTGCCGCGGGGGGGAGCGGTCCAACGGGCGTCCTCGGGGGTACGAACGGCATCCCCCTGCAATCAACATTATGCGCCATCACACTTAACCCCTTGCGCCACGAAAAGTTCGCACCCATACTGTTCTTCGGCTTTGCCAAGCAAGGAGACCAGCGATGGAACGCGAACTGTTTCGAGAGGCCTGCCGGGAGTTGAATCGACTC
>JAPLNA010000133.1 GCA_026693065.1 Planctomycetota bacterium
GCCGCCGGGGCCAGGCTCATTAACAAGGCCGGCGAGATGTTCTTCATCTCCCCTGTCGGGCTGGCCGTCTGCGGCGAGACCTTCGCCGTCTCCGACAGCGCCCTCAACAAGGTCTTCCTGATGACCCCCGAGGGCAAACTCCTCAAGACCATCGACACCCCCGAGGGCTTCAAACGCCCCACGGGCCTGGCCTATGACGGGGCCAAGGGGCGGCTCCTCGTCGCCGACACGGTCGGCAACGAGATCTGCACGTTCGACCTGGCCTCCGGACGCCTGCTGGGACGCATGGGCCAGCGAGGCATCGAGCCGGGGCAGTTCAACATGCCCACCCACATCTGCCTGGACTCGGCCGGGCGGCTCTACGTGTCGGACTCCATGAACTTCCGCCTCCAGATCTTCAGCCCCGAGGGCAAGCTCGTCAATCAGATCGGGCGGCTGGGCGACGCCAGCGGGTACATGGCCGTGCCCAAGGGGGTGGCCGTCGATTCGCTCGGGCACATCTACCTCGTCGATTCGCTCTTCAGCGCCGTCCAGGTCTTCAGCCTCCAGGGCGAGTTCCTGCTGAGCGTGGGCAAGGTGGGGGCCCAAAGCGGGCTGTTTCACGTGCCCGCGGGCCTGGCCGTCGATGCCGATAACCGCCTGTACGTCTGCGACACGCACAATGCACGCGTGCAGATTCTTCAGTACGTAGGAGAAGTTCCCGATGCCCGGAAGCCCACGACATCGCCTCGGTAGCGCGGCGCTGGCGGTCCTGCTGGCGGGGGCCTCGGCCGCCTGGGGCCAGACCAATATCGCCGCCACCAAGCACAACCTCACCAGCAGCGGGCCCGGCACGGTCAAGGTCGCCGGGGCGACCGACCTGTGCAAGTTCTGCCATACCCCCCACGCCTCCAATCCGATCGGCCCGTTGTGGAACCGCGGCGACCCGGGCACGTACTACCAGACCTACGCCAGCCCGACGCTGATCTCCCGCGTGGGCCAGCCCACCGGCTCGAGCCGCCTGTGCTTGAGCTGCCACGACGGCACGATCGCCCTGGCGCAGACCTACAACCCCCGCAACGCCCCGACCGGCACGATCTACATTTCCTCCGGCGACAAGGGCTATCTCGGCACGGACCTGAGGGACGACCACCCGATCTCGTTCCTGTACGATTCGGGCCTGGCCGCCCAGCGCAGACAACTGCGCGACCCGAACTCGCTGCCGCGGGAACTGGCCCTCGACAAGGGCCGCCAGCTCCAGTGCACCACCTGCCACGACCCCCACAGCGACCGGTTCGGCAAGTTCCTGACGATGTCCAACGTCGAGAGCGCCATGTGCAAGACCTGCCACCAGCTCGACAACTGGGACATGGGCACGCACGCGAATTCGACGGCGAGCCTGGCCCCCGCCCGGCGCGACAAGTGGGACAACATCACCGCCTCGACCGTCCGCCAGGCCGCCTGCGAAAGCTGCCACCGCCCGCACTCCGCCGGCGGACGACTGCGCCTGCTCCGGCACGAGGCGGGCATCGACAACTGCCTGCCCTGTCACGATGGCTCGGTGGCCTCCAAGGACCTCACCGCCGACATGACGAAGCTCTCCTCCCACCCCCTGAGCCGGTACACCGGCATCCACGAGGCGGCCGAGAGGCCCTGGTCCATGCCCAAGCACGTCGAGTGCGCCGACTGCCACAACGCCCACACCTCCCGGGCGGGCTCCGCCCCCGGCGCCCCGGCCATCAAGCCCTCCTCCGCCGGCGTGTCCGGCATGACGGGGGACAGGCAGTTCCTTCCCCAGGCCGTCAATGAGTATCAGATCTGCTACAAGTGCCACGCCGGCCCCAATACCGTCCGCAACCCGGTGGTCGACCGGGTGATCATCAACACCAACGTCGCCGACCAGTTCGCCTCGGTCAATCCCAGCTTCCACCCCATCGAGGTCAAGGGCAAGAACACCGCCGTGCCCAGCCTGATTCTGCCCCTGCGGTCGACCTCCATCATCTACTGCACCGACTGCCACGCCTCCGACTCCGCCCAGGGCCCCCGCGGGCCCCACGGCTCGACCTACACCCCGCTGCTGGTCCGCCAGTACGTCACGGCCGACTTCACCAGCGAAGGCCCCACCGTGTACGCCCTGTGCTACGGCTGTCACAACCGATCGAGCATCCTGGCCAATCAGAGCTTCCCTTTCCACAGCCTGCACCTGGGGAGGGACGTGAAGGCGCCCTGCTCGGCCTGTCATACCCCGCACGGGCTCAGTGCCGTCACGAGCACCTCGGCCAGCGGCGCGCACCTGATCAATTTCGACCGCCACATCGCTCTGCCCTTATCCTCGGGTAACGGCCCGAACTACACGTCCACGGGGATTCGCAGCGGCGCCTGCAACCTCACCTGCCACCAGGTGCCGCACACGAACTTCTCGTACTCCCCGTCGTCGGCGTCGGCCCTGAACGTCC
Source organism: Planctomycetota bacterium (assembly GCA_026693065.1). Classification (GTDB taxonomy): domain Bacteria; phylum Planctomycetota; class Phycisphaerae; order SM23-33; family SM23-33; genus JAPLNA01. Next base: position 2,436 of record JAPLNA010000133.1, read on the forward strand.
GCCGGGCCATTCGAAGCCCCGCCCAACCCCCTTCGCCCTCCAAGAAGAAATAGCCCAAAAAAGAGCCGGGCGCCCGCAGCCGAACACTCGGCCGCCGGCGCCCGGCTGTTTTGGTACGGGCGGATTCGACGTTACTGGCCCGCCGCGGTGGCGCCTCTGGCCACGTCGGCCAGGCTGCGGCCTTCGCCGGTGTGCTCGAAAGCCGTCCGGAATGCCGCGGCGGCCTCGGCCGTCTTGCCCTTCTGCTGATACGCCAGCCCCAGGAAGTAGTACGTTTCCATCGGAGTGGGATTGAGCTTGAGGGCCTCCGTGAGGACGCCGATGGCCTTGTCGGGCTGCTTCAGGGCCACCAGGGCGGCCCCTTTGATCGTGCCCAGTTGGCTGGCGGGCAGGGCCTTGCCCTCGAGCTTTTCGGCCGCCGCCAGGGCGCCGGCGGCGTCCTTCTGGAGCAGCATCGCCTTGGCCGACAGAAGCAGCAGCCGCGCGTCGTCGGGGGCGAGCTTGAGACCCTGGTCGATCTCCGCCCGCGCCTGGTCGGCCAGGCCCTTCTCGAGCAACTGCTGGGCGACCTGGAGATGCCGCCCGGCCTGCTGCTGATGACTGTCGACGATGACGTCGGTGGTCGCCAGTTGTTTGTCCAGCGCGGCCCGGTCGATCTTCTTGGTCGCGAAGGCCACCCACGCCGCCAGGTCCCGCGCGTAGGTCTGGGGCAGGCCCGCCAGGTGGACCATCTCGGCCCCCTGCGGGCTCACGATCAGCGTCGTCGGCCAGACGTGTACCCGGCAGGAGCCCACGATCTCGTAGTCGGCGTCCATCACGACGGGCCAGGCGAGGTCCTTGAGCAGCTTGCCCGCCGCGTCGGCGAGCTGCTCCCCGCTGAGAACCACGACGACCTGGATGCTCCCGGCGTCCTTGAGGGCGTTCTTGAGGCTCTCGACGGCCTTGACGCTCTGCTCCTGGCCCGGGCGGGCGAACAGAAGGACGGTGGGTTTGTCGGCCTGGGGGACGGCGATATCGGCCCCGCCGACGGCCTTGGCCTTCAGGGCGATGGTCTTGGGCTCGTCGGCGGCCTGGACGGGCCAGGCCAGGGCGAGGACGACGGTGAGTGTCACGGCCAGGGGCGAGAGAGTTTTCATTTCGGATTCTCCTGAGGTTTGACGGCGTTCGGGTCGCTCGGCGCGGTCGCGGGCGCCGAGGTCGCGGACGATGGGGCGTACACGACCGGATTCGCCCGGTCGTAGGTCAGTTCCTTGTGGCAGCCGGAGGCGCACGTCCCGCCGGTGGCGCTGGGGGCGTAGCGGACAGGCATCTGCCACTGCCCATACGGCACGGACTCGCGGATGTGCATCGGGTTCTTGCTGGCGTGGGTGGAATGGCAGGCGCGGCAGCTCCGCCCTTTCTCGACTTTGTCCACGTGCACAAAGTGCAGGTTGGTCTGCCCGTTGCGGAACTTGGTCACGCCCTGGGTGAGCTTCTGGGTGGCCAGTTGGGCGTCGTGGCAGGAGAAGCACAGGGCGTACTTGTCGGGGGTGAAGTCTTCGTAGAACCCCTCGGGGTAGGGCTTGATGGGCAACTTGGCCACGTCCGAGCCGTGCAGTTGGTGGCAGCCGCTGCAATTGCCCTGGTTGATGGGCCCGTGCTTGAAGAGCTTGGGCTCGAGAACCTCGCCTACGCCGGGCACGGCGGCCAGCCCCGGACGCTCGATCTTGTTCGTGTGGCAGGCCATGCAGACCTTCAGCGGGGTGGTCTTCATCAGCTTGGCCAGGTCGCCGCCGTGGGCGGTGTGGCAGTTGAGGCAGCCTTGCTCCTGGGTGACCACGCCGTGCTTGAACTTGTCGTCCTTGACTTCCTTGCGGACCTTCTCGTGACAGGCCTCGGTGCACAGCGCCACCGGGGGGCGGCGGGTGAACATGGGATAATCGGAGGCGTGGGCGTCGTGGCAGGCGAGGCAGTCGGCCTCGACGGCCTTGTGGGGGAACTTGACCTTGTGCATCTGGGCGTCCATCTGCTTGTGGCAGGAGAGGCACAGATCCCGTCCCTTGAAATTCAGGAGCTTGGGGTACTGGGAGACGTGGGCCTGGTGGCAGGCGCCGCACGCCCCCGCGACCGCCGGCCCGTGCGCCCGCTTCTTGCCGGCCAGAACGTCCTTGTGGCACTTGTCGCAGAACTCGGTCATGTTGGCCCCGCGGAGGGATCGCTTGTCGGTCCCGCCGTGGGGGCTGTGGCACTGGAGGCAGTCGCCGGTGGTGACGGGCTTGTGAACGACGGGGGCCCCGCGAAGGTCGAGCTTGTGGCAGAAGACGCAGATCTCGTTCTTGGGGCGCGCGAGCTCGTACTTGTGCTTGGAGGCGTCCAGGAGCTTGTGGCAGGCGTCGCAGGCGTTGACGTTCACCGGGCCGTGAAGGGCGTTGAACTTCTTGACGCCCGCATGGCACTGCGCGGTGACGCACCCGGCCTGGGGAATGTCCTTAGTGGGCCTGGCGACGATGGACTTGGGGATGTTGGACTTCATCTCCGTGGGCGATGAGGCCGCCGCTGCCGCGGGCGCAGGCCAGGCCGCCGGCGCCGGCGCGGAGGTTGGCGCGGGAGCTGTTGACGCCCCAGCCGCGGACGCGGTGGTTTGGGCATGCACGGCGGAGC
>JAPLNA010000134.1 GCA_026693065.1 Planctomycetota bacterium
TCTTCGGGGGAAAGCGCGGTGCAAGCACCGCGGTTAAACGAGGTGCATCACAGTCGCCCGTCCGATGGACGATCTTCAGTACGCCTCATGCTCGTGATACACCTCCAACGCATACCGATAGTCATCGTAGTGCACGTTCGTCGAGAGCGAGTGGTCGCTGCCGAAGATGACGCTGGCCCCGCGTTTCTTCAGGCCCTCGATGAAGTCGATTACGCCGCGGCGGATCGCCGCCCGGTCACCGCTTTCGAGAATCCTCGCGTCCAGCCCACCCCAGAAGCTCAACTTGTCGCCGTACTTCTCCGCCACCCGGAAGATGTCGTTGCCGGCCTTCACCTCCAGCGGATTGAGCCCGTCGAACCCGGCCGCGACGACCAGGTCCATCGCCGGCTCGGTATACCCGCACGTAGCCGTGGAAGAACTCCACCATCTCGGCGTAGTACACGAAGATCGTGTCGCGGTAAATCTCCGGGGCCACGAACAGCCGGTCGCGATACCCCAGGTCCTCGTACAGCCACATGCCGTCAGGCGCGCCGGTCTGCTCGAGCAGGAGCCTGTAGTAGTCCTTGTATAGGTCCGTGTAGACGCGGCAGTAGTCGTGGATCCACTCGGGCTCGAGCAGCATCGCGGTGTACAACGTCACGTCGCCCATGCTCGCCCGCATGTCCTCCCAGAGGAACTGGTTGCCAAAGCACGTCCAGTACCCCTCGGCCCGGCGATCGGCCAGCGACTTCTTGATGGTCTTGACGTCGTCGGCCCCGAGCCGTTTAGCGGCCGAGCCCACCACCAGCGGCCGGTAATCCCGCTCCCACACCTCGCGTGTGGTCATCGTGAAGTCCACGTGCTCGGGCGTGCCGGATTTGGCCTTCCACCACTTGAGCGACGCCCCCGACCCGTTCTTGCGGACGACCCACTCGTCCGTCTCGGCGACCGTCTCGTTGAAGCCCATGTTCGGCTGCCAGTCGAACCACCCGCCGCAATGCGCCATGTCGAGCTTGAAATGCTCCTGGGCCGAAATGGGCTGCCCGTCCTTGCCCGTCGGATACCCCTGGGTAACCCACTTGGTCATCGTGTCGCCCCAGGGGTTCTCCATCAGCCCGAGCCGGTCAGCCTTCTTCCGGCGAATCAACGCGTTCAACACCTCTCGCGGGGTCTGCATGTCGGTCCTCTCTCCAGTGCCGTGTCGGCGGGGGCATTGTACGACGAGACCGTACGGCAAGAAAAGAGGCGAGGTTGTCGGCAATTTCGAAGGCCGCGAGAAGGCCGGGCGAAAGAGACGGGGATTAGAGGCTTCTTGGATTAGGGGGTGGGAAGAGGTCTTGGATTTGGGGTGGGATGCATGGCTGGCGAGAGAGCGATCTCTCGGATCTGAAATCTCAAATCTCCAATCTCAAATATCAAGTCTTGAATCCTTGATTCTAATCCCCCAATCCAAGAATCCCCTAATCCCCGTCTCTTTCGCCCAGCCTTCCCCCGGCCCGCTTTCTCACTTCCGCCAGCCCGTCCCCGCCACTTTCAACGGCCCTTCGGAGAACCTCAGGTGCCCGGTGGCACGGAGGAGTTGGAGATAGGCGATCTTGGCCGTGTACGTCTGCGTGATGACCTGCACCTGGGCGGAGAGATACTGGTCCTGGGAGATCAGGCGTTCCAGGTCCGTGCCGACGCCGGCCTTGGCGGCCTCGCTGGCCTGACGGAGCCCGTCGCGGGCGGCCTGCTCCTGCGTCCGCAGACGCTCCAGCGTGCCCAGGGCCGCCGACAGATTCTCGTGCGACAGACGCACCTCTTCGAGCACCTGGCGGCGAACGAGCGATTCGTTCAGCCCGGCCTGGCGGAGCCGGCTCCAGGCGGTCCGCACGTCGGCCTCGATCAGGCCCGCGGAGAACACCGGCACGTTCACCTCCAGCAGCGACATCCAGCGGCTTTGCGGCGGGAACGACTCGCGGTGGAGGAACTGCGTCAGGTCCAGCCGCACCGACGGGTAATACTGCCCGATGGCGTCCTCGACGCTTCGCCGAGCGGCCTCGGTCGCCGACGCGGTGGCCAGAATGTCCGGCCGGTCCTGCTGGGCCGGGCTCTCCAACACCGTCCGCGCCGGCACGGCGGGAATGGCCAGCCCGTCGGCGAGGGTGCTCTCGACGGCCTGGGCGCCCAGCAGGAACGCCAGCGTGGCCCGCCCGCGGACGACGTCGGCCTGTGCCTGGCGAAGCAGCACGCCGGTGGCGGCGGCCTGGGATCGCGCCTGGGAGACGTCGACCGCCCGGACCGTGCCCGCCGCGAGCTTGTTGCTCAGGTCCGTCACCCGCTCCTCCTGCACACCCAGCGAATTCCGCAGCACGGCCACGAGCGCCTCGCTGCGAAGAACCTGGTAGTACACTCCCGCGGTCTCCACGAGCAGGGAACTCTGGAATTCGCGGAGGAGGGCGCGGCGCTCGTCGGCGCCGGCCGCCGCACGCTTCAGGGCCGCTACGTCTCGGAACCCGTGGAAGAGGTTGACCCCTTCGCTCAACACAACGTCGTTGGCCGGGCTGGGCGTCATGTTTATCCCGCCCAGCGTGGGTATCGTTTCCTGCCTCAGGTGGGTCATCGAAAGCGTGACGGTGGGCAGGAAGGCCGCCACCGCGCGGTCCTTGTCGATCAAGGCCTGGAGATACGTCTCGCCGGACATGGCGAGGCGTTCGTTGTGCGCGTTGGCGATGGCCAGGGCGCCGCGGAGCGTCAGCATGGGCCCGGGCGCCGACGGGGCCGAGGCGGGCGCCCCGGTATCGAGCACCTTGCGATACGAGGCCACGTCGCGGGCCTGGTTCGGGCAACCGGGGGCCGCCAGCAGGGCCGCACAGAACAGTATCACAGTTTGTGGTTTCATGGCTAGTGCCCCAGGGCCGGGCCTTTGCCCGGGGTAATCTTCTTCATCAGGAACATCAGGGGAATTATGAACGCGAACAGAATCGCCAGCGTGCGGAAGTTGTCGACGAAGGCGAGCATGGTGCTTTCTCTCACGAGCCCGCCGTAGAGAAGGCCTTGGGCCTGCTGGGCGGCTTCGGCGGGGCTCGAGCCCGCGGCAGTCAAGGCGCCCGTCGCCCCCTCCAGAGCGTTGCGGTACGCGGGATTCAGCGGCGAGAGGTGGCCCACGAGGTGGTTCTGATGAACCTGGGCGGCCCGGGCGAGCACGGTCGTGACGAACGCGATGCCGCAACTGCCCCCGATGTTCCGCGCCAGGTTGATCAGCCCGGACGCGTAATTCATCTGGTGCCTGGCCAGGGGGGCAAAGGCCATCGTGTTGATCGGCACGAACAGGAACGCCAGCCCGACGCCCTGGACGACGCGCGACCAGGCGGCGGTGGCGAAGTCGACCTGGAGGCTGAAGTGCGACATCTGAACCAGCGAGGCCACCACCGCCACCACGCCAATGACGACGAGCCACCGCGGCTCGAACCGCCCGAGCAGCCGCCCGACGACCGGGAGGGCGATCATGGTTGCCAGCCCGCCGGGGGAGAGCACCAGCCCGCTGAGCATGGCGGTGTAGCCCAGCATGGTTTGCAGGAAGATCGGCAACAGGGCCGTGCTGCCGTACAGCACGAAACCCAGGGCGAACATCGTGATGGTGGAAACGGCGAAGTTCCGCCCCTTGAGCAGGTGGAGCTCGACGACGGGCTGGCTCTGGCGGAGTTCCCAGAACACCAGGGCCACCAGCGCCGCCGCCGTCACGATCGTGAGGGTGAGGATGAAGTTGGATTCCATCCAGTCCTCGCGCTGGCCTTTGTCGAGGACGATCTGGAGGGCGCCCAGGCCCACCGAGAGCAGGGCCAGCCCGATGTAGTCGATCCGCAGCCCCGTCCGGAACGTGCGGCGGATGAGATACGGCGGGTCCTCAATCACCCAGGAGGCCATCAGGAGGCTGATCATTCCGACGGGGACGTTGATGAAGAAGATCCATCGCCAGGAGTAGTTGTCGGTGATCCAGCCGCCGACGGTGGGCCCGACGATGGGCGCAACGACGACGCCCATGGCGTACACCGCCATCGCCATCCCGCGGCGGCGCGGCGGGAAACTCTCGGCCAGGATCGCCTGGGCGATGGGCTGCATCGACCCGCCCCCGACTCCCTGGAGAATGCGGAAGACCACCAGCCACGGCAAGGTCGGCGCCAGCCCGCACAGCAGCGAACTGGCCATGAACACCCCCACGCAGGCCATGAAAAACCGCTTGCGCCCGAACAACGACGAAAACCACCCGCTCAGCGGCAGCACGATGGCATTGGAAACGAGATAGCTGGTGAGCACCCACGTGCTCTCGTCGATGCCGGCCGACAGGTTGCCCGCAATGTGCGGCAGCGACACGACGGCGATCGAGGTGTCCAGCACCTCCATGAACGTCACGAGCATGACGGTAAAGGCGATCCACCACGGGTTGAAGCTCGGGTGCCACGCGGGCGCCAGATCGCCGGGGGCGTGAAGTTCTTTTTCGGCCGGACTCACCGCACCTTCACCTCGGGCACGACCGACATGCCGGGCGCCAGCAGGAACCGGTTCCACGGGGCCTTGCCGGGCGCCTCGGCCTCGAAGACGATCTTGACGGGCACGCGCTGGACGACCTTCACGAAGTTGCCCGTGGCGTTTTCCGGGGGCAGGAGGCTGAACCTCGCCCCCGTGCCGGCCTGCAGGCTTTCGAGGCGGGCCTTGAAGCTCTGCCCCGGGTACGCGTCCACCGTAACGGTCACGTCCTGTCCGGGCTTCATGTTCGTCAGTTGGGTTTCCTTGAAGTTGGCGACCACCCACACCTCCAGCGGAACGACGGCGAGCATGGCCTGCCCGATCTGGACGTACGAGCCGACCTGGACGCCCTTTCGGGCCACGCGACCGGCCTGGGGCGCCACCACCGTGGTGTACGCCATCTGGTCCTTCGCCTGGCGAAGGGTGGCCTCGGCGAGCACAACGTCGGCGTCGGCCCCCTGCTGCTGCGCCTCCGCCTGCGCGACCCGCTGCGCCGTCACGCTCGCCATTGCCAGTTTTGCCTGCGCCTGCAAAACGCCCGAATTCGCCTGCGCCAGGGCCGCCTGCGCCTGTTTGACGCCGTCCTGGGCGGCCCGCGCGGCGGCCTCGGCCTCCACTCGCTGTGCCTCCGCCGACGCGACGGCCTTCCTCGCCGCCGCCAGGTGCGCCGCCGCCGCCTGGGACGCCGCTGTCGCCGCGTCGAACTGCTGGTTTGTGATGCTCCCGGTGGCCTTCAACTGGCTGTACCGTTTCAGATCCGCCGCCGTCCGATCGGCCTCGGCCTGGTCGGCGGCGATCTGTGCGTTGGCCTGCTCGACGAACGCCTTGGCCGAACCCACACGCGCGTCCGCCTGAAGCACCTTGCTCGTCGCCACGTCCACGCCGGCGGCGGCGCTGCTGACGGCGTCCTTGGCGATCGCCACCCCGGCGGTCGCGGCGTCCAGGTCGGCCTGCGAGGTCATCTTCGTCAGCTCGACGTACACCTTCGCCGCCTGCGCCCGCGCCTGCGCCGACGTCAGCGCCGCCTCTGCCAGTTGCTGCCGGACCGTCGCATCCCGCGGGTCGATCTTCACCAGCACCTGTCCCTCTTTGACGAGCTCGTTGTCCTTGACCAGCACCTCGACCACCTGCCCGGCGATCTTCGGGGCCACCGGAATGACGTGACCCTCGACCGCCGCGTCGTCGGTCGACTCGTACTGCCTCGCCCACCACCAGTACGGCACCCCCACCGCCAGGGAGAGTCCCGCGAGAACCCCCGCGACGATCAGCAGGCGCGTGCGTTTTCTTGGCCCGGGAACCTCGCCCGGGACTGACGATACGTCAGGCACATTCGACATAGCAGGCTTCCTTGCGATGAAAAGTCCAACTACTCTTTTCGGCCTGCCGGCGTTCGGGACAAGAGCAATTGAGCGGCTCTCCGGGCGACACGGCAGATGCGATTGTGAAAACCCCCGGACGACAGTAGAATCACACGACAGATCCAAGGTTCCCCTTCGCCCGCAGGGGCGGCACGAACGATGGAGACGGCGGCCATGAGAAACTCGATGTGGTTCATGACGTGGGTGGCGTCCGTGCTGGCCGGGGCGGCGGGCCTGGGCGGGTGCAAGAAGGACACGGACATTCCCGTGGGGGTGAACCTGCCGCTGTCGGACTCGCTCAGCCCGTACGGCCTGGCGACGCTGGATGGGATCAAACTTCGCGTAAAGCAGATCAATGACGCCGGCGGGATTAACGGGCGGAGAATACGTCTGGAGATACAGGACAACCAGGGCAAGGACACGGAATCGCGAGCGGTGTTCAAGATGCTCGCGGACATGAAGGACGTGGTAGCCGTGCTCGGACCGATCACCAGCACGTGTGCGCTGGCGGCCAAGCTGGACGCCGGCCAGACCCAGACGCCCATGATCACACCAACGGCGACGAACGACATGGTGACGGCCAATTCCAAGTATGCATTCCGCGCGTGCTTCCTGGATTCGTTCCAGGGGCGCGAAGTGGCCCTCTACGCCCGCGAAAAGGGACTGAGCAAGGCGGCCGTGATGGTCGACAGTGGCAGCGACTACAGCCAGGGCGTCTCGGCCAGTTTTGCCAAGGCCTTCGAGGCCGCCGGCGGGAAGATCGTGGCCCAGGAGAGTTACCAGGGCAAGGACCAGGATTTCGGGATGCAGTTGGTGCGGATCAAGAACGCCGGGGCCGAGACGATCTTCGTGCCCGCCTACCCGCCCAACGTGCAGGACATCATCCGCCAGGCGAAGGTGGTGGGGTTCACCGGGAGGCTCTGCGGTTCGGACGGGTGGGACAACAACGTCGTCATCGAACATTCGGGCGAGAACATCGAGGGGTGTTTCTTTATGGCGGCGTACTGGCCCGGCGAACAGCGGAAGGTGGTGCAGGACTTTGTGCGAGACATGTTGGCCCAAACGGGCCACATGCCCGGCTCGTTCGAGGCCCTTGGCTTCGACGCGATGTTGCTGTTGGGCGAGGCCATGAAGAAGGGACTAACCCGCCAGGAGATCGCCGACGCCCTGCGGGGGCTCAAGGATATCGAGGGTGTAACGGGGACGATTTCCATCACGCCCGGCGGCGACGCCGTGAAGGGCGCCGTGATCCTTCAGGTGGTGAAGAAAGACGGCAAGTGCGCAACGGAACTGGCAAAGAAGGTCCCGATCCGGAAATAGGTGGTCCATGTGGGACAACCTGCTCTATTGCCTTGTGGGCGGAATCTGCCTGGGAGCGATGTATTCGCTCATCGCCCTGGGCTACACCCTGGTCTACGGGATCATCCGGCTGATCAACTTCGCGCACGGGGAATTCTGCATGGTGGGGGCGTACGTCGGGCTGGGGGCGTAC
>JAPLNA010000135.1:0-1010 GCA_026693065.1 Planctomycetota bacterium
GCCGTCGCTGACAGCGTCCGCGGGCACCTGCTGGCGGGCGACGATCTGCTCGACCTGCTCGGTCATGATCTCGACCGACCCCACGGTGGCGATCGCGACGGGCTTGGTGGCCGGGGCGTCCGCCGCCACGAGAAGCCCAACGCTCACGACTGCCAGAACCGCCGCCGCCAATATCCATCGTGTGTTCACAATCATGCTCCAATGTCGCCCGGGGCGAAGGGAGGCCGGCCGGCCCCCGCAGGATTTCCGCCGGCGGGTCTAAGGACAGTCCTGCTAGTATGCCAATTCTCGCCCATTAATGCAATGAATGCTTGAAAAGTGTCCCCCGGGCCAACACAATACCCCTCCGCGGCCGATCGGGAGGCCGCTGGCACCACACTACGGCACCAGAGAGGTTTCGGACATGGCGACCAAGACGATCGCGGACATCAGCGTAGCGGGCAAGACGGTCCTGATGCGGGTGGACTTCAACGTCCCCGTCAAGGACGGCAAGATTACCAACGACAAGCGGATTCAGGCCGCCCTGCCGAGCATCAAGGCCGTGCTGACCGGCGGGGGGAAGCTGGTTCTGATGAGCCATCTGGGCCGGCCCGCCGAGAAGGGCTTCGAGGCCGAGTTCTCCCTCGCCCCCGTCGCCGCGCGGCTGGGCGCCCTGCTGGGCAAGCCGGTGACGCTGGGCCCGCGTGAAGTGGCCGGGCCGGCCGCCGAGGCCCTCGTCGCGGCGATGAAGCCAGGCGACGTCCTCCTGCTCGAGAACGTCCGCTTCTGCCCCGGCGAGACCATCGCCGACAAGGCCAAGAAGAACCCCGACAAGAAACTCACCGGCGACCAGCAGAAGCTCCAGGACGACTTTGTCGCCGCCCTGGCCAAACTGGGCACCGTGTACGTCAACGACGCCTTCGGCGCCTGCCACCGCAAGCACGCCAGCACGTACGGCGTCGCCAAGGCCATCCAGGCCGTCGGCGGCCCGGCCGTCGCGGGCTTCCTCGTCGAGAAGGAAATCAAGTACC
>JAPLNA010000135.1:1052-13525 GCA_026693065.1 Planctomycetota bacterium
CGATCCTGGGCGGGGCGAAGGTTTCCGACAAGATCAAACTCATCGCCTCCCTGCTCAAGAAGGTCGACAAGATCCTCATCGGCGGGGCGATGGCCTATACCCTTCTGAAGGCCAAGGGCGTCGCGGTGGGCACCAGCCTCGTCGAAGCCGACCAGGTCGAGGCCATGAAGCCCCTCCTCCAGCAGGCCGGCGAAAAGATCATGCTCCCCGTCGACCACGTCGCGACGGACAACTTCCAGTCGGGCAAGCCGGTGAAGGTGGCCGGCGTGAACATTCCGGACGGTCTGATGGGTATGGACATCGGCCCGGCGACGATCGCGGCGTTCGAGGCGGCGATTGCCGCCTCGCGGACGATCGTCTGGAACGGGCCCATGGGCGTCTTCGAACGCCCCGACTACGCCGCCGGCACGCTCGCCCTGGCCAAGGCCCTCGCCAAGGCCACCCAGGCCGGCGCCATCACCGTCATCGGCGGGGGCGACTCCGCGACGGCCGTCGAGGACATGGGCCTGGCCGACCGCATGACCCACGTCTCCACCGGCGGCGGGGCTTCGCTGGAATACCTCGAGGGCAAGCCGCTGGCCCCCATCGAGATACTTGATACCAAGTGACCTCCCGGTTACAATTGGACCCGCGGACAAAGCCCGTCGCCCGTCGCGATGGGCTTTGTCGGTATAGAGCCCTATGACCCAACGCGGCCAAAACCCCTGGCCCGCCCTGCCGGGCGGCGTGCTGGTAGCCCCCTCGCTGCTGGCGTGCGACTTTGCGCACGTCGCCGACGAGATCGCCGCCGTCACCGCCGCCGGCGCCGACGTGATCCACGTCGACGTCATGGACGGGCATTTTGTGCCCAACCTCTCCGTCGGGCCCGGGTTCGTCGCCAAGGTCCGCCGCTGCACCACGCGACCGCTGGACGTCCACGTGATGGTGACCGACCCGGCCTACTACGTCGAGCGGTTCGCCGAGGCCGGCGCCGACAGTATCAGCTTCCACGTCGAGGCCGCCGGAAACCCCCAGGTCCTCATCGCCCGGCTGCACGAGTTGGGGCTGGGCGCGGGGATCGTTCTCCGCCCGGCTACCCCCGCCGCCGTGATCGCGGGCTTCGCACGCCAGGTCGACCTCGTGCTCGTGATGACGGTCGAGCCGGGCTTCGGCGGGCAGGCCTTCGAGCCCGACATGCTGCCGAAGATCCGCGCGATCCGCGAGATGGTCGGCCCGGGAGTCCGGGTGCAGGTCGACGGGGGAATCGCCCCCGACACCGCCCGGCAGTGCATCCAGGCCGGGGCGGACGTCCTGGTGGCCGGGCATGCGATCTTCGACGCCCCGGACGAGGCCCTCGCCGTCGCCCAGTTGCGTCAGGCCGCCCAGGAGGCCCGCGGGTCATGAGGCTTCTGCTGGTCAAGAGCGGGCAGACGGTCTGGGACGCCCAGTCGCGGCTGGAGAACCTGGCCGGCACGCCCCTGACGGCGGAGGGCGTTGCCTACGCCCAGCGGGTCGCGGGCGAGTTGGCGGGCAAGGGCGTCACCGTGGTCTACTCTTCCGCCGGCGAGAGCCCCCGGCAGATGGGCGAGATCCTCGCCGGGGCCCTGAAGGCCCGCTTCCGCGTGGCCGAGGAGCTCGTGGAGATGAACTACGGGCTCTGGCAGGGGCTGCTCATCGAGGAACTCAAACGCCGCAACGTGCGGACGTACAAGCAGTTCATGGAAGCCCCCGGCAGCGTCTGTCCGCCCGAGGGCGAGACGCTCGGGCAGGCGATGGTGAGGCTCGAGGCCGCCCTGCGGGACATCGCACGCCGGCACGCCCGCGGATGCGTCGCCCTCGTCCTCCGCGGGGTCACGGTCTCCCTGGCTCTGGCCCTGCTGGAAGGACGCACCCTCGAGGAGCCCTGGAAGCACCTCGACCCGAACTTCTCCTGGGTCGAGTTGGAAGTCAGTTCGTCCCTGGCCCTATCGGCCAGGACAAGGGAGTGAGCCGCATGGCACGGATACCAGACGAACCGGAAAGCCCCTTCAGCGCGTCGGCCTTCGAGGGCCCACGCCGCCGCGAGCGGCGGGACATTCCCGAAGGGCTGTGGCTGCGGTGCCCCGGCTGCAATGAGCTTCTCTTCCGCAAGGGCGTCGCCGAGCACCTCGACGTCTGCCCCAGGTGCGGGCACCACTTCCGCGTAGGCTCCCGCACGCGGATCCTCCAACTCGTGGACGAAGACAGTTTCGAGGAGCTCTTCACCGACATCGCCCCGGCCGACCCGCTGAAGTTCACGTGGGACGGCAAGACGATGGCCGATCGCATCAAGACCGAGCAGGCCAAGACCGGCCTGACGGAGGCCGTCCAGACCGGCATCGGGCACATCCGAGGCCGCCGCGCCGCCATCGCCGTGATGGACAGCGACTGGCTGATGGGCTCGATGGGCTGCGTCGTGGGCGAGAAGATCACCTTGCTGACGTCATGGACGGGGACTGGCTGATGGGGTCGATGGGCTGCGTCGTGGGGGAGAAGATCGCCCTGCTGATCGAGCGAGCGGTGCAGGACTCGCTGCCGTTGATCATCGTGTGCACCTCGGGCGGCGCCCGCATGCACGAGGGCGCCCTGAGTCTGATGCAGATGGCCAAGACCTCGGCCGCCCTGGCCCGGCTGGACGCCGCCGGCGGGCTCTACATCGCCGTGCTGGCCGACCCCACCACCGGCGGCACGACCGCCAGCTTCGCCATGCTCGGCGACATCATCATCGCCGAGCCGGGCGCCCTGATCGGCTTCGCCGGGCAACGCGTCATCGCCAACACCATCAAAGCCGAACTGCCCGAAGGCTTCCAGCGGGCCGAGTTTCTCCTCGAACACGGCTTTATCGACCGTATCGTCCCCCGCGACGAACTCCGCGTCGAACTGGCGAGAATCATCGACTACTGCGAGGCCTGACCGGGCCGCGCATGGAAAGGGTGTCCAATCATGATGCGGATCAAGATCGGGCTGATTGTCGCGGGGATTGCACTGACCTACATCGGGTATCGGGAGTGGCGTCTGGCCAACAAAGCCGGACATGAGAAGCAGGCCCTCACGTGTGCCCAGTTGACCAAGAACGGCTGCGGCGATAACGCCAACGTCACGGTCCGGGACGCCGTCGTCCTGCCCACGTGGTTCGTGTACGAGGGCAAGGGCGAGGCCGGGCCCTGGACGACCGTCTGGGTGCCCCTCGTGCCCAAGGACGGGCAGTACATGCAGGACCTTCGCCGATTGGTGGGCCCGGATGATCAACTGCCCGCCAATCTCCCGCCGCCCACCGACATCCGCCTGGTTCTCCGGAGCGGCAAAGTGTCCGACATGGCGGGCATGGACCGCCTCGCTCGCGAGACCGTCTTCGATGGCATGATCGTCAATGAAATCGAGAAGCTCGAGGGAAAAGAGAGGCAGCTCCTCGAAAAAGGCTTCCCCGGCACGGACTTCTCCCAGTGCTACATCCTCCATCACGGACGTACGCCGGCCTCCAAGGGCAAGCTGTTCGCCCTGCTGATCGGGGGCCTGGCCGCCCTGGGCCTGGGCGGGTTCTGGCTTCTTGCCGGTTGGATGCGGGGCAAACCCACGGCCGTGGCGTCCCCCGCAGCGCCAACCCCGACCCCTCCTGCCCCACCTCCCACTGCCCTCCCGGCCGATGACGATCACAACCCCTACGCCCAGGAAAGACAGTGACGCCCCTGAACTCCGTGCCCCGCGACGGCCCGCGGCGTCCCCCGCATGCGAATGACGGTCGTGGCCGGGAATCCCTTGACGGGCACGAACGCCGGGGCTATTACTCGACACATGACCGCACGTGATTCCCAACTCGCCAAGGTGGCCGTGCTGGCGTGCATCGGTGCCGTGATTGCCGCCGTCTGCGGGCAGGAGGTCTGGCTGTCCGCGGGATCCAAGGCTCAACCCCAGGAAATCACCTGCGCGGACCTGATTGCCAATGGGTTCGGCGACAATCGGCATGTCCTTCTCAAGGGAATATATCTGTTCAAGGACCAGTTCGTCCACAAGGGTGGCAGCGATTCGGGCCATTGGAGAATGGTCTGGGCGGTAGCTCTGCCCAAGAACGGAACGTATGTCAAGATGCTGGAGGATCTGCGGTGGAACACCGGAGAACTGCCCAGCCCCCTCCCGCCGCCGACAGGGCCTTGCGTGGTCTTCCGGAGCGACCGTATCAAAGACATGGCGGATCTGCACGAACTGGCCGACAAGGGGCAGGTTGAAGGTGTCGTCACTGATGGCATTGATGAATCTCGCAGGGAGGCCATGGCCCTTCTCAGCAAGGAGTTTCCGGGGATCGACTTCTCCCGTTGCCACGTCGTAACCCACGAACGCAAGGGGCTGCACTGGGCTGTCGTTCTGCTGCTGCCGGTCATCGTCGCGGCCATGCTCTTCGAGATCGTGCGGCTCCTCCACAATCTACCTCCCAAATCGCCCTCGATCGCGTCGGCCGTCGTCGCCTCCCCGATGCCGGCCCCGCCTTCGCCTGCCCCGACTTCCACTGCCCCCCCGGCCGATGACGATCACAACCCCTACGCTGGACACAAAGACGACCGCTGAACGCCCGGGATGAACCGTTGCCCGGTTGAGCGGCGCGGGAGTGCGGCGGACAGTCGCGGGAACACGCGGTGCAAGCACCGCCGCTAAACGAAGAGAGACCGACGGAACGTCGGGGGAGTTCTTTACCGGCGACGGGCTACCGGCTACGGGCTACGACCTCAGAACTGATGCAGGAACCGCACGTCGCTGCCGTAGAGCAGGCGGATGTCCGGGATGCCGTGGCGGACCATCACCATCCGCTCGATGCCCATGCCGAAGGCGAAGCCGGTGTACTTTTCGGCGTCGTACTTGACGGCCTTCAGGACGTTCGGGTCCACCATGCCGCAGCCGCCCAGTTCCATCCAGCCTTCGTGCCCGTCGGCGTAGCGATACCAGACGTCAACCTCGGCCGAGGGCTCGGTGAAGGGGAAGAAGTGCGGGCGGAACCGCGTCGGGACGCCCGGGCCGAAGTAGGCCTTGCAGAACTGGTCCAGGCAGGTCAGCAGGTCGCTCATCGTGACGCCTTCGTCGACGTAGAGGCCCTCGACCTGGTGGAACATGAAGCTGTGCGTGGCGTCGACGGTGTCGGGGCGGAATACGCGCCCGGGGGCGATGATGCGGATGGGCGGGGAGGCGTTCTCCATCACGCGGATCTGCACGGTGGAGGTCTGCGAGCGGATCATGGCCCCGCCGTCGAGGAAAAAGTTGTCCAGCACGTCACGGGCGGGATGCTCGGGCGGGGTGTTCAAGGCGTCGAAGTTGTGCCACTCATCCTCGACCTCGGGCCCGTAGGCGACCGTGAAACCCATGCGCCCGAACAGGTCGCAGATCTCATCGACCGTCTGGCTGATCAGGTGTTCATGCCCGATGGCGGGGGCCGAGCCGGGTAACGTCACGTCCAGCCCGCCGGCGGCCTTGGGCTTGGCCGCGCCGCCTAAGACGGTCTTGGCCTTCTCGAAGCCTTCGGTCAGGAGGTTCTTGACGTCGTTGAGGGCCTTTCCGACGGCGGGTTTCTGCTCGCGGGCGACGTCCTTGAGTTGATTGGCGGCGTCCTTGAGTGCGCCCTTCGTGCCCAGATACCGGATGCGCCAGGCCTCCAGGGCCTCGGAGTCGGCGAGCTTCTCCAACTCCGCCTGGGCCTTCGCTTGC
The DNA here is from genome assembly GCA_026693065.1 of Planctomycetota bacterium. Taxonomy (GTDB): domain Bacteria; phylum Planctomycetota; class Phycisphaerae; order SM23-33; family SM23-33; genus JAPLNA01. The sequence continues at coordinate 6,738 of JAPLNA010000135.1, forward strand.
AGCGACCGGAGTTCTTCCAGAAGGCTCATGCCTGACACGGGCGAGCGTTACACGGTGGCGTTGGCGGGAACGTTGTCCCGGACCATCTCGACGACCGTGTCGAACGCCGCCGGGTCGGCGATGGCGATCTCGCTGAGCATCTTGCGGTTCAGCGTGATGCCGCCGGCTTCGAGGGCGAAGATGAAACGGCTGTAGGCCAGGCCTCGCTGCTTGCAGGCGGCCGACAGACGCGTCACCCACAGACGGCGGAAGTCGCGCTTGCGGGTGCGGCGGTCGCGGGTGGCGTAGCGCCCGGCGCGGAACGTCTTGTCCAGTGCCAGGCGATACCGCCGGCTCATCGCTCCGTACATACCCCGTGCGTCTTTGAGGACCCGATTGTGCTTGCGCCGCCGGGCGGCGCCCTTACGTACGCGTGGCATGTGCTGCTCCTTACTTCCGGTCGGAGGGCTCCGGGCTCATGGCCTGGATGTTACAGACGCCGCCAGCGCGGCGTTCGCCCCAAGGGGCTCCCGTGCGACCAATAGTGGCCTTCGCCGGGGAATCACATCCCCAGGCGTCTCTTCACCGACTTCGTGAACGCCTTGGACACGATCATCTTGCGCCGGCTCTGCCGCCGGCTCTTGGGGCTCTTGACGCTCCGCAAGTGACCCGTGCCGGTCTTACCAACTTTGACCTTGCCTCGCGCGGTAATCTTCACGCGCTTGGCCACGGCTTTCTTCGTCTTCATTTTCGGCATGATACGGACCTCATGTCGTCTCCCGACCGTCAAGCCGGGTAAAGATTCGCCATTATAAGGATCTTCCGCTCAATGTAAAGCCCGGGGCTGAAAAAAATTGCCGATTGCTCCGCCGCAGGCGGACCGATTGCCGATTGGGGAGGGAAACCGGGAGACTTCCCAACCACCTCGGCGATTTCCCTCTTCAATCGGCAATCGGCAATCGACAATCGGCAATTGCCATTCACGGCACGGCGGTCGGCGGGGGAACCGGCGCCGGCTGGGGGGCGCCGGCCTCGGGCTTCTTGGCCACCGCTGCCGCCGCCACCGCCTTGGGCGCCGGCGCCAGCGTCATCGTGATCCGCCGCCCTTCGCGACGATAGGGCTGATCGATCTTCGCCACCCCCACCAGTTGCTTGGTGATGTCCTCGAAGATCCGCTCGCCCTCGTCGATGTGCGCCAACTCGCGCCCGCGGAACCGCAGGGTGAACTGCACGCGGTCGCCCCGGCTAAGGAAGTCCTTGGCGTGCTCGACCTTGATTTCCAGATCGTGATCCCCGATCTTCGGCGTGCGGATCCGGATCTCTTTCAACTCCGTCTCGTGCCGGTGGGCCTTGCTCTTCTGCTCCTTCTTCTTCTGCGAGTACAGCCATTTGCCGTAATCCATGATCCGGCAAACCGGCGGCTCGGCGGTCGGAGCCACTTCCACCAGGTCCAGCCCGGCCTCTTTCGCCTTGGCCATGGCCTCGGCGGTGTCGACGATCCCAAACTGCTCATCGTCAGCGCCGATCAACCGAATCGGCGAGATTCGAATCCGCTCGTTACGTCGAAGGTTCTTGCTAATGGCAACTCTCCTGTAAACAGTGCGCACCGGCCCGGGGCGGCGGTGCGCCCCGACGAGGCCGGTGTCGTTATCATGTTATACTCGATTCGACCAGTTTCGCCGCGCCTTTTGAGTCAATCTCTCGCCTCAGCCCGGCCGTCATCTCGTCGAGGGTCCGCGTTCCGTGGTCTCCGCCGGTTCGACTGCGAAGGGCGGCGACGCCGGCTTCGGCTTCCTTGGCCCCCACCACCGCCATGTACGGCACCTTCGCCATCGTGGCGTTGCGGATCTTCGCCCCCACCTTCTCGGGCGAGTCGTCCAGCTCCACCCGGATGCCCGCCTCACGAAGCTTGGCAGCCACCGTGGCGGCGTATTCGTTGAACTTGTCACTGATGGGCAGCACCGACACCTGCACCGGGCTCAGCCACAGCGGGAACGCCCCCGCGAAGTGCTCGATCAGGATGCCGATGAACCGCTCCGGCGAGCCCAGCGGCGCCCGGTGCACCATCACGGGCCGGTGCGGAGAGTTGTCCGCCCCGATGTACGACAGGTCGAACCGCTCGGGCAGGTTGTAGTCCACCTGGATCGTGCCCAGCTGCCACTCGCGACCGAGGCAGTCCTTGACGACGAAGTCGATCTTGGGCCCGTAGAACGCGGCCTCGCCGGGCTCTTCGGTGTAGTTCATCCCGAGCTTCTTGACCACGTGGCGGATATTCTCCTCCGCGCGGTTCCAGTTCTCCGCCGCCCCGGTGTACTTGGCGCTGTCGGGGTCGCGAAGCCCCACGCGGACGCGATAATCCGTCAGCCCGAGCGTCTGGAGCACGAGCTTGGTCAGCTCGACGCAGCTTTCCACTTCGCCCTCGAGCTGGTCGGGGGTGCAGAAGATGTGGGCGTCGTCCTGGGTAAAGCCGCGAACGCGGGTCAGCCCGCTCAACTCGCCCGACTGCTCGAACCGGTAGACGGTCCCGAACTCGCTCAGCCGCACGGGCAGCTCGCGGTAGCTCCGCTGCGAGGAGCGGTAGATGCGGATGTGGTGCGGGCAGTTCATGGGCTTGAGGAGGTAGCCCTCGTCCTCGCCCATCATCATGGTGGGGAAGAGCCCGTGTTCGTAGTAGGGATAGTGCCCGCTGGTCTTGTACAGGTCGATCCGCCCGATGTGCGGCGTGATCACGGGCTGATAGCCGCGTTTGAGCAGCTCGCCCCGCAACCAGCCCTCGAGCTCCATGCGGAGGATCGCCCCTTTGGGCAGCCACAGGGGTAGCCCCGGGCCGACTTCCTCGTCGATCAGGAACAGCCCCAACTGCCTGCCCAGCACGCGGTGGTCCCGCTTGCGGGCTTCCTCGATCCGCACCAGGTGCTCTTCGAGGGCCTTGCCGTCGAAGAACGCCGTGCCGTAGATGCGGGTGAGCATCTTGTTGTTCTCATCGCCCCGCCAATACGCCCCGGCCGTGGTCAGCAGCTTGAAGGCCTTCAGACGCCCGGTGTCGGGGAGGTGCGGGCCGCGGCACATGTCCACGTACTCGCCCTGTTTATACAGGCTGACTCGCTGGACGCCTTCCTTTGTCACCAGCTCGTCGATCATCTCGGCCTTGTAGGCCTGCCCGCGGTCCAACATCTGCTGCCGCGCGTCTTGGGCCGAAAGGTCCTGCCGCTCGAGGGGCAGCTTCTCGGCGACAATCTTCTTCATCTCGGTCTCGATGGCCGGCAGATCCTCGGTGCTGATGGGCTTGGGCAGATCGAAGTCGTAGTAGAAGCCGTACTGGAAGTCCTTCGTCAGCGCCGGACCGATCGTGTACTGCACGCCCGGGCCGTACAGCCGGCACACCGCCTGCGCCATCACGTGGGCGGCGGTATGGCGGAGCACCTCCAGGGCGGCCTCGTCCCGGTCGGTCAGCAGCCGCAGCTCGTGCGTGCCCTCGCCAATCGTCGTGGCCAGGTCGACGCACTGCCCGTCGACGACGGCGGCCACCGCCGCCTTCGCCAGCCGCGGAGAGATATCCTCGGCCACCTTCATCGCCGAGACGGCCTCAGCGTATTCCCTGGTGCTTCCGTCCGGTAATTTGACACTTGTCGCCATAGTCCTCAGGCCTCGCATCCTCGGCCGTTCCTGTCGTTGATCGTCGCGGGGGAGGGCGAAATGAAAATCGGCACACGCAGGCCGAACAGACCCTCGGCACGCCCGCCCCGGGATGATCCGGAACGCGCCATTACGAAATCGTCAGTGCCGTCAAGATCTGTTCGTTCATTCGTGTACCGATTCAGAATCGAACCCGTCTGCTATCGTCATTCTAACAGCCCCCGGCGGGCTGTCCAGCCAATAAATCTATCGGCAAGGTCGGCGGCCAAAACCAGTTGGCGTGCCTCAGGGATCGGAGAGCTCCAATTCCAGGCGGGTCGTCAGGGACTGCGTGGGCGGGCCATCTCGCGATACGCTTCGTAACTCTCCGGACGCGTCGCCGGTTCAGCCACAGGCGAATGATACCCTCAAGTGACGCACGGGCCAACCAAAACCGCCGCCCCGACAGATTCTGCCCCCCAATGTGGTTCTGCCGAAACACCGTGCATAGAATATGGCAGAACGAACAACGCACCCGCCCGCCCCTGTAGGGCGGGAGAACGATCCTGGGTGGCTTGATGCGGATCTGGTACGTCCCCCCCGCGTGCCCCGCGTCGGCCACCCTTTTTATTGAAGCCGTAGCCGGTATCCGGTAGCCGGTAGTCAGTTGCCGGTAGCCGGTTACTAGGATGGGCGTCTGACGGGCTACCGGCTACGGGCTACGGTTTCACTCAAACTGTTTGCGAATGGCTTCGGCGACCGTGGTGGGGTTGGCGGCGCAGCAGATGGCGGAGCAGACGGCGACGCACTGGGCGCCAGCCTGGATCAGCGGGGCCACGTTGCCCGGGCCGATCCCGCCGATGGCGGCGACGGGGACGGCGAGCTTGCTCGCGACGGACCGGACCAGTTCAGGCCCGACCGGCGCGCCGGCGTCCTTAGTGGTCGTGTGGTAGATGGGTCCGACGCCCAGATAGTCGGCCCCCACGTTGGCGGCCGCCTGCGCCTGCGCCAGCGTGTTCGTGCTCTGACCCACCAGCCCGCCCGGACGCATCAGCCGCCGGCTCTCGGTGATGGGCAGATCCTGCTGGCCCAGATGAACTCCGTCGGCCCCGACGATCGCCGCGATGTCCGGGCGGTCGTTGATGATCAGAATCTTGCCCGTCTGGTCGGTCAGTTCCCGCAACTCGGCCGCCAGGGCCAGGAACTGGGCGTCCGCGATGCCCCTCTCGCGAAGCTGGACGGCGTCGGCGCCGCCGGCGATGGCCGCCCGAACCGTGTCGCGGACGCTGCCACGGCACAGCCGGCTCTCGACCACCAGGTACAGCCGCACGTCCAGAAACCGGCTGCCCACGAACAGCCGCCCCACCAGCCGCTGCTCGAGCGTGTACGCGTCGTACCGCATCCGCTCGACCCGGAGCGTCTGCTCGGGGGCGACGACCTTGGCGTATTCCTCGATCGTCCGGAGCGACTCGCTCAACCGTTTGCACGCGGCGATGGCGACGGCCTCCAGGTTCTCCCGCTTCATCTCCTGCGGGCTGGTCAGGTCCGTCCCCACGTCGCCGGGCGTGTCCCGCGTCACCAGCATCTCCCGCGAGGGCATGTGCGTGAGGATCTCCGCCAGGTCCGACCGCATGTTCTTGGCCATCGCCGTCACGGCCGGGTCGTTCAGCACGAACCGCCCGCAGTCTTCCGCCACTCGCAGGGCCTCCCGCGCCCGGTTGAAGTTGGCGTCCAGTATGCGATAGATCTCATTCATGCTTCACCTCTAGCGGCGACCATGAGTGTTTCAACTCGGTATACCCGCCCAACGCCTCAGTAGCTCGAGTTCGGCACGGGGTGCAGGCGGCACAGGTCGATGACCTCCGCCCGGACGGCGGCGATAGTCGTTTCCGTATTATTCGGCGCCAGGACGCGGTCAATCCACCCGGCGATCTGTTTCATGTGCCCGGCCCCGAGCCCGCGCGTCGTAACGGCCGGCGTGCCCAGACGAATGCCCGACCACTTCGAGATCGACGTCGGGTCGAACGGGATGGGGTTGGAGTTCACCACCAGGGCGGCCTTCGACAGCCGCGTCGACGCCTCCGCCCCGTTCAGGTTCGGATACCGGCTGTGAAGGTCCACGAGCATCAGGTGATTGTCCGTTCCGCCCGAGACCAGCCGCCAGCCCAGGGCCAGCATCGCCTCGGCCAGAGCCGTCGCGTTGGAACGGATCGCCTTGGCGTACGTCTTGAAGGCCGGGTGCATCGCCTCGGCCAGCGAGACGGCCTTGGCGGCGATCACGTGCTCCAGCGGCCCGCCCTGGATGCCGGGGAACACCGCGCGGTCGACGGCCTCGGCGTACTTGGCGCGGCAGAGGATAATCCCGCCCCGCGGGCCACGGAGAGTCTTGTGGTTCGTCGTCGTCACGAAATCGCTGTGCGGCACGGGGTCGGGGTGCTCCCCCGCCGCCACCAGCCCCGCGATGTGCGCGATGTCGCACATCAGCATGCAGCCGGCCTCGCGGGCGATCTCGCCGAACGCCCCGAAGTCGATCGTCCGCGGATACGCCGACGCCCCCGCGATCAGCCTCGCCGGACGCTCCGCCAACGCCATCCGCCGAATTTCGTCCATGTCCAGCCGCTCGGTCTTGGGGTCCACGCCGTAGTGGGCGGTCTTGTAGACCATGCCGGAGATGTTCAGGTGCATGCCGTGGGAGAGGTGCCCGCCGTGGGCGAGGTTCATGCCCATGATCTTGGCCCCGGGCTTGAGGCAGGCCATGTAGACGGCCAGGTTGGCGCTGGTGCCGCTGTGGGGCTGGACGTTGGCGTGGTCGGCGCCGAAGAGCGCCTTGGCCCGGTCGATGCAGAGCTGCTCGACGGCGTCGGTGTTCTCGTTGCCGCAGTAGTACCGCCGATGGGGATAGCCCTCGGCGTACTTGTCGGTCAGCACCGAGCCCATGGCTTCCATCACCGGGCCGCGGCAATGGTTCCCCGAGGAGATCAAGTCGAGCGTCTCGGACTGGCGCTTGACCTCGGAGGCCAGGATGGCGGCCACCTGCGGGTCACATTTCTCCAGACTGGTCATGCACGTCGCCTGGGGGCCGCGGTGCGGCCCCGTAGCAAAGGAAATACTGTAGCGGGGATCGGGGGAAATGACAAGGGGGGAGGTTGTTGGTTGTTAGTTGTTGGTAGTGAATCATTCCCATAACTCCCATG
>JAPLNA010000136.1 GCA_026693065.1 Planctomycetota bacterium
GCGGGCATGCTCCGCTTCATCCGCGAGGCGGTGGCCGCCAAGATCGTCCTAGCCGCCATCTGCCACGGGGGTTGGCTGCTGTGCAACACCGACGCCCTCCGCGGGCGGCGGGCGACGAGCTTCATGGCCATCGAGGCCGACATGCGAAACGCCGGGGCCGACTGGGTCGACGCCGAATGCGTCGTGGACGGCAACCTGATCACCGCCCGCAAGCCCGACGACCTCCCCGCCTTCTGCGCCGCGATCATCGCCTCCCTCTCCCATTAACCCCCCCTCACTCAAACAGCGCCGACCCGATCCGGAGCACCGTCGCGCCTTCCTCCACCGCGATGGGATAATCCTGACTCATGCCCATCGACAGTTGGGTAAACGCCGCGCCGCCGGCGCCGTCGTGGCGGATGTCCTCGAACAGTTCCCGCAGCCGCACGAACGCCGGGCGGGCGTCTTCGGGGTTCTCCGACAGCGGCCCCATCGTCATCAGCCCGACGAGGCGGAGGTTCTTGAGCGTGCACACCAGGCCCGCCAGATGCTGAGCCGCCCCGACGGCGCAGCCGGACTTCTGGGGCTCTTCGCTGCAGTTGACCTGGAGGAAGATATCCACGACGCGGGAGAGTTTTTCCGCCCGCAGATTGATCTCCTCGGCCAGGCGGAGCGAATCCACCGAATGCACGCAGGCGATCACGGGCAGGACGGCGCGGACCTTGTTGCGTTGCAGGTGCCCGACCATGTGCCAGTTCACCTGCACGGGCCCGCCGTTTCGCCGGCGGGCCAGCCAGGCGGCCAGTTCTTCCGCCCGCTCGCCCAACTGCACCGAGCGGCTCTCGCCCAACTCGGTCAGCCCCAGTTCCACCACGCTCTTGAGCGACTCCACGTCGGTGGACTTCGTGACAGCCACGATGCGCACGTCCGCCGGCCGGCGGCGGCGCTTGGCGCACGACTGCGCGATCCGCTCGCGGATCTGCGCCAGGTTGCTTTCGATCTTCTTGCGTGTCGCCGGCATAGTCAGGTCCAGACGATACTCTCCGCCGCCGTCGGCGGCAAGGGGGCTACTTCATGTTCATCACGTAATTCATGCAGAAGTCGTCTTTGCCCGCGACGGCCTCGGCGGCCAGGATCGTCGCGACTACGCCCTCGGCGCAGGGATCCACGAGCCCGGTGTCCATGCCGTGGTAGATCGCCTGCGTCAGCAGCGCCAGGTTGATCAGCCGCCGCTTGGGCAGCCCGAAGCTGATGTTCGAGCACCCGCCGCCGATGTGCACGTCCGGCCAGGTCGCGTGGATCTTCGCGATGGCGTCGACGACCATCCGCCCGGCCTGCATGTCCGCCGAGACGGGCAGGAAGCAGGGGTCGATAATGATATCCCTGAGGTCCTTACCAGCCGGCTTTGGCGATCAGGGCCTCGGCCCGGTGGAGGCGGTCGTCGACGCGGCAGGGGGTGCCCTCGTCGCTCATCAGCAGGGCCACCACCATGCAGTCGTGCTCGGCGACGATGGGCAGCATCGGCCCCAGACGGTCGCTCTCCAGGGAGATGCTGTTGAGGATGGGCTTCTTTCTCACCAGCGAGAGCCCCTTCCGCATCGCGCCCACGTCCGCCGAGTCGATCGCCAGGGCTTTGTCCGTGTTCGCCTGCACCAGCTCGACCAGCCAGGCCATGTTCTTTTCTTCCATCCCCTCGCGGGGGTCGCCGCCGTTGATGTCGATGAAGTCCGCGCCGGCGGCGGCCTGTTCGACGGCCGTCTGAATGATGGCCTTCTCGTTCCTCTCGGCCAGGGCGGCCGCGATGGCCTTACGCGTGGCGTTGATCTTCTCGCCGATAATGATCATTCCGCAACTCTCCGAAAAAAAGTTTACTTCCTGTCCACTTGTCCGGCGCGGGCCTTCTCGACGGCCTCTCCGAACGCTTCTAGCTGATCTCGTGTCATCCGCTGGAACGATCCGCCGCAATCGTGGGCGAAGGCTTCCAGGGCCGCGGCTCCCGCGTCGTCGCCGGCCACGCAGACCACGACGACCTTCACGCCGGCGTTCTTGGCCCTGGCGGCGACGGGGGCCGCCTGCAGCTTGGACCAGGCCAGCACCACCACGGTGCGCGGGCTGATTTTGAGGGCCTGTTCGAACGCCTCGGCGACCGGGGCGGCCCCGGAGGCACCCAACCCGGAGAAGAAACCTTCCAGTCCGGTCGCCGCCCGCAACCCTCCGCCGGTGAACTTCCTTCCGTCGCGCCACTGCACGGCGCCGCCCGAGCAGGCGGCCATCGCAAACGTCCGGGCCGGACCGAGGGTTCGAACCGACTCCGTCGCCAGGGCCACCACCCCCGACCGCTGCCCAATCCGCCCCGGGCCCAGTTCCAGACAATACGCCACCGGGGGCTCGATCTCGATCGTTCCGGCGACCGTGGCCGGTCCCCTGGGCTGCGGTTCGGCGGCCGGCCCCGTGGCAGGAACCGTGGTCGCTGCCGGGGCCGGCGACTCGACACGGGACGTCTGGGTCGTGGGCTCCGGCGAAGAGGAGCCACGAAACACGCCCATGCGAACGGCTATCACAAGGCCCACGATCACGATCGCCACCAACGCCACCGCCAGCACGATGCCCACGACGTTGACCATCTTGACGGGGCTGGCGGTGGGAACGCTCTTCTGTGCGGCCGCCCGCCGGGCCAGGTCCGCGGCGACATCGCGACTGACGGGCGCCTCGGGCCGGGCCGACTCCAGGCCCGGCGCCTCCGGCCGAGAACCCGCCCGTCCGCCCGACTCCTCCCCGTCGATCGACACCAGGGCCTTGCAGAACGGGCAACGACACACGCCGCCGACGAAGGCCTCGTCAACGGCGATCAGCCGGGCACAATGGTCGCAACGGATCTTGACTTTCATAGGCGTAGGCCCGGGCGACGCTCCCGTGAGAACGCCGGGCCCGGGCTGTCCGTCAAGCGTACCCGCTGCCGGGACCGGGAGCAAGATGGAAAACCCCCACGCGATGGGCCGTCGAAAAAATAGCATGGCGGCGAGATGATCGCCGCCATGCGTACCCCGGCTGAGAATGTTGGTTTACGGCTGGCCCGGGCGGCTTGTCGCAGGGCCGGAATCCGGGCGATTCCGCCGGTCGCGTTCGTGGTCCCGATCGCGTTCTCGCCGCGGACCCGTCCCGGAGGCCGGGCCGCTCTCGGGCGTTCGCCGATCCCCCAGTTGCCTCCCCAGCATCCGTGCCAGCACCGCCCGGCGGTCGGGCCCAAGCGTGCCGCGGATCTTCAGCATGTGGTCCACCACCCGCCGCTCGAGGGCGTTCTGGGCGGCGAGCACCTTCTCCGACTGCTCCTTCACGAGGGAGTCGGACACGTCGACCTGTTCGATCAGCCGCGCCAATTCCCTGCGCTGGCGTCGCAGGTCCTCGGTCAACTGGCGGACCTGGGCACGGTACTCGGGGTCGGCCTCCGTACTGCCCAGCCACCGCCGCGCCCGGGCATCATCGGCCGGACGGCTGGCGGAGGTTTCCTTCGCCGGGCGGGTGGGCGCATTCTGCGGGCCGACCGACAACGGGGTCACGCCCGCGGCAATGGCGAAGACCACCCCGCCGGCCACGATCGCCCCCGCCGTGGTAAGGATCCTGACTTGCCTGGTCATCCGCCGGCCTCCTCGGGGGCCAGTACGCCGCTATCGAGGACGGCATCGATGGCCTCCCCGGTGTGGCCCTCGCTGAGGAGATCCAACTGAAGCGCGTTGGCGAGGGCCTCTTCCGACGGAGGCGACAGCAACTCCGTATCGTTCCGCGTCTGCGGGGCGTCCGAGGGGACATGGCGCCCGGCGACGGAGCGACCGGTCGCGGCGCCCAGCGCCATCGCCAGCAGCCACGTGGCGGCGATGCGACCGATCTGACGCCAATCCAGACGAAGCAGGAGGAAGGGCGCCGGCGCCATCGCCCGCGCCGCGACTCGGGCGCGAACGTCCATGCCGGAGACGTCGACCTGCCAGGCCCCCAGCGCGTTCCACGTTCGGGCGGCTTCGTTCAGCCGCCGGCGAACGTCGGGCTGCGCCGAGGCAGCGCGCTCCACCCGGGCGCGGGCGGCTTCATCCAGCCGTCCGCCCAGGTAGTCCAGCAACTCGGCGTTACAAATTCGTTCCGGGTCCATCTTGTGTCTCCATTATTTCAACGGGCCAACCGACCCGCCGCCTGCAAGAAATCTTATCCGTCCAATCCGCCCCGCGTCAGCCGTTGCCGCAGCGTCACGTACGCCCGGGTCAGCAGCGACTCGACGGCGGAGTTGCTCCACCCGGTGGCCTGGGCGACCTCGCGGTGGCTGAGCCCGCCGAAGCGGTGGAGCACGATCACCAGCCGCTGGCGGTCAGGCAGGGCCTCGACGGCGTGTCGGACGGCCTGGGCGGTCTCGGCCTGGATCGCCTCCGCCGCGGCGGACCCTTGCGCCGCGGGCGACGCCACGTCGTCGATGTTCACTGAAGGCCGCCGCCGCCGCATCAGGTCCAGGCAGCAGTTGACCACGATCCGGTACAGCCACGTCGTGAATTTCGCCGTGGGCTGGTATCGGCGGGCGGAGCGAAGCACTTTGATGAAGGCCTCCTGGGCGACGTCCTGGGCGGCCTCGGGGTCGCCCAGCGTGCGAAACGCCAGCGCCAGCACCTTCTCCTGGTGCCGCCCGACCAGCTCGTCCAGCGCGCCGGTCCGCCCGGCCGCCAGGTCGGCCATCAGGGACACGTCGTCCCGCGCCGGGTCATGTGATGGGTCGTTGGTCATTCGCTCCTGTCCGGCCACGCGGTGGGCCGGCAACCATCCAAGTAGTTAAACCTCAACTCGGCCCGGTTCGCCACCGAAAACCGGGCAGATTGGGCCTATCCGAAAAAACCCTTATTAATTCTTGACACTCGTTTTCTCGCAACTATGATATACCATCCGCTCAGCATTTGGCGGAGCGGATTGAAGTGGGGACGGTGACTGTCGTACTAAGAAAGGAACGTATCGATGCCCAAGATGAAGCTTGCTAACGTGTCTCTTCTGCAATTGAAGGCTGAACTGGCCCGACGGCAGAAGGCTCTTCCCAAACTCGCCCGCCAGCGCGCCAAGCTGCTCAAGGCCCTGGCCGCCGTCGAGGCCGAGATGGCGCAGGTCGCCGGCGCGGAAGGCCCCGTGCGGGTCGCCCGCGTCGCCAAAGCCGCCCCCGCCGGGCGCAAACACCGCACCGGCCGCCCCCCCCGGCCGGGAAGCCTCAAGGCCATCATTCTCGCCGCCATGGGCCCCAAGAAGGCCCTGAGCGTTCCCGAGGCCGTCCAGGCCGCCATCGACGGCGGATATAAGAGCCAGTCCAAGAACTTCCGCCTCCTGGTCAACCAGACCCTGCTGAACGAGCCGGAATTCCGCAAGGTCTCCCGCGGCAAGTACGCCGCCCGCTGACCGCACCCCTCATCGCAACCCAAGACGGGCAGGCGACGCCAGGTCCCTGCCCGTTTTCCATTGCCCCCGCCCACCCTCACTTGGCCGCCGGACCGAACTTCACATCGCACGAGCCGATCGTCCCCTCCATCCGCCCCGTCGCGGGCGTCTTGCCGCACTCGACCTTCACCGCCAGATCCGTCCTGCCCCCCTTCTCGGCGGCCATTTCCACGTTGACGGTGTACGGGCCCGGCTTGACAGGCTTGCCGTCGGCGTCCAACCCGTCCCACGTCAACGTGTAGGCCCCCGCCCGGCGGGTGGCGCTGGTCACGACCGACGCCTCGGCCCGGAACCGCGAGTCCACCCGGGACCATCGCCAGAGGTCTTTGAGGTACTTGTTCTTCGTGCCCCACACCGCCAGAGCCTTCACGGGGTTTCCCGCGGCATCCGAAACCCACGCGGCCACGTAGGGCTTCTTGCCTCCGATTTTGATCGTGACGGTGCAGTTCAGGGCGAACCCGTCGGGCCAGCCCGTAGCGGCCGCCGCGGCGCCCTTGCCGGGCGTCGAACGCCCCCCCGCCCGGCCGGCGGTATCGGCTTTCTCCACGGCCCCGGCGGCCCCCGGGGCGTCCGTGCCGGGCCACTGGCTGGTGCGATGCACCTTCTCGGCGGCGTCGAAGATCTGGCACTGCACGCCGTTCTGAGTCGCCAAGGCCAGTCCCTTGGCCGGCTCGAGCACGCACAGCGTGGTCGACATCGCGTTGGCGAGCATAATATCTTTCGCCACCACCGTCGTCCCCAGCACGGCGTCGGCGCTCTGCCCGGTCTTGGGGTTGATGATATGCGAGTGCTTCTTGCCCTGGACCACGGAGAAGCGGGCGTACCCGCCGCTGCTGGTGACGGCCCCGTTGGCCAGCGCCAGCGTGCCCATCGCCGGGGCGTTGTCAGCCGGCGTTCGCGGATCGGCCACGGCGACTTCCCACGTGGCCTCCGCGGCGTCGGGGGCGGTCCAGAACGTCATGTCGCCCCCGATGGCCAGCAGCATTCCCTTGGCCGCCGGAGCGGCCTTCTTCGCCGCCGCCATCGCGCTGTTGATGATGTACGCCTTCCCGAGCGAGCCCACTCGCAGGTTGAGTTTCCGCAACGGCTCGATCGTGCGGTTGGCGGCGTCCATCCGCCACGGGGTCTGCCCCGCCCGCCGGGCCGCCTCCGCCAACGCCGCCGGGGCCGGCGCCTGACCGCTCTTGCCCGCCTTCTCCCACAAGTCCGAGATCTCCCCCACGTCGGCGTTGAACGCCCCGTCCGTCGCCCGCCGCCACTGATCGCACGCCCGCATCACCGCGTACAGGTCCGCCGAACAGGCAAACGGCTTGTTCACCGACAACTGCATCCGCCGGATCTCGCTGGTGGCGTCGTACGTGTCGAGCACCTTCCGCAGCCGCTCGATCTCCGCCAGCGCCGCCTTCTCCGCCGCGTCGGCCTGGGCCTCGCTCACCCCCCGCATCTCCAGCCGGTACGTCGTCGTCAGCGCCGTCCCCTCGCGGGAGATCTCCTCCTCGACGCCGGCCGGCGCCGTCGTCGCCTTCGGCGCCGCCAGCATCCCCGCCGCCGTCAGAACGACCGCCGCGATACCCGTCACTCCACGCACTCCAAGCATGCCCGACTCCTTCTCGACTGTCCGGCAGACTGTAACACACCGTGCCAGGGGGGCACGAACACTTTACTCCTGGAACGCAGGTAAGGGAATTTTCCGGCGGTCGCGAAGAAGAAAACGCGGTGTCCGCCTTCGGCGGACCGCTAAACGGGGAACCGGAACACGTACTAGGAGGCCCGAATCGCCGCGGCGACCTGGGCGCCCAGGGCGCGGCAGGCGGCGAGGTCGTCGGCGGTCGGCTGCCATTTGGCGCGGACGCCCGGGGCGGCCAGGGGGATTCCGCACAGCTCGAAGTGGCTCTCGATCTGCTTGACGCACTCGCCGCTCCAGCCGTAGGACCCGAAGGCCGCGCCGATCTTGTTCTTGAACTTCAGCCCGCGAACGTCTTCCAGGATCGGCGCGATCGAGGGCAGAAGCCCGTTGTTAAGCGTCGGCGAGCCGATCACCACCGCCTTGGCGCGGAAGATCTCCGCGATCACGTCGTTGCGGTCGCTGACGGCCATGTGGAAGAGCTTGTGCGGCACGCCGGCAGCGTGCAAGCCTTCGGCGATGGCCTCGGCCATGCGGCGCGTGGCGTCCCACATCGTGTCGTAGAGCACGACGGCGGACTTCTCGGGCGTCTGCTGGGCCCATTGGCGGTAGCGGTGCACGATCTGCATCGGGTCGGTCCGCCAGAGCACGCCGTGGCTGGGGCAGATCATCGAGACCGGCAGGTTCATCGCCAGCACTTCGTCGATCTTCTTGATCACCTTGTCGCTGAAGGGCGTCAGGATGTTGGCGTAATACTTCAGGGCTTCCTGCTCCAGCTCGCACGCGTCGACCTGGTCGTTGAAGCGGAACCCCGTCGCGTAGTGCTGCCCGAAGGCGTCGTTGGGCATGAGGATGGCGTCGCCGGTGAGGTAGGTGAACATGCTGTCGGGCCAGTGGAGGAACCCGGCCTCGACGAACACCAGGTCGCGCCGCCCCAGGCTGATGCGGTCGCCGGTGGTCACGGGCTTGAAGTTCCACTCCTGGTGGTAGTGCCCGGGGATACTCTTGACCCCCTGCCGCGAGGCGACGACCGTCGCGTTGGGGCAGAGCTTCATCAGGGCCGGCATGGACCCGGAGTGGTCGGGCTCGGAGTGGTTGGCGACGACGTAGTCGATCTTCGACGGGTCGATCACCGTCCGCAGGTTCTCGAGGAATTCGTCCGTGTACCGCCCCCACACCGTGTCCACCAGGGCGATCTTCTCGTCGACGATCAGGTACGCGTTGTACGTCGTCCCGCGATGCGTCGACAGCTCATGCCCGTGAAAATGCTTGATCCCCCAGTCCACCACGCCCACCCAATGCACGCCGTCAGCCAATGGCACAACCATCTCGCTCTCCTGTCTCCTGGAACCGCTCACGCGGCCTTGATCAGCATGTCCAGCCCGCAACAGCGAGGCTGAAACTCGCCCCGCCCGGGCGTCATGACCACGATTTGCGCCCCGCACTGGGGGCAGAAGTAGACCATCACCCGCCGCGTCTGGGGCAGCATGTCCTTGCCGCAGCACCGGGGGGCGAAGCGGCCTTTGCACTCGCCCAGCATGGTCACTTCGGCCCCGCAGATGGGACAATGGTAAACGATCGGGGCGGCCATCACTGGCCCCCTTTCCCGCCGCGGCTGGGCAGGTGTTCCTGCTCCATCACGTGCCCGCAGCACCGCAGCTCCATCACGCCAACACCCCCGCGCGTGACCATCACCAGATTCCCGCAATGGCGGCACACGTGGGCCGTGCCCACGCGGATCGTCAATGCCTTCTCCCAGTCCCCCAGGTCCCAATCCGGGGGGCGGGCCTCTGTCGGTTTTGTCATTCGCGTCTCTCCATGGGCCGGTGCGTCAGGCCCGCCGTGTCGTGTCCGTCCGCTTTGCTCGTCCGGCGGCAAGGCAACCATTCTACCCCGCCGACGCGGCAATTGCCACGTCCGCCGGCGATGTCATTTCAGGTTCCACAGCGGCAGGCCGGTTGGTTCATCGAGCGTGCGGCGGAACTCGGGCCCGTCGAAGGCCTCCACCACGAACTCGCAG
Source organism: Planctomycetota bacterium (assembly GCA_026693065.1). GTDB lineage: Bacteria > Planctomycetota > Phycisphaerae > SM23-33 > SM23-33 > JAPLNA01. Next base: position 9,078 of record JAPLNA010000136.1, read on the forward strand.
GCGAACACCACGGTCCCGGGGGCCAGGTGGCCGCCGAACGCCCGACCCGTTGCATCCGACAGTGTCACGTGCGCGTGCACGATCGGCTCGCCGTCCTTGACCGACACGTTGCCCACCAGGGCGGCGATCTCCATCGGCCCGTCGAACGTGTGGAACTCGTACTCGCGGCGGTCCTGGTGGTAGTACCCCACCCGGGCCTTGCGAACGGCGCCGATGGCCTCCACCCGCCCCAGTTGCACGCCGTTCTCCTTGCACACCCGCGTCAACTCGGCCAGAAGGTCAGCCTCGTGGGCGCACTTGCCCATCACCCGTCGAACGCACGTCACGTCGCGATAGCTTGCCATCGAGTCTCTCCGCCAATTCGCCGGCCGAGTGAGCCTACCCGACTTGCCCCCCCACCCGCAAGACCCGCCCCGCCCGGATGCCGGGCCTGTCGCCTGACGCTATAATGGAAGAGACGACAGGTTCCCAGCAACGCGCCATCGCGCCAAACCAGCCGAGGTGAACCATGAACATCGTTCAATTCCTCCAGTCGGCCGGGGCCCATTTCACCGTGCATGAGCACCCGGTAACCTATTCGGGCCAGCAACTGGCCGCCGCGGAACACGTCAGCGGGCACGCCGTCGCCAAAGGCGTGGTCGTCAAGACCGACCAGGCCCTCATCCTGTGCGTCCTGCCCGCCAGTTGCCAGGTGGACCTGCCCCGCCTGGCCCGCGTCATGCACGCCGATAAGTGCCGCCTGGCCAACGAACGCGACCTGGCCAAGATCTTCCCCGACGTCGAGGTCGGGGCCGAGCCGCCCTTCGGCAAACCGTACGGCCTCCGTACCGTGGTGGACACCCATCTGGCCAGTTGCGCCACCGTCACCTTCAACGCCGGCACGCACGACCAGGCGATCCAGATGCCCTTCGACGAATACGCCAAGCTCGCCGAGGCCGAGGTCGTCGACTTCTGCACGCGCGGGTAGGCCTCGGATGGCGGCGTTCGCTCGGCCTGGGCCGCACCGGGCCGGCGATGGAGCCTCCCCTATGGGAAAGCTCTTGATTCTGTGTGTGTGCGGTATATGATTGTTCAAGATGGCAACCGTTCCACTGCTCGAACCGATACGTGTACTATGCAGAAATCTCCCCGAAGGGCACGCAGGATGAAGGTTTTCATGTTAGGCTGGGAGTTCCCGCCGCACATCAGCGGTGGTCTTGGCACGGCCTGCTTCGGGCTGACCAAGGGCCTCGACGCCGTCGGCGTGGAGGTCTCCTTCGTGCTTCCCACGGCGGTACCGGCCGACACGAGAACCCACGTGACCCTGCGCACCCCGGACGCGCTGGCTAACCCCCCCCTGCCCGGGCGGGCCGCGGCAAACCTGGCCACTGTCGCCGGAGAAGCCTCCGCCACCGCCGCCGCCGTCGAAGCCTTCAAGCACGTTACCCTCCATCAGGTCGAGGCCTATCTGAGCCCCTACGCCCGCCCGGAACTCACCAGCAGGGAGACCGCCCTGCTGCTTGAGCAGATCACCCAGCAACTGGCGGCCGGCACGACAATCGAGCAACTCGGCCCGTTGGGTCAATTGCTTCCCGGGGCCTTGCCCGCCTCGCTTCCGGCGGCCCTGGCGCACAGCCTGGCCCCCGCCGCCGGCGGCATGCCCAGCGGCGCGATGGACAAGGGCCCCGGCGCCAACTACGCCGGCGACCTCATGGGACAGGTCTACCGCTACGCCCGACTGGCCCTGGAACTGTCCAAACGCGAGGACTTCGACGTCGTCCACGCCCACGACTGGATGACCTACCCGGCGGGCCTGGCCGTCGCGGCCGCCACCGGCAAGCCTCTCGTCGTCCACGTCCACTCCACCGAGTTCGACCGCGCCGGCGAGAGCCCCAACCAGCAGGTCTACGACATTGAGCGAATGGGCATGCACGCCGCCGCCCGGGTCGTGTGCGTCAGCGGGCTGACCCGCAACATTGTCGTCCGGCGGTACGGCGTGGACCCGGCCCGGACCGACGTCGTCTACAACGCCGTCGAAATGCCCGCCGCCGGCGCCCCCTGGCGCCTGGCGCCCCTCCGACGCAACGAGAAGATCGTCCTGTTCCTGGGCCGGCTCACCATGCAGAAGGGCCCCGAGTACTTCCTCCGCGCCGCCCGCATGGTCGTCGACCGCTACCCGAACGTTCGGTTCGTGATGGCCGGCAGCGGCGACATGATCACCGCCTGCGTCAAGGAAGCCGCCGACCTCAAGCTCGGGCGCTATGTCACCTTCACGGGCTTTCTCCGCGGGCCCGACGTCGACCGCGCCTTCGAGATGGCCGACCTCTACGTCATGCCTTCGGTCTCCGAGCCCTTCGGCATCGCCCCGCTGGAGGCCATGAGCCACAACGTCCCCGTCCTGATCTCCAAGCAGTCAGGCGTCAGCGAGGTCCTCACCCACGTGCTGAAGGTGGACTTCTGGGACGTCGACGAGATGGCCAACAAGATCCTCGCCGTCCTCAAGCACCCGCCCCTCCAGAAGACCCTCCGCCAGTGCGGCAGCACCGAACTTCGAAAACTCTCCTGGAAGGACAGCGCCCAGAAGCTCAAGGACATCTACTGCCAGGTCGCTGACGAACCACGCTAGGCGGCCAAGCCGCAAATCCGAAATACGAAGCACGAAATCCGGATTTCTTTCCCCCTCGGGGTTCTGTTTATCGGACGTTCCCATCGTTTTTGTCAGGCCCGGGAGTTTTCCTCTTGCCGGAGAGCCCGCTTTTTGGTCTGCTGTGGGCATGGCATCGGTCGTGTTCTATTTTCAGGTCCACCAACCGTTCCGGCTGCGGCGATACAGCATCTTCGATTCCGACAGCAACTATTTCGACGACAAGCGTAACGCGGAGATCTGCCGGAAAGTCGCCGCCAAGTGCTACGCCCCCGCCAACGCCGTCATGCTCGACCTGATCAAGCGGCACGAGGGGCGGTTCCGCATCAGCTACTCCCTCACCGGCGCCGTCATCCGCCAGCTCCAGCAGTGGGCGCCCGAGGTGCTCGATAGCTTCCGCGCCCTCGCCCGAACCGGGGCCGTCGAGTTCATCGCCGAAACCTACTACCACAGCCTCTCCTTCCTCTACAGCCGCGCCGAGTTCGTCGCCCAGACCGCCGCCCAGGTGGACCTGATGGAGGAACTGTTCGGCCAGCGCCCCCGCGTCTTCCGCAACACCGAGCTGACGTACAACAACGACGTCGCCCGGGTCGTCGAGGAGATGGGCTTCGACGGCATCCTCACCGAGGGGGCCGACCACGTGCTGGGCTACCGAAGCCCGACGTTCGTCTACAACCCCCCCACCTGCCGCCGCCTGCGGCTGCTCATGAAGAACTACCGCCTCTCCGACGACATCGCCTTCCGCTTCAGCAACCGCGGATGGGCGGAATGGCCGCTGACGACCGAGAAGTTCGCCGGCTGGGTCGACCAGATCAACGGCAACGGGTACGTCTGCAACCTGTTCATGGACTACGAGACCTTCGGCGAGCACCAGTGGGCCGACACCGGCATCTTCAAGTTCATCGACGCCCTCCCCGGGGCCGTCATGCAGACCGGCAAAAACGACTTCCTCACCGTCGCCCAGGCCATCGACCGCTACCCCTCCGTCGGCGAGGTCGACGTGCCCCACATGATCTCCTGGGCCGACACCGAACGCGACATCTCCGCCTGGCTGGGCAACAGCATGCAGGCCAACGCCCTGCACGACGTCTACGAACTGGCCGACTCGGTGCTGGCCACGGGCGACGCGGCCCTGATCGACGACTGGCGACGGCTGCAGACCTCCGACCACTTCTATTACATGTGCACCAAATGGTTCTCCGACGGCGACGTGCACAAGTACTTCAACCCCTACGAATCGCCCTACGCCGCCTACATCAACTACATGAACATCCTGGAAAACGTCCGCGCCCGCATCGCCGGGGCGTGAGTTTCGCCCGGGAATCGTGAGTCGTAACTCGTGAATCGTGAGTGGTGGGTCGTAAATCGTGGTTCATCTGGAGAAACTCCCCCTCGCTTCTGGTTCCGCGATTCCCGACTCACGCTTCCCGACTCACGAACAGCGGTTCTCTTTCCCCTCTCGTCAAAATAATCTCCGTGTTTCCTTGACAGGTCTTCTCTCTCCCCCGTACAATTCATCGCGTAACCAAACGCGACGATCGCGGGGTAGAGCAGTCTGGTAGCTCGTCGGGCTCATAACCCGGAGGTCGTGGGTTCGAATCCCACCCCCGCTAGTGGCGTAAGTCGAAAAGGTGCAAGCTCTTCCGCTTGCACCTTTTTGTTGCGCCTGAAATAGGTGCAACTAAAGTGCAACTAACCTGGTGAGGACGGGCTCCTCGAAAGGGCAAGCGACACACGGACGGAGCCCTCCTCCAGGAGAGTTGCCATGGCAACCATTTTCAAGCGGAGCCGGTCGAGATTCTGGTACGTCAAGTACTACGTCCACGGCCAGCAGGTCTACCGATCGCTCGAGACGACCAGCGAACGGGTGGCCCGAAAGCTCAAGGAACAGATCGAGGCCGACGAGGTCCGCGGCGATCTGGTCGCACCCTCCAAGACCCCCCTGCCGGAGTTCCTGGAGAACTTCTGCCAGTTCCTCACGACGATCCGGACGGACAAGTCGTTCTCGGCGGACGCCTCGGCCCTGCGGGTCTTCTTCGGGCCGATCTGCCCTTCGCTGAAGCTCGGCACGCACGTGAACGCGAGGTTCCGCGAAGACGCCGAGGCCAAGCCGATCAAGGACGCCTTCAAGCGAAGGCACGTCGCGGCCCAGCACCTGGAAGACGTGACGCCCGAGATGATCGAGACGTTCATCGCCCGCCGCATCCGGGAGGACAAGATCGCCCCCAAGACCGCCAACCGCCTCCGTGAAATCCTCCACCGGATGTTCCAGTACGCGATCAAGACCTGCCACTTCGTCTCGCCGGACCGCCGCTTCCCCAACCCGGCTGCCGCCGTCGAACGCCGGCCCGAGCCGGCCCCGGAGATCCGCTACCTGACGGCCGAGCAGATCGACGAGCAGCTCGACGCCCTCGAAGACCGAGCGACGTTGAAGACGATGGTCGGCTTGTACATCTACGCGGGGCTCCGCCGGGAAGAAGCGCTGTGGCTGACGGCGGCCGACGTGGACCTGAGCCGCCGGCTGATCTACGTCAGGGCCAAGACCGTGGACGGCCAGTTCTGGCAGCCCAAGACCAAGCGGAACCGGGTGGTCCCGATCAGCAACGTCCTCCACGATATGCTCTCGGCCTTCCGGCCGGAACCAAAGGGCCCCTGGTTCTTCACGTCGCCCAACGGCTGCCGGTGGAACCCGGACAACTTCTCGCAGGAGCTCCGCCAGGCCAACACGGCCGCGGGGCTCCCCTGGCACTGTCTGGACTTCCGGCACACGTTCGGCACCCACCTGGCCCAGAAA
>JAPLNA010000137.1:0-3438 GCA_026693065.1 Planctomycetota bacterium
AGACTTCTCCACCTTGACGCCCGCCGAGTTATCCCGGTACACTTGGGAACTAAACAACCGTCCGCGTAAGTGCCTCAACTACCGGACCCCAGCCGAGGCGTTCCATCAACGCCCTGTTGCGCTTCGGATGTGAATTCGCCTTTTCTCTTTTCGTGTCTAGTCTTCGCCGAGGGTGGCTTTCTTGCGGAGGATGTGGTGGTAGCGCTGGACGAAGCGGTGGGCTTCGTCTCGGACGGCCTGGAGGAGGCGAAGGCCCGCGTCGTGGCGGGGCAGGCGGATCGGATCGGGCCGGCCGTGGACGTGGACCTCTTCCTCTTTCTTGGCCAGGGCGATCATCGTCGGCGGGGTAAAGGCCAGGTCCTCGAACGCCGACCGGGCCGCGGAGAGTTGACCCTTGCCCCCGTCGATCAGGATCACGTCGGGGAAGAGTTCGGCATTCATGCCCGCGTGCTTGTAGCGACGGTAGACCACCTCGCGAATGCAGGCGAAGTCGTCGTTGCCGGCGACGGTCTTGATCTTGTACCAGCGGTAGGCGTCCTTGAAGCTCTTGCCGTCGATGAAACTGACGACGGCCCCGCAGATCTGCCCGCCGGCCAGGTGGGCGATGTCCACCCCCTCGACGCTCCGCGGGGCCGCGGGAAGGCCCAGCACCTCGCCCAGTCTCGCCAGCGACTCGCCGGCCTCGAGCGGAAAGCTGAACACCTCCGGCTGGAGATCGTCAGAGGCCAGCCCGCGTTTTTGCAGGCCCTCGAAGGCCCGCAGTTCATCGCGCAGCTCGGCCGCCCGCTCGTACTCCAGGGCCGCCGCGGCCGCCTGCATCTTCTGCTCCAACTCCCGCCGCACCTGCGAGCCCTTCGAGTCCAGGAACGCCCTCAGCAGCTTAATCTGCACGCCGTAGTCCGCCCGCGACACCCTCGCCGCGCACGGGGCCGTGCACTGCTTGATCGCGTGAAGAATGCACGGGCGGAATCGCCCCCGCGACTCATCGGCCTCGGCGATGTCCAGCTTGCACGTGCGGAACTTGAACACGCGTTGCATGAGCGGGACGGCCGAGCGGAGTTCGTTGACCGACACGAAGGGCCCGTACAGGGCCACCCCCGCTCGCTCGGGGGCGCGGGTGATTTCCACGCGGGGGAAATCCTCCTTCGTGCGGATCTGGAGGTACGGGTAGCTCTTGCCGTCCCGCAGGCGCTCGTTGAACCGCGGCTGCCGGTTCTCCTGCAACAGGGCGTCGACCTCGCTGGGGCAGACGAGCACGTCGACGTCGACGACGAGGGCGTCGATCAGCCGAGCGATTTCCGGCCCGCGCGAGGCCCGCAGGTCGACCGAGGGCTGGAGGTAACTGCTCACGCGGCTGCGGAGGTCCTTGGCCTTGCCGACGTAGAGCACGACGTCCTTGTCATCCTTGAACAGGTACACGCCGGGCTCTTTCGGCAGGCCGGCGGCCTTGTCCCGAAGGGCCATGAGCCGGGTTTGACGTTGGGAAGACATCGCGGCCATTATAGCGGGGAAGGAAGGTGAGAGGCGAGAGCCGGGGACGCTGTCGCGATCCCCCTCCCCTTACCGTCCGGGCCTGCTGGTGGGTAGGCTGGCCGGCACGCCGGACTCTTCGAGGATACTCCGGCAATAGGCGGCCGTGACAAACGGGCCGTACTTGTCTATGAGCTCGACGCTGGGCACGTCGGGGTGGGCCTTCCGGAGCTTGGTCACGTTGGCAGGCCCCCAGTTGTACGCCGCCAGGGCCAGTTCCACGTCGCCGTCGAACCGGTCGAGCATCATGCGGAGGTAGATCGTGCCGATGAAGATGTTGTACTCGGGGTCGGTCAGGTCGCCGTCGGGGACCTTGAACCGGTCGATGACGTTCTGCTTGGTGTCCTGGCGGATCTGCATGAGGCCGATGGCGTCGCGGTTGCTTCGGGCGTCGGGCCTGCCGCCGCTTTCAGCCCGGATGACGCCGCGGACGAGTTCGGGGGGCAGGCCTTGCCGGGCGGCGTGGTATCGGACGGCCCGGTCGCAGAGTTCGAGGCGGCGTTGGATTTCGCGTTCGTGCAACCACATCGCCACGACCCGGGCGGCCAGGCCCGCCAGGGCCAGGGCCACCACGATCCCGCCGACGATCAGCGTCCGGCGGGACGGACGAACAAAATATTGGGAAAGACCCATAATAGTGCCCAACTTTCGGGAGTCGAGGGTCGTAGAATGGTACAGAAAGGTCACAGAGCGTGGAAAGCATATTCCATACTGCCGTAATACAAGGCCGGCACGGCTCCACCAGCCGCGAGGCCATCGAGTTCGAGCGTGCATCCCAACTGCGGGCGATCCAGTTGCTCCGCCGGAAAGTCCGCATGAGCGAGGCCCCGAGCGTCGCCCCGCAAGACGGTCGCCCCGGGACGAGCACCCGGGTGTAGACCCAGGACCATCATTCTCTCCTCTGGCAAAGTCCGGGTCCGGCTCGTGGCCGGATCCGGCAGAAGATCAGGCGGTGGGCCCCAAAGCCCGCCGCCTTCTTTTTTCTCGGCACGAAGGGCACAAGATGACAAGCCCCCGGCGCCGCCGGGGGATCGGTTTGCGGGGCCCGTGGGTTCAACGAACGGCATCCCCCTGCGATGCAGGGGGCTTGCCCCGTCCGCGGCCTTCGCCCTGCCCCCTTGCAAGTTTCTTCAGGGCGTTGTAGCGGTCGAAGCCCAGGCGGCGGATGCTGAAGGCCGTCTTGTTGTGCGAGAGCGGCTCGCCCGCGCTCGTCCAGGCCCCGGCGGCGGCGAAGTCGCTGGTGCCGGGAATGGGCGAAAACTCCGAGAGCATCACTCGCACGCCCAGGGCCCTGGCGGCGGCGATCGTGCCGGCTACGTCCTGGGCGTCATGGTCAGGGTGCCCCAGCAGGACGTAGGCGGCGACGGCGTCCGGGCCCGCGCCGGCGGCGGCGAGGTGTTCGAGGGCCCCCTCCAGATCGCCCGCGGCCAGCTTGCCTCCGGTCCGCTGCTGCCAGTCGTCGCGCCGGCTCTCCAGGCCCAGGTAAAACGTGCGGAACCCCCCCGCGACCATCCGCCCCGCCAGCGGGCCGCTCAGCAACCGGGCGTGAAGGGCGTTGGGGGTGTGGAAGTTCACCCGCCAGGGCCGAGCCGCGACGGCCTCCAGCAGCGGTAGCAGGGCCCAGCCGCTCTGGTGCAGCAGCGCGTCGTCGTAGAAGGCCACATCCCTCGCCCCGCGGGCGGCCAGCAGATCCAGTTCCGCCATCGCCCCCTCGAGCGGGCGGACGGAGAACCCCTCGGCCAGCAGGGGCACGGAGCAGTACGTGCAGCGGAACGGACAGCCGCGGGTGATCTTGATCGCTCCGACGCCCAGCGATTCACAGGCTTCCCACAGGGGCGGCTGGTCGGCCTGGCCGGTAACGCCGATCGCCCGCCAGAGCGGCCCGAGGTCCTCGCCGCGGACGACCAG
>JAPLNA010000137.1:3474-6185 GCA_026693065.1 Planctomycetota bacterium
GGGGCACCCTGACCATGACGCCCAGGACGATCTTCGCCGTCGGCCAGGCCGAGCGAATGTCTTCGATGACCTCGCGGACGCCCGGATACCAGTACGTCATCGTCGTGCCGATCAGGACGAAATCCGCCGGCGGGCGGGCGTCGAGAAAGCGGCGGAAACTCTCCCGCGGCCGGCCGAACCGGTGATACCGCCGCGGAATGTCCGCCAGGGCCGCGGGCTTCTCGACGACCTGCCCGTAGAACTCCCCCCGCCCGTATTCGTCGCTGCGTCGCCATCGCCCGGGAGGTACATCCGCGGCGGCGCGGTCCATGAAGTCGAATAGGCCCACCCTCGCCCGCCCCCGCAGCATCCCCCCCACCCGCAGCAACCCGTACGGACGCAGCCAGAAATCGTACGCGGAGAAGTCGTACACCGGCGGATTGACCAGCAGGATCGACGGCGTCATCGCATCGTCTCCACCGACAGCGGCCCGTCGAGCCGCAGGTGGATCCAGCCGTCCCGGTGGGTGGCGTAGCAGCGGTAGCGGCTCGAGAGGTGCTTGTAGAACTCGACGGCCTCCCGGCTGGACGCCGGGCCGTGGGGGTCTGCCCCCGACGACATCAGCACCAGCTTCGGGGCGACGGCCGCCACAAAGGCCGGCAGCGTCTTGCTCCAATGCCCGTGATGCGGCATGACGAGCACGTCGGAGCGGACGCGATCGCTCTGGGCGGCGAGGGCGGCCTGGCCTTTCTCGGCGAGGTCGCCGGGGAACAGAATGCTCCGCCCGTCGCAGGTAACGCGGAGGACCAGCGACGTGTCGTTGTCGGTCAGGCCCGCGGGTTTGTCCGCCGGGGGCCAGAGGACCTCCACGCGCGTACTGGGATCGACTTGGAGACTCTCCCCGGCCCGGAGGCGGAGGACTTGGGCCCGACCGTGAAGGTCGGCCAACCACTGGGCGGCCTCGTCGGAGGGGCCCTTGTCGTCGAAGTAGTCGTTGACGTAGACCCGCCCGGGCGGGGGGGCGGGCAGGGCGGTGTAGTGGTCGGCGTTGGGGTGGGAGATGAACGCGACGGACGGGGCGCTCAGGCGGCCGGCGCGGCGGAACGACTCGATCAGGTCCGCCCCGTCGCTGCGGCGGACGCTCGCGCCGGCGTCGACGAGGAACGTACCCCCCTCGCTCGTGCGGAGCAGGGCGGTCTGCCCGCCGCCGACGGCGAGCAGGTGGAGTTCCAGGACGCCTGACCGGGGCGCCGGACGCTGGGTGTAGGCGCCGTAGAAGAGAACCAATGCGAAACCGCACGCGGCGAAGACGGAACCGAAGGGAATCCTGCGACGAAACAGCCACAGGGCGATGGTGAGGTAACAGGCGGCGAGCCACCATCCGTCCACGGGGCGGAGGGTGAAGCACAGGCCCGGGAGATGCTCGAATGATTGACATACATGCATGAAGAGGTCCGACAACCGCGTCGAGACGCTCGCCAGGGCGGCCGAGGCGTTGGGCATGGGCCAGGCCAGGGCCAGCGCGAGGTAACTGGGCACGAGGATCGCGGTGACCAGGGGCGCCAGGGCCAGGCTCAGCAGGGGCGCCCACGGGCTCAAGAGCCCGAAGTGGAAGGCCACCAAAGGCACGCTGGCCAGCGAGGCCGCCAGGGACATCGCCACGGCGTTGTGGAACCAGTCGACGGCGGTGAAGGCCCACCACTTCCGCAGGCGGTCCTCGCCGCGGAAGACGACCAGCCCCCGCCTTCGCCGCCAGCGGCCGAAGATCGCCTGGCGGATGGGCCCGGAGAGCACGAGCAGCCCGGCGACCATCGCGAAGCTCAGTTGGAAACCGACGTCGAAAAGCTGCATGGGGTCCAGGGCGAGGATGAGGATCGCCGCGGCGGCCAGGGAGTTCAGCCCGTTGTGGCGGCGGCGGAGGATGACGCCCAGGAGGAGGCAGGCGGCCATAACGGCCGAGCGGAGCAGGGCGGGCTGGACCTCGGCCAGGAGCATGTAGGCCGCCAGAACGCTCAGGGCGACGGCGGCGCCGCGGCGGGGGGTCAGGGCCACCGCCCGGCAGAGGAGGTAGACGAAGCCCAGGAAGATCGCCAGGTGGGCGCCGGAAATGCTCAGGATGTGCACCGTGCCCGCTCGCATCATCGCGCGGTTGAGCTGCTTCAGGGCCGGGTGACGCTCCCCGATGATCAGGGCCGTCAACAGCCGGTTGCTCTCCGGGTCGCCGACGTTAAGGTGGCTTCTCGTGGCCATCCGCCACCGCCAGAGCAGACGGCCGATCAGTCCGGCGTCCTCCGGCAGGACGCGGACGCTCTCGGCACCCCGGACGTCCAGGGTGGCCAGGGTGTCGTTGGTTCGTGCGGCGGCGGCCCAGTCGTATTGCCCCGGGTTGTCCGGGGGTCGAACCCGTCCGAGCCAGCCGATCAGTTCCACGCGGTCGGCCGGGGCCAGTTGCTCCTGCCCGCCCCGCACGCCCACGCGAAGAATCCCGCTGACGGGCTCGGGGCCGCGAGGGGTGTGGACCGACTGGGCCTCCAGGAGGAAGCGGGTGTGTTTCAGGCGTTCGGGCCCGTCGGTCTGCGGGGGCGCGACGATCCGACCGGTCACCGTCACGGGGATCAGCGTCGGGCCCGAGTAGCTGACGATGTCGTCGCCCGGGGCGGCGTAATAGGCCAGGTTGGCGTGCAGAGCCGACAGGGCCAGCACGGCCAGGGCGGCCAACGCACTGGCCGGGC
>JAPLNA010000137.1:6230-8042 GCA_026693065.1 Planctomycetota bacterium
GCCAGCAGGCCGGCCGCGGCGGCGAGGCAAGCTCCCGCGCCCAGCCCCCAGACCAGCGGGGCGGCCGGCACGAACCGCCCCGCGGCCACGCCGAAGATCATCGCGAGGGCCGCCACCACCAGCGGCGCGCGGAGCAGCCGCGGCCGGCGATCAGACGAAATGGCGGCGGCGATTTCCACGGTCCGATTCCCGGCCTCCGGCGGCCACGCCGCCCCCGCGGGGGCGGGGGTGTCTCCGGCGGCGTCTGGTTACATGTCCCGCCCGATGGCCTGGGCGATCCGTTTCAGAACGGGCATGAGCTCGCCCAGCACCGCCGGCGTGATCGACTGCCCGCCGTCGGACATGGCGTGCTCGGGATCAAGATGGGCCTCGATGATCAGCCCGTCGGCCCCGGCGGCGATGGCGGCGCGGCTCATGGCGGGCACGAGGTGGGCGTGCCCCGTGCCGTGCGATGGGTCCACCAGGACGGGCAGGTGCGTCTTGTCGTTGAGCTCGGGCACGCTGGCCAGGGGCAACGTGTTGCGGACGTAGTCCTCATACGTGCGGATGCCGCGCTCGCAGAGGATCACCTGGGTGTTGCCCCCGTTGAGGATGTACTCGGCCGCCAGGAGGAATTCCTCGAGGGTGGCGCTCAGGCCGCGTTTGAGCAGGACGGGGGTGCGGGTCCGCCCGACGGCGTCGAGCAGCGGGTAGTTCTGCATGTTGCGGGCGCCGACCTGGAGCACGTCGGCGCACTCGACGACGGCGGGGATCTGCTCCACGCTGACGACCTCGGTCACGACGGCCAGCCCGGTGGCCTGGCGGGCCTCGGCGAGGATCTTGAGGCCTTCCATGCCCAGGCCCTGGAAGCTGTAGGGGCTGGTGCGGGGCTTGAACGCCCCGGCCCGGAGGCCGATGGCGCCGGCGGCCTTGACGGCGTCGGCCGTCCGAAGGAGCTGGTCGCGGTTCTCCACCGCGCACGGGCCCGCGATCACGCCCACCTTCGTCCCGCCGATGGGGAACCGCCCCGGGCCGATCTCGATCCGGCTGCGGTCGGTCTTGACCTCCGTCGAGGCCATCTTGTACGGGGCGAGGATCGGCACGATGCGGTCGACCATCGCCGCCGTCTCGATGGCGCCCTTGTCCACCATCCGCTTGTCGCCGATGCACGCGACCACCGTCCGGTCCGTGCCGCAGATCACGTGCTCCCGCAGCCCGAACTCGCGAATCAGGTCCACCACGTGCTGGACCTGCTGGGGGGTCGCCCCGGGTTTCATTACGACGATCATGGTTGCTTCCTCGCTTCGATGCGTTCCATCCCGCCCATGTACGGCCGCAGGGCCTTGGGAACGGTGACGGAGCCGTCGGCGTTCTGGTTGAGTTCCAGCAGCGGGATGAGGATCCGCGGGCTGGCGATCACGGTGTTGTTGAGGGTGTGCACGTACCGGACGACGCCGTCGGCGCCGCGATACCGCATGTTCAGCCGCCGGGCCTGGAATTCGTAGAACCGGCTGGCCGAGTGCGTCTCGCCGTAGCCGCCCCGCGAGGGCATCCACGTCTCGATGTCGAACTTCTGCACCTGCCCCATCCCCAGGTCGCCCGTGCACACGTTCACCACCCGATAGGGCATCTCCAGCGATTGCAGCAGGGCCTCGGCGTTGGCGAGGATCTCCTGGTGGTACTGCCGGCTGACGGCCTCGTCGTTGGGGCAGAGGATCACCTGCTCGACCTTATCGAAGTAGTGGATGCGGTAGAGCCCGTAGGTGTCTTTCCCGGCCGCCCCGGCCTCGCGGCGGAAGCACGTCGAGAGCCCCACGTACTTGCGGGGCAACT
>JAPLNA010000137.1:8080-17133 GCA_026693065.1 Planctomycetota bacterium
GGCCGTCAGGGAAACCTCGATCGTCCCGACGAGGCTCATGCCGTCTCGCTCGACGAGGTACGCCTGGTCTCGCCCGACGGGGAAGTACCCCGTGCCGTACATCACCGACTCGTTGACGAGCACGGGCATGGTCATCAGCTCATACCCGCGGGCGACCATCTGGTCGACGGCGAGGCGGAGGACGGCCTGGTGGAGCATGGCGCCGGCCCCGCGGAGGACGAAGTTCCGCGACCCGGCCAGTTTCACGCCGCGGGGCATGTCGATAATGCCCAGGGCCTCGCCCAGTTGCATGTGGTCTTTGGTGGGGAAGTCGAAGGTGGGGAGGGCCCCGACGCGGCGGAGTTCGACGTTCTCGCGGTCGTCGGCGCCCACGGGCACGTCGGCGTCGGGGGCCTGGGGCACCAGCAGCATCAACTCGTTGAACTTGGGCTCGAGGACCTCGATGGCGTCGGCGAGTTCCTTGGCGCGGGCCTTGGCGTCCTTCATGCGGGCGATTGCGTCTGCCTTGGCCTGCCCGGTCAGCGCGGCGATCTCCTTGCCGGCCTCGTTCTGGGCCGTCCGGACCTCCTGGAGCTCCCTGCGGGCCTCCAGCAGTTGGCGGTCGACGGCCAGGAGGGCGTCGAGATCGAAGTCGAAGCGTTTGACCTGGGCGGCCCGGCGGTATCGGTCGGGCTCGGCACGAATCAGCTTAATGTCGATCATGATGGGGATAATACCCCGGCGGGGGGAATATGTCATCGTCTTTTTGGGGGGTCTTTTTTTGTTGGGGCAAGCTTGACGGGGCGGGGCTTATCCTTATAATGCACACTCTTAGGAGCCAGAGCAGGCATTGAGAGCCTGTGTCGTGACCCGGACGGCGCCGCAGACCGGGGCGGTTGTGTGTTGGATAGACAGGCCTCGCCGGCGCCGGCGAGGACAGGTGACGATGATGCGGTTTTTTGCAGCAGAACGCTTTTCGAGCCGGGAGATGTCAGCGTGACCGGCATGGTCCTCATAGGCCATGATCAGGCGTAGGGCCAATACGGATTGGCCCGGCCCGAGTCGCCGAGCATCGACGGGCCCGCCCAGGCGGGTTCATCGAACGCGGCAGCCTTTATGTCAGGGGCCCCTGGCCCCAGGGTAAAGGCGTCGCACCGACGGCCCCAGGTGGCCGCTTGGCTCGAGAAGTGGGTTTTGGCCCACTTTTTTTGTTGCCTGATTCGGCGGGCCGACCGCCGGAATACGATTGCACAAGGAACGAAGATGAACCAGGAACTGCTTCGCATCGTGGACGCACTGGCCCGGGAGAAGAACATCCCCCGGGACGTCGTGCTGGAAGACCTGGAGGCGGCGATTCTGTCGGCCTTGCGGAAGAGCAACCCGCATACGGAAGACGTCACCGTGGTCATCGACCGCCAGACGGGCGAGATTCAGGCCGCCGTCGACGGGGCGCCCATGGACATGCACGTCCTGGGTCGCATCGCCGCCCAGACCGCCAAGCAGGTCATCATCCAACGCATTCGCGAGGCCGAACGAGGCAGCATCTGTGAAGAGTATCTCGAACGCCGCGGGGAGATCATCTCCGGGCGTGCCAGCCGCTGGGAAGGCGGCTCCCTCGTCGTGGACCTGGGGCGGACCGAAGCCTTCCTGCCCAAGAGCGAGCAGATCCCCGGCGAAACCCACCGCATCGAGGAACGCGTGCGGGCTATGATCCTGGACGTCCGCGAAAGCCCGGGCGTCGTCAAGATCATCCTCTCGCGAACCCACCCGGACTTCATCCGCCGCATGTTCGAGCTGGAAGTGCCCGAGGTGGCCGAAGGCATCATCGAGATCAAGGCCCTCGCCCGCGAGGCCGGCTATCGCACCAAGGTCGCCGTCAACAGCCTCGACCCCAAGGTCGACGCCGTCGGCGCCTGCGTGGGCGTGCGAGGCAGCCGCATCCGCAACATCGTGGACGAACTGGGCGGCGAGAAGATCGACATCGTCCGCTGGAACGACTCGTCGAAGATCCTCATCGCCAACTCCCTCAAGCCCGCCGAGGTCGCCGAGATCGCCCTGTGCTTCGAGCTTTCCCGAGGCACGGTGGTCGTCACGGACGACCAGTTGTCCCTGGCCATCGGCAAGCGGGGGCAGAACGTGCGCCTCGCCGCCCGGCTGACCGGGTGGGACATCGACATCCTGACGCCCGAAGAGTTCAATCTCGGGCTCGACACGCTGGAGAAGACTCTCCGGACGGTCGAGGGAGTGGAGTCCACCGTGGTCGATCAGGTGATCGCCATGGGCATGGTCAGCGTGATGGACGTCGAGGAAGTCGGGGTCGAGCCCCTGACGACCGAGCTGAAACTGGCACCCGAGCTGGCCAAGCGAATCGTGGTCCGGTGCACGGAAGAAGCCCGGCACGTGGCGGAGCGTCAGCAGGCCAAGGCCAGCCAGAAGGCCGCCGCCCTGACCGAAGAGCCCGAGGCCCCGGCCGCCCACGAGGTTCCCGACGCCCCGGCCCAACCGGAAGCCCCGGCCCAACCGGACGCCCCGCAGGCCCCCGAGCCCCCGGCGGCGAGTGACGAACCCACTGAATCCAACGGCTGATTTCCAGCCGCGATTGACAAGAACCCGAAACGGTGCAGCGGAAGTGCAGCCCCGCGCGGCCTGAACGACCGTCAAGCAGAGAACCCGCCGGGAGGTGTAGTCTTGATGCGAGTATTTGAAGTGGCCCGAGAGCTGGGCGTGACCAGCAAGGTAATGCTGGACAAGTGCCGTGCCGAGGGCATAGAGCTCAAGAACCACATGGCGGCCCTGTCGGCAGGCCTGGAGGCGACGATCCGCGAGTGGTTCAGCGAAGGGGCGGCCTCCACCGCCGTCGAGACCAGCGAGCACGTCGACCTGGAACAGGCCCGCGCCCTGGCCTCCAAGGCGCGCCGACGCCGAGGCAAGGGCGGACACGAAGAGGAAGAAGAAGCCCCCCTCCCGCCCGCCGAGACGGCAGCACCCGCTCCGACCGAGACCGTCGAGCCCGCCCAGCCGCAAGAGGCCCAGGCCCCGGTCGTCGAGGCCCCCGCGCCCGAGGCGGAGGAGGAAGCGCCGGCCCCGGCGCCCGTCGAGCCCGAAGCCCCCGCCCCCGTCGCCGAGGCCGCCGCCGAACCGCCCGCCCCCACGCCGCCCCCGCCGGCCGAACCCGTCCCCCCGCCCGTGCCCGAGAAGCCCAAGATCGTCCCGGCCGGACATCGGCTCATCCCGCGCCCGGCCTCCCTCAAGGGACCGACGATCATCCGCGTGGAACGGGCGGACGTGATTCCGATCCCCCGTCGAGGCCCGCGTCGTCGGGACACCGGTCCGACGTCGGCCACCCCCGTTCCGGCGGCGGAGACACCCCGCAAGCGTATCGCCCCCAAGCCCGGGCTCACCCCCGCACCCACCCCCGGCGACGACGACAAGCCCGGCAAGAAGCGGAAGCGAAGTCCTCGCCGCCGCACCGGGCGCAGCGCCGAGGGCGGCGCCCTGATCCTCGAATGGCGCAACCAGGACCTCCTGGAACGCAGCGAACGCCTCGCCGCCGCCACCGGGGGCGGGCTCCGAAGGCACCGGTCCTCCGTCCCCGGAAAGAAGGCCATCGTCCCCGTCACCACGATCCAGACCGGAAAGGTCGAGATCGAGGAACCCATCACCATCAAGAACCTCTCCGCCGTCACGGGCATCAAGGCCCCCGATCTGCTCAAGAAGCTCCTGCAGAAGGGCGTGATGGCGACGATCAACATGACCCTCGACAGCGAGACGGCCGAGACCGTCGTCATGGACTGGAACATCGAGCTGGTCGTCGTCAAGGCCAAGACGCGGGAAGAGAACTTGCTGGCGCCCTTCGAGGTCGAGCCCACCGGCGAGAAGGCCCGGCGTGCCCCGGTAGTCACGTTCCTGGGACATGTAGACCATGGCAAGACGTCGCTGCTGGACCGGATCCGCACGACCCGGGTCGCCGCGGGCGAGGCCGGCGGCATCACCCAGCACATCGGCGCCTACCGGTACGACAAAGACGACAAGCACGTCGTCTTCCTGGACACCCCGGGCCACGAGGCCTTCACCGCCATGCGCGCCCGCGGGGCGAACATGACCGACGTGGTCGTTCTCGTGGTCGCCGCCGACGACGGCGTCATGCCCCAGACCGCCGAGGCGATCAGCCACGCCAAGGCCGCCGGCGTGCCCATCGTGGTCGCCCTGAACAAGGTGGACCTTCCCAACGCCAACATCCCCAAGGCCCTGGGCCAACTGGCCGAGCATGGGCTTTCCAGCCGTGAGTGGGGCGGAACGACGGAAATCATCCACACCAGCGCCGCCACCGGCGACGGCATCGACACCCTGCTGGAAACCCTCAGCCTGGAGGCCGAGATCCTCGAACTCCAAGCCGTCGTCGACGCCCCCGCCAGCGGGTACGTCATCGAAAGCCAGTTGGACCCCGGCCGCGGAGCGGTGGCACGGCTGCTGATCCGCAACGGCACGCTGCACCCGGGCGACGTGCTTCTGGCCGGCACGGGGTACGGTCGCGTCCGCCAGATCATCGACGACATGGGTCGGGCCGTCCCCGAGGCCGGGCCCAGCACCCCCGTCGAAGTCTCCGGGCTCGACGAAGTGCCCGAAGCGGGCGACAAGTTCTACATCGTGGACGACATCGACACCGCCCGCCAGATCGCCGAGGAACGCTTCCAGCAGATGCGGACGCGCACCCTGGGCACCAGCCAGCAACTGACGCTGGACAACCTCTTCAGCCGCATCGAGGCCGGCGCCATCAACGCCGTTCCGCTGATTATCAAGGCCGACGTGCAAGGCAGCGTCGAGGCCATTACCGCCTCGCTGACGAAGCTGAACACGGAAGAGGTGAAGGTGAACATTCTTCACGCGGCGGCCGGCGGCATCACGCCGGGCGACGTGGCCCTGGCGGAGGCCTCCAACGCGATCATCCTGGGTTTCAACGTGATCGCCACCAGCGGCGCCCGGAGCATCGCCGAGCAGAAGGGCGTGGAGATCCGCAACTACCGGATCATTTACGACCTGATCGAGGACATCCGCAAGGTGATGGAGGAAGGGCTGGCCCCCGAGGTCGGCGAGGAAGTCGTCGGGCACGCCGAGATCCGCCAGACGTTCAAGGTCTCGCGCGTGGGCACGATCGCCGGTTGCTTCGTCACCGACGGCGTCGCCAGCCGCAACGCCAAGATCCGCATCACCCGCAACAGCATCGTGGTGATCGAAGGGCGCACCCTCGAGAGCCTCAAGCGGTTCAAGGACGACGCGAAGGAAGTTCGAGCCGGCATGGAATGCGGCCTGAAACTGGCCGGGTACGAAGACATCAAGGAAGGCGACGTGTTGGAGTTTTACCGGCGGACGGAGAAGGCCCGGAGGCTCTAGCCTCCCGCGCCCCGCCGGCGGCGAGGAAACGCACACGCGATGGCAACGACCGTAGGGCTGATCCACCTGGAGTTCCACATACCCCAGGCCGCCTGCCTGAAGGACAAGCGCCGCGTCCTCAAAAGCTTCAAGGACCGGCTCGCCCACGCCTTCCACGTGTCGGTGGCCGAGGTCGACGCCATGGACGTATGGCGCCGGGGCGTGCTGGCCGTCGCCGTCGTCGCCAACGACAAGCATTACCTCGAGACGGTGGTGCAGAAGATCGTCAACGCCGCCGCGATGGACCGGGAGATGATCCTGGCCCGGCACGAGGTGCAGTGGCTGTAGCGCCGCCGCGAGGAGGCTGAAATGACCCGTCGCAGGGAACGGATATGCAGCACGATACGCCGCACGATCGCGGAGGCGATTCTCTCGAAGGTCGCCGATCCGCGGATCGACCCGGCGCGCACCTCCATCACCAACGTCGAGATCGCCGAAGACCTGCTCGCGGCGAAGGTGTATATCTCCGTGCTGGGCGACGAGGCCGCCCAGCGGCGGACCATGGAGGCCATGCGCCACGCCGCGGGCTACTTCCAGGAACTCGTCGGACGCCAGATCCAACTGCGTTACACCCCCTCGCTGGAGTTCCACACGGACACCCAGTTCAAGAAGACCCTCGAGACGCTGGAGGCGATCCAGCGGGTTTCGGAAGAATTGGCCCGCAAGGGCCAGAGCGGCGGCGCCGGAGGCAAGGGCGAAACCCCCTCCCCCGGCGAGAGCCCGGCAGGAACGGACGACCATGAAGGACGCTAAGGATTACGAACGGAAATTCAAGAAGCTGCTCGTGCCCCTGCCCGCCGTCAAGGGCAAAGAGGGCGCCGGCGAGGACCCGCTGCGCGTGCTGATCGAGTCGGTCCTTCAGGCCGACACCTCCGACAAACGCGCCGCCGCCGCGATGACCGTCATCGAGGAAGAGTTCGTGGACTTCAACGAACTCCGCGCCGCCCCTGTCAAGGACATCGTCGACTGCCTCGGGCGCGACCTGCCCAACGTGCGAACCAAGGCCGAAAGCCTCGTCAACGCCCTCAACGGCATCTTCAACAAGCAGTCGCAGTTGTCGACGGAGTACATGTACAAGCTGACCAAGAAGGACCTTCGCCGTCACCTGGGCGAACTGGGGCTGGAGCCCTTCGCCGCGGCGAGGCTCACGATGACGTGTTTCGACGGGCACGCCGTTCCGGTGGACGGGACGGTGGTGGAAGTTCTGGAGATGAACGACCTGGCGGCCCCCGGCAGCACGATCGACGACGTGCAGAAGTTCCTGGAACGGATCGTGCCGCAGAAGAACGACGCGGCGGTGCACAAGTTCCTGCGGTCGTACGTGGAGAAGAACGCCAAGGCGTTGGAGAAGAAGCGTCACGAGGAGGCGGCGGCGCGGGCGAAGGCGGAGGCCGCCGCCAAGGTTATCGCCGACGCCAAAGCCAAGGCGCAGGCCGAAGCCGCCGCCGTCAAGGCCGCCGCCGAGCAGGCCCGCCAGGCCAAGGCCGACGCCAAGCTCGCCCTCCAGGCCGCCAAGGCCAAAGCCGCCGCCCACGCCAAGGCCGTCAAAACCGCCAAACGCACCGCCGGCGCCAAACGTAAGAAGAAGTAGGCCCCCATTTCTGAGAAGGACTAGAGGACTGAGGCATGAGGCACAGAACGCCGTCGGATAAGCTGATCCTGGGAATCCCGCAGGGCTCCCTCCACGAAAGCACGCTCGATCTGTTCGCGCGGGCGGGTTTCAACATCAGCGTTTCCTCCCGCAGCTACACCCCCACCATCGACGACGATCAAATGGGCGCCATGATGTTCCGCGCCCAGGAAATGGCCCGCTACGTCGAGGACGGCGTGATCGACGCCGGGCTGACGGGCCACGACTGGATCGTTGAGAACGACGCCACCGTGGTCGAAGTCGCCGAGCTGGTCTACGCCAAGATCCAGCGCCGCCCCGTCCGGTGGGTGCTGGCCGTCCCCGAGGAAAGCGCCGTCCAGAAGCCCGAGGACCTGGCCGGGGGCATCATCGCCACCGAACTGGTCAACGTCACGAAGAAGTACTTCGCCGCCCGGGGCGTCGACGTGAAGGTCGAGTTCAGTTGGGGCGCCACCGAGGTCAAGGCCCGGCTCATCGACGCCATCGTCGACGTGACCGAGACCGGCTCAAGCCTGCGGGCCAACAACCTGCGGGTTATCGACACCCTCCTGACCTCCACCACCCGGTTCATCGCCAACACCGAAGCGATGGCCACCCCGTGGAAACGCGAGAAGATCGAGAACATCGCCCTGCTGCTGCAGGGCGCCATCACCGCCTACGGCAAGGTCGGGCTGAAGATGAACGTTCCGACAGCCCGCCTGGCGGAGGTCTCGAAGATCCTGCCGGCGGAGAAGAGCCCCACCGTCTCCCCGCTGGCCGACAAGGCGTGGGTGGCCCTGGAGGTCATCGTCGAGGAACGCATCGAGCGCGAGTTGGTCCCCCTCCTCCGCCGGGCCGGGGCCACCGGTATCATTACCTATCCCCTCAAGAAAGTCATCCCCTGAACATGGCCAAGGCGTGTCTCATCGCGGTGTGGGTGCTGACGGCGGCGAGCCTGTGCGGCTGTGAGCCGCCGGCGACGACCCGCCCGGCGGGTCCGGAGTCCGCCCCGGCCACGCGGCCCGCTCCGGCCGCCCCAGCCGCCCTGCCCGACAAGGCCCTCCAGCCCCTGGGCGACCTCAAACCCGTCATCGTGCGTCCCACCAACGCCCCCGGCGCCAATTTCCTGGGCGACCAGGTCCGCAAGGACGTCGAGGGCGCCGAGGAGAAGATCAAGCTTCGCCGCTACGCCGAGGCGCTTCCGGCCTTGCAGCAGGCCATCCGCATCGAGCCCAAGAACCCGCGGATTCACCGCGCTCTCGGGCTGGCCTACTCGGGGCTGGGCAGCACGGGCCAGGCCCGGGAGTATCTCACCCTCGCCATCGCGCAGGGCCCCGACGACCTGACCGCCCAGTTGCTGCTGGGTCGGCTGGCCGCCGCCGAGCACAAGACCGACCAGGCCATCACGTTCCTCCGGACGGCCCTGGCGTGCACGCAGGCCGCCCCGGAAGAACCCCGCGCCGCCGAGGCCCTTCTCCTGCTGGGGCGAATGCTCGAAGACCAGGGCCGATACCAGGCCTCCCTCGACTGCTACGACCGCTTCGCCGCCTGGGCCGACCAGCACGGGCGAGAGTACGCCACCCGCCCCCTCCTCAAGCCGCTGATCCTCGACGCCGAACGCCTGATGACGATGCGGGGCGCGGTCCTGGTGGCTCTGCGGCGATACGACCAGGCCATCCCCCTGCTGGAGGGCGCCCACCGCCGCAACCGGAGCGATCCGGTCGCCGCCGAACTGCTCATGCGCGCCCTGATCGCCACCGGCAAGTTCGACCCGGCGGAGAAACTCCTCGTCTCGCTCGCCCGCGAGCGGTCGCAGGAGAAACACCGGCCCGCCATGGCCCAGATGCTGTGCGTGGCCTCCGGCGACCGCGGCATGCCCCGCCGCGTCTGGGAGGCCGTCTCCGTAGCCAAGAGCCCCGGCGCGGACGTTCTGGCCCCCGCCCTGGCCGGGGCGGCCCGAAAACTCGAAGACTACCCCCAGGCCCGGGCGATTCTCGAATCCGCCGACAAGGCCCACCCCGGCAACGCCGCCGCC
>JAPLNA010000138.1 GCA_026693065.1 Planctomycetota bacterium
TGATGAGCCGGTCGATCGCTAGGAAAGCCGTCAGCGGCTGGCCATAGTCATAAGCGCCGGCGGCAGCAACGGTTGTTTGGATGTCGGCGACCGACGAAGCCGCCCAGGCCGGCCTGGCGGCGGTCGAGTTCGCCAAACTCCAGAAGACCGTCGAGGACATGATGGCGGTGGCCGACTACGACCGCGCCGAGGCCGCCGTCGAGAGCATGATCGAGCGGCTGGGCGTGACGGAGGAGACGAAGGCCTTCGCGGACTCCGTCCGCAGCGAGGCCTCGGCGTTCCGGGAGGAGCAGCGAGGGCGGATGCTGGCGGAGGTGCGGCAATACGCCGAGAGCCGGCAGTGGCGTAGGGCCCTGGACGCGGCCCGGGAGCTTGTGTCCGAACATCCCCGCAGCCGCCAGGCCGAGGAAGTCCGCCCGACTATCCTGCTGCTGGAGGAAAACGCGCGGATCGAGGAAGTTCGCGAACTGCGGGACCGCGTCGCCGACCTGATCGAGCGGAAGCGATTCGCCGAGGCCGTCGAGGTGGCCGAGGATCTCATCCACCGCTTCCCCGACACCCAGGTGGCCGGGCAGTTGACGCGGGAGATCGACAAGTTGCGCAAACGCGCGGGAATGAACGACCTTTTGTGAAGAGTATAAGCAGGCGGCGACAGGTATAGATGATACGAGGTTGGCCAAGACAATCCAAAGCGATAAACTCCGGGGGGCTGGGGGCAGAGCCCCCAGTCGGCTCGGCGGGTTGAGAGTTTGGACACACAGGCACGCTCCTGTGAGTTGGAAGCGGCGAAAGGACTCCCGATGAAGATTCTCCTGATTGGCAACGGCGGACGAGAACATGCCCTGGCGTGGAAGATCAAGCAGAGCACGCTGTGCGAGAGGCTCTACATCGCCCCGGGCAATCCGGGCACGGCCCAGGAGGGGCTGAACGTTGACATCGACCCGGACAACCAGGCCGCGATCGTCGCCTTCGCCAAGGACAAGGGGATCGGTCTTGTGGTGATCGGTCCGGAAGAGCCGCTGGCGGCGGGGCTGGGCGACGCGGTGCGAGCGGCCGGCATCCTGTGCTTCGGCCCGACGGCGGCGGGGGCGCGGATCGAGGCCGACAAGGCCTACGCCAAGGAACTCATGCGATCGGCGGCCGTTCCGACCGCCGAGGCGCGGATCTTCACCGACCTGGCGGCGGCGAAGGAGTACGTCCTCAGCCGCGACCACGGCGTGGCCGTCAAGGCCGCCGGGCTGGCCAAGGGAAAGGGCGTCGTCGTCTGCAACGAGCCCTTCGAGGCCATCAAGCCGCTGGAAGAGATGATGGAGAAGAAGGTCTTCGGGGACGCGGGCAAGACCGTGCTGATCGAGGAGAAACTCAACGGCCCGGAAGTGACGGTGCTGGCGTTGTGCGACGGCAAGACGATTTACCCGCTCGAGCCGCTGCAGGACCACAAGCCCATCGGCGACGGGGACACCGGGCCCAACACCGGCGGGATGGGGGCCTACAGCCCCGTGCCCGTCTGCGACGAGCAGGCCATGAACCGCATCATCCGCGAGATCCTCGTGCCCACCGTGGACGGCATGCGGCGGGACTTCGGTCGCTACGAGGGCATCCTGTACGCCGGGCTGATGTTCACGACGGCCGGGCCCAAGGTCATCGAGTTCAACTGCCGCTTCGGCGACCCCGAGTGCCAGCCCATCCTCATGCGGCTCAAGAGCGACCTGGTCGAGGCGATGGTCGCCGTCGCCGAGCACCGCCTGGACGAGGTGACGCTGGAGTGGGACGAGCGGGCGGCGGTGTGCGTGGTGATGGCCTCGGGGGGCTACCCCGGCCCGATCGACAAGGGGCACGCGATCACCGGCATCGAGGCCGCCGACGCCATGGAGGGCGTGAAGGTCTTCCAGGCCGGCACCGCCATGGTCGAGGGCAAGCTTGTCAACACCGGCGGGCGCGTGCTGGGCGTGACGGCGTTGGGACCGACGATCGCCGAGGCCCAGAAACGCGCCTACGAAGCCGCCGCCAAGATCACCTGGAAGAACTGTTACTACCGCAA
>JAPLNA010000139.1 GCA_026693065.1 Planctomycetota bacterium
GCAGATGCCCGACACCGAGCGGGTCGACGCGTGCAACCATCCGGCCCACCGCGGCAAGGCCTGCCCCTTCGGCGGGCAGTTCCAGCATTTGCTTGCCGACCGCAAGACCAAGGGCTTCACCGTCTATCAGACCTATCCATTGGCGGTCGACCCGGCGTGGTGGTCGTCGCCGTATACCCAGATCAACCCGGAGCGGTTCGCGAGCGTGTTTGACGTTCAGATGGACACCCTCGCCCGGCAGGGCATTGTGATCGCCCTGGGGTTTGGCCACTACAATGACTCGGTAGCCCTCCCAGTCGACGACCTGCGACGGTGGGCGCGATACCTGGTCGCCCGCTATGGCGCGCACCCGGTGGTCTGGATTACCTGCCAGGAGATGAACATGCCCGACGGCGGGGGAAATCGGCTGGCCTCTTGGCAGGCCGTCGCCAAGGACATCGCGCAAGCCGACGGATACCACCATCCCCAGTCCGGGCACCAGGTCGTGGGCGACGTGGGTTCCCTGCCGCTGGGAGGCGAGCCCTGGCACACGTGGTTTGCGCTCCAGGGCGGGCACCGCAACGTCCCTCTCACGCCCCAGCAACGCTACGCCGGCTACTACGCGTTCCGCCCGATCAAACCCATCGTGGAAACCGAGGCGATGTACGAAGAGCTGGATTGTTGCGGGGCCGTCGCCGACGCCAAGGACGCCCGCGTGTCGGCCTGGAAAGCGATGCTCTGCGGCTGCGCCGGTTACACCTACGGGGCCGCTGGCGTGTGGGCGCTGAAGTGGGATCCGGCCGACACCCGCTGGAAGGACTACAACTATCGAACGGCCGGCTGGTACGCCGGCATGGCCCTGCCGGGGTCCGCTCAGATGCGCGTGCTCAAGGACTTCTTTCTCCGCCTGCCTTGGCCGGCACTGACCCCGCGCTTTTCCGACCCTGCCTGGGCCGCGTGGCAGGACCCCGAGCCCTGCGTGCTCGCCACCGTCGAGGACCGGCTGTACGTGGCCTATTTCTACGGGGCGGCGTCGAAGGGCACGCTGAAGCATCTCGACCCGACGGCGATGTACAAGGCCCGCTGGTTCGACCCGCGAAAAGGCGAATACCCAGGTGCCGCTATCGAGGTCCGAGCCCCGAAGGGCGAATGGGACGTCCCGCCAAAACCCAGTGCCCAGGATTGGGTCTTGATCCTGCAGAGACTCTTTCAAGAGGAAAGAGGGACAACCAGACCTTCTTCCGCTCCAGGAATCTAGTTCACTCGATGAGTATTGCATCCCCGTGCGGGAGCACGAGGGAGCCGATCCGCTCGCTGCTGGCAACCAGAGCCCTACCAGGTACGGCAAAGAGTTATCCCGGTGACGATGTACGACGCCGACACCCGGGCCGGCAACGGCGCCCCGGAGTGTGGCCTTACTGGCAGATCCGGCGGATCTCCGCCGCCGACAGGGCGCGGTTGAAGATCATCACCTCGTCGATGGTTCCGTGGACGGTGAAGTGGTTGCCCCAGTCCACGCCGAACAGCTTGCCGCCGCCCAGGTGTACCGGCGCTCGGTCGGAACGGATCTGCCCGCAGTATTTCTCTTCCCGTTCCAGATGCCCGTTCACGTACAGCTTCACGGTGGCCCCGTCGTACACGCCGGCGAGGTGAACCCACTGGCCGGGAACCATCTTCGTTTCCCCCAAGACGGTCTTGCCGCCGCCACGCTGGGGATCGGTGGCGTTGCCCA
>JAPLNA010000140.1:0-1793 GCA_026693065.1 Planctomycetota bacterium
CCCTATGGACGGCTGACAGGAAAATCGTAGATCTGGCTTGACAGGCAACGTCTGTTCATAGAAGCGATAAACTTCGGGGGTTTGGGGGCAGCGCCCCCAAGGGATCCACCACGTTTTCGGGATGAGATCCAGGAAACAGGAAATGGGAATGGGGCGAGGGTTCTCAGTCGACCTCGAGGCTCTTGGGGTCGGCGATCTGGGATTCGTCGACGCTCTCGTCGGCGAGGTAGCGGCGGAAAAAGGCGATGGTGCGGGCGGCGTACTGCTCGGGCTGGATGATGACGGACTGATTGTGCTTGGCCTTGTCGACGATCCAGAGGTACTTGGGCTCGGGGGCGTCGGCGTAGAGGATGCGGGTCTGCTCGACGCGGATGTAACTGTCGCGTTGCCCGTGGATGAACAGGATCGGGCGCGGGGACAGGTCCCGCAGGGCCAGGCGGACGGACGGGAAGCGGCGCCCGAGCTTGCTCTGGGCGAACCGCATGGTCAGCCAGTAGAGGATCCGCCAGAACAGGTCGGAGTGCCGCTGGTAGATGAGCTTGGCGTTGGAAAAGATGTGCGCCCACCGCCGCATGAGGGCGATGACGGTGGCGTCGGTGGAGAAGGCGCCGTCGCAGACGATGGCCTTGATATTGTCGTCGGAGCAGGCCGCCAGAAGGGACGCCCCCGCTCCCCGCGAAATGCCGAATACCCCGATGTCCTGGTTACGCCCCTGAGCGGCCAGTTCGGACTGCACGAACGCGCACGCGCCCAGCGTGTCTTCGAGCTCCTTGTCGCTGGGCCACTGGATCTGCTGGTAGTTCTTCGTGCAGGAGCTCTCGCCGTGCCCGCGGTAGTCGAAGGTGAAGATATCGAACCCGGCCTCGACGAGCGGGCGGGTATAGCGGGCGCAACTGTGCATGTCCGAGCCGTACTCGTGACAGAAGACGATCGTGCCCTTGAGGGCGGCGCGGTCGGCGGTGCGGACGTACATCCCCCGCAGGCTGATGCCGTCGAAACTGCGGAAGCGGATCTCCTCGCCGTCGAGGCGCTGGAAATCGAGCGGGCCCATGGACAGGGGCGGGGGGGTGTCGCAGAACAGGTTCAGGACGATCCGGATGTACTTGGCGAACCAGAGTACCACGAACGCCACCAGCGACAGGCAGGTCAGGGCGATGGCCATCGCCGCCCAGTGCTGGAGGTACCACGCCTGCTCCAGTATCGGGTCGTCAGCCAGCATCGTTGTACAGAGCCATCCCGCGATCACAGTGGCAGGAGGATACCACCGGGTGGGGGTGGAAAGCAAGGCCTTGGCGGGCCAGTTGGGGCTGGACGGCGGGGGGGCGAGAGTGTATAAGCGATGGGGTTTGTGTCGGCGAATAGACGGCCGACATCAAAGAAAGGAACAGGCGAATGACCATTCTTCGTCGAGTCGGATTGGGGCTTGTGGTTTCGGGCGTGGCGGGACTGCTGATGGCGGGGTGCACCCCCCCGGCCGCTCCGGCCACGGGCGTCCGCGTACCGGCCGTTATCGGCAGTAACATGGTGCTCCAGGCCGGGGCGCCGGTTCCCGTGTGGGGGTGGGGCGGCCCGGGCGGGGCGGTCACGGTGAGCGTTCCGGGCCAGAGCAAGGCGGCCCTGGTCGGGGCGGACGGGCGGTGGAAGGTCGTGCTCGACCGCATGCCCGCCAGCGACAAGCCCGTGAAGATGGTCGTCAAGGGCGTCAACGAGATCGTCCTGGACAACGTGCTGGTCGGGGGGGTCTGGGTCGGCTCGGGGCAGTCGAACATGCAGTGGGGGGTGGGCGGGGCGGC
>JAPLNA010000140.1:1810-24390 GCA_026693065.1 Planctomycetota bacterium
CCAACGGTGGGGCGGAAGTCGCCGCGGCGAATCACCCGACCATGAGGTTGTTCCTGGTTCCCAACACGGTCTCTCCGACCCCCGGCGACGACGTGAACGCGCGGTGGGTGGAGTGCAGCCCGCAGACGGTGAAGGACTTCTCCGCCGCCCTGTACTACTTCGGGCGGAATCTGCAGGAGGAGCTGAAGACCCCCGTGGGACTGATCGCCACGAGTTGGGGCGGGACGTTTATCGAGCCGTGGATTCCGCTGGGGGCCCTGGAGAGCCAGGCGGAGCTGAAGCCGCTGGCCGAGCAGGCCAAGGCCCTCCCGTCCCAGGCCGGCCCGGGGCACCCGTTGAGTAACCAGGCCCCGACCGTGCTGTACAACGCCATGATCCACCCGCTCGTGCCGCTGGCCATTCGCGGGGCGATCTGGTATCAGGGCGAGAGCAACGTCATGCAGGGCGACGGGCCTCTCTACGAGAAGAAAATGATCGCCCTCATCGGCGGGTGGCGGAAGGCGTGGGGCCAGGGCGAGTTCCCCTTCCTGTTCGTCCAACTGGCCCCGTTCGCCGGCTACCGCGAGGGCGAACTGCCCAAGGTCTGGCAGGCCCAGGTCGAGAGCCTGAAGATCCCCAATACCGGCATGGCCGTCATTACGGACGTCACCGGCAACGTCAACGACATTCACCCGCAGGACAAGCAGAGCGTCGGCAAACGGCTGGCGCTGTGGGCGCTGGCGAAGACGTACGGCCGCAAGGACCTGGTCTACTCGGGCCCGCTCTACAAGGCGATGACCGTCGAGGGCGACAAGGTGGTCCTGAGCTTCGACCACGTCGGCGAGGGGCTCAAGAGCCGCGACGGCAAGGATCTCACTGAGTTCCAGATTGCCGGGGAGAACCGCAAGTTCGTGCCCGCCAAGGCCGTCATTCAGGGCAACAAGGTCGTCGTGTCCGTCGACGGGGTGCCCAAGCCCGCCGCCGTCCGCTTCGGCTGGACCAAGACCGCCAACCCGAACCTGTGCAACTCCGCCGGCCTGCCGGCCAGTCCGTTCCGGACGGACAACTGGTAGGACACTTGCAGGTCGGGATGGCCGCGAACTTCGCGAACATCGCGAACAACGGAAGAAGAGGGATAAGGACCGGGAAGGTCGGCGTCGGCCCAACCGCCCCGGCACCGTCCGGCCCTGCCGTAGGTTCGTTCTGTTCGCGTTGTTCGCGGCTGATCCGTCGGCCCAATAACCTGGAGGGAGGCTTGTGACGACCATGGGCGACGACATCCGGAAGCACTGCCGGGAGATTGACCGCTGCAATCAGCGGGGCGGGCGGATGCTATCGGTGAAGGACCTGCTGGCCGCCGGCACGATCACGGAGGAACTGGCGGCGTATTCCCTGGCCGCCATCGGGGGCGGGGCGTCGTTCATGATCGGCGCACTGCCGGGCGGAGCGGGCAAGACTACCGTGATGGGGGCGCTGCTGAACTTCGTTCCCGCCGGCGTGGAACTCGCCGTCGCCGACGGCCTGGACGCCATCCACGCCGCCCTGGGCGACCGGGGCCAACGAACCCGCCGCTGCTACATCTGCCACGAAATCAGCCCCGGACCCTACTACGCCTATCTGTGGGATGAGGCCATCCGCGCGTTCTTCGAACTGCCCACGGCCGGGCATACGCTCGCGACCAACCTCCACGCCGACACATTCGACCAGGCCGCCGACCAGTTGCACAAGGACAACGCACTGGGCGAGGAGGCATTCCGTCGCATGAACCTGATCTACTTTCTCTCCCTCACCGGCCGGGGCCCTGTGAAACGGCGTGTGGCGGAGGTCTGGGAGACCGACGGCATGCGGCCCCACCGAAAGGTATTCGACCACGGCGAGTTGGGCGACTCGATCCTGGTCTCCCGGGTCCAACTGACCCGCGCCCGGGGTGGCATAGAAGCGATCAAGTCATGTCCCTCCAATCAGATATCGGATGTTCGCTCCGCCATCCTCAACCACTTCGCTTCCCATTAGTTATTTACACAACCAACTAATATTCTGATTGCATAACCAGTGAATCAGCGGTATCATCCTTCTGATTACTGGTTACTGATTACTGGTTACTGACTCCCCGGAGTCCCCCCATGCTGGGCGAAATGATCCGTCAACGTCGTCAAGAGCGAGGCATCACCCAGACGCAGGTGGCCGCGAGGGCGCGGATATCGAAGCCTTACCTGTCCACGATCGAAACAGGCAAGGCCCGGGGTTCGCCGACGGATCGGGTGCTGACGGCCTTGGAGGAGGTGCTGGGGTTCGAGGAGGGGGCCTTGCGGAAGGTGGCCCACCTGTCACGGACCCCGGATGACATCCGCAGCGAGCACGAGGCCCTGTCGACGGAAGTCCACCGCCTGCGTTCGCTTCTTCAGGAGGGCGAGGCGGCCCCACCGCCCGGAACGGCCGCGCCCGCCGGGCGGGGCAACGTCGTGCCTGTCCTGCCCAAGGGCCTCGTGCCCGTGATCAACGAGGTCACCGCCGGCTATCCGAGGGACTTCACCGACCTGGGCTACCCGCCCAGCGTCGCCGACGAATACGTCCGCTGCCCGGACGTGAGCGACGAGCAGGCCTTCGCCGCCCGGGTGGTCGGCGACTCGATGATGCCCGCCTACGTCGAGGGGGACATCGTCGTCTTCTCCCCCAACACCCCCGCCGACAACGGCGACGACTGCTTCGTCCGCTTCCAGGACGGCGAGACGAAGTTCAAGCGGGTCTACCAGGACGGCCCGGACGCCGTCCGCCTTCAGCCCCTCAACAGCCGCTACCCCGCCGAGACGTTCGACCGCCACGAGATCACCGGCGTCTGGCCGGCGGTGTTCCGCATCCAACGCCTCCGGCGGTAGTCCAGGGCGAAGGGATAGCCGCGAACACCGCGAACAAAAGAAGAATATCCACTTCAAACAGACCCGGCCATGTTCATTCGTTTCCTCTCTCGCCCGCCCGTCGAGTGTGGCCCCCGGGATTTTTCGCTTTCGGGCCTGCCGGCAGGCGGCAAGGCGATAAATCCCGGGGGGCACGGGGGGCGGGCCCCCCGCGTCTAGCGGCACGGAAGGGCCTTCCACCAGGGCGGTCGGGAATGAGTCGCCACTGGCTCTTGCCTCGCTGAAACGGGGGATGAGTCAGTTGAGTGTTTCCTTGACAGCGGAAGGGGGCTATAATCGGGCCGCGGGGCGTCCCCGCGATCGGAGATACCTGATGGAACCGGGCGAGGCCATGGACCGCCGTAGCAGGATCTGCATCTGGGTCATCAGTCTGGGCCTGGTGAACTTTCTGGCATTCACGTTGATCTATATGTACGTCGGCGGCGAGGCCGTCAACGGGCGCGTCGAGGTGCAGGGCAACAAGATCCGCTATTACATCATCACGCCGTCCCAGAGGCCTCACCAGGTCAGCAACGGGGTGTTCTGGTACAGCGGGATCCACTCGATCAGCATCTGGCCGACCGTCGGGGCGATTCTGCTGGCCATGCTCACCCTGGCCAAGGACCGCGTGATCGACTCGATGCACTCCACCGTGGTTCGCGGGCGGACGTTCCTGACGATCCTGGCGACGATCATCACCCTGATCGTGATTCTCTGCGGGCTCTGGGGGACGTTGGCGTTTGCCGGCAAGCTGATCCATCCGACGAAGGTGGCGCCCACGACCATGCAGGCCGCCTCCGCCCCGCGATGACCGGCGACGTGGACGATATCCTCGGCCCGAGCGGGCGCATCGCCCAGCGGCTGGAGCGGTATGAATCGCGTCCGCAGCAGTTGGAGATGGCCCAGGCGGTCGCCCGCGCCCTGGAGGAGGGCGAGCACCTGATCGTCGAGGCCGGCACGGGGGTGGGCAAGAGCTTCGCCTACCTCGTCCCGGCGATCCTCCGCGTCGCGAAGCAGCGAAAACGCCTGATCGTCTCCACCTGCACCATCGCCCTCCAGGAGCAACTGATCGGCAAGGACCTGCCCTTCCTCCACGAGGTCATGGGCGTGCCCTTCACCGCCGAGCTGGGCCTGGGGCGGAGCAACTACCTCTGCCTGGGCCGCATGACCCAGACCGTCCGACACCGCGACACGCTTTTCTCGCGGGACACGCAGCTCGAGACTCTCGAGGCCCTGTCGGCCTGGGCGATGGCGACACGGACGGGCTGCCGACAGGAGATCGACTTCCCCCTCAGCGAGGACGTCTGGAGCAAGGTGTGCGCCCAGGCCGGGCTCTGCCAGGGCGGCAAGTGCAGGTACTACGACAAGTGCCACTTCCTGGCCTCGCGGCGCAAGATGGCCGCTGCGGACATCCTCGTGGTCAACCACGCGTTGTTCTTCGCCGACCTGGCGCTGCGGCAGGGGGAGGTGGCCGAGCTGCTGGGCGACTACGAGGCCGTCGTGTTCGACGAGGCCCACACGCTCGAGGGCGTGGCGGGGGAGCATTTCAGCACGAGCGTTACGTCGGCGTCGGCGGGCGTGTTGCTGCGGGAACTCTACAACGACCGGACGGACCGCGGGCTGCTGGCGCTCATCGACGCGATGGAAGCCATCGCGGCTGTCAACCGCGCCGCCCAGGCCTCCGAGCGGTTCTTCGACGCCCTGGCCGCCGCCGAATCGCCCGCGGTGGCGCCCAGCGGGCGGATCACCGGCCCGGGGGTGGTCGTCAACGACCTTTCGCCCGCCCTCGCCGACGTCGCCGCCGCCCTGGGCGAGCTGGGCAAACGATACAAAGACCACGAGCAGGCCCTGGAAATTCTGGCCTATCAGCAACGGGCCGCCCAGATGGCCGAAACGACTGAGCTGCTCGTCAGCCAGGCCCGCCCCGAACACGTCTACTGGGTCTCCGCCCGTCCGGGCCAGGGGAGGCCCCTCGTTACGCTGGCCGGGTCGCCCATCGACGTGTCGGCCATCCTTCGCACGCTGGTGTTCGACGAGGTCAACAGCGCCACCCTCACCAGCGCCACGCTGGCCACCGCGAGGGGCGACCGCCACGGGTTCGACTACATCCGCCGCCGCCTGGGGCTGGAGGCCGGGCGGGAGCTGCTGCTGAGCAGCCCCTTCGACTACCGCCGCCAGGCCCGCCTGTACGTGGAAACGCGGCTGGGCGACGTGAACGACCTCCGCACGTTCGTGCCCTCGGCCTGCCGGGCGATCGAGTATTACGTCGCCAAGACGCAAGGCCGCTGCTTCGTGCTCTTCACCAGCTACGCGATGCTCCAGGCCGCCGCGGGCGAACTGGAGAGCTTCTGCGCCGCCGGCGACTACCAGCTCCTCGTGCAGGGGCAGAGCCTGCCCCGCACCCAGATGCTCGCGGCGTTCCGCCGACAGAGCCGCTCGGTCCTGCTGGGCACGACCAGCTTCTGGCAGGGCGTGGACGTTGCGGGCGAGGCCCTGGGCAACGTGATCATCGCCAAGCTGCCCTTCGCCGTGCCCAACGACCCGGTGGTGGAGGCCCGCATCGAGGCCATCCGCCAGGCCGGGGGAAACCCCTTCAACGAATACCAACTCCCCGAGGCGATCATCCGCTTCAAGCAGGGATTCGGGCGGCTGATCCGCTCGTCCACCGACACGGGCATCGTCGTCGTGCTCGACCACCGGATCGTGACCAAGCCCTACGGCCGCGGGTTCATAAACGCCCTGCCGGACATCGAGCTGGTGCGGGATGAGTTTGCCCGGCAGAGGCGCGGGGGGGAAGAACACGAATGACACGAATGGACACGAATGTCACGAATAAGAAGATGATAAGGAACTGGGAATCGGAGTGGGCGGGGGTGCAAGGAGCGGCGAGATGACGCACAAGGACCGGGCGCGGCGGATGTTTCGGGACGGGGGCAGTTGCCGGGCCGCCGGTGGGGCGGGGGACTTGCCCGGGTATTCGGCCGCGGAGTTGGCGAGCGTGCCCGCCGGGGCCGCCAAGGCCGCGAGGGGGTGCAGCAACCCCATAGCCCTGACGGCCCTGCACCCGGGGCAGACCGTGCTGGACATGGGTTGCGGGACGGGGCTGGACGTGTTCCTGGCTGCTCGCGCCGTCGGGCCCGCGGGCCAGGTGATCGGCGTGGACACAGACGCGGCCGCCCTCGATCAGGCGAGGGCGTTCGCCGCCGAGGGCGGGTTCGCCAACGTCGAGTTCCGGGTGGGGGCGATGGAGAAACTGCCCGTCGACGACGGCGCCGTCGACGTGGTGATCAGCAACTGCGCGGTCAACTACGCCCCGGACAAGCTGGCGGCGTTCGGCCAGGCCTATCGCGTGCTGAAAGAGGGCGGGCGGCTGGCCGTGTCGGACCTGGTGCTCAAGGGCAGCCTGCCCGACCCTCACGCGCCCGGGCTGGAGGTCTGGGCGTCGTGGCTGGACGTGGCGGCCTTCAAGCACGACTACCTCGGGGCGATCCTCGCCGCCGGGTTCAAACGTGTGATCGTGGTGGCCGAAGCCCCCTACGCCGGCGGGGCGATGACGGCGGCCCTGTCGGGCCGGATCGTGGGCCTGCACGCTCAGGCGAAGCGATAATCGCCCGCCCGCGTCGCGGTTTTCCGGTCGCCAGTCCGTCCTTCGCCGGATAAGATCATTCCTCGGCGCCGGCGGGCCCTGAGCCCCCGGGCCGGATCGGAGTCCGTCATGGCTGCACTCATATATGCCGTCTTTGCTGTCCTCATGCTCCTGGCCAATCCGGCGTTGCTCTACCTGGCCGCCCGGATCGTTCGCGTCAGCGGCATCACGTGGTGGCGGGCGTACGGTACCATGCTCCTCCTGTACGTGCTCGGCGCCGTCACGATCCTCGCCGGCGAGTTGGCCTCCCGGGCCCCGCTGGGCGTCGCCATCGGGATCGGCCTGGCCGGGCTCGTCTTCGCGATTCTCCTGGTCCGGGAACGCCTCCGGACGTCCTTCTGGCGGGCCGCGGGCTGTTACCTGCTGCTGGCCGCCGCCGCCGTCGGCGTGGCCCTGGGAGTCCGAGCGGGCGTCGTGGAGGCCGTCTATGTTCCCACCGGCAGCATGTCACCGGCGATCCTGCCGGGAGACCGGATCCTGATCGACAAGATCACGCTACGGTTCCGCCCGCCGCGCCGCGGCGAGGTGGTCGTCTTCCGGGGCCCCGCCGCCACGATGGGATTGGATGAATCCACGGCGCAGCGGTATTTCCGCGACACCGACGTCGCGATCAAGCGGGTGGCCGCCGTCGAGGGCGACCGGGTGGACATGAAGGACGGCGGGGTCTACGTCAATGACCTCAGGCTCGCCGACTCGCTACGGGGATTCTATCGGACACAATATGCCCGATTCACGCCCGCATACCCTCTTGTGGTCCCTCCGGGGAAGATCTTCCTTCTGGGCGACGATCCTCAGAAGAGCCTGGATGGCCGTATGTGGGGCCTGACGGATGTGCAATCGGTGATCGGCCTGGCGGGGGTGGTCTACGCGTCGCGCGAGGTCCAGGAGACGGACAGTCGGCCCTTGGGTCCGCTGTCGACTTCCCCCGGCCGCCTCCGCTGGGGTCGCGTCGGCACGGTTGTCCATTGACGCTGCCGCCGGGAAGGGGGGGTGGCGGGTGCGTGGGGGGAGTAGAAGTTATCGGAGGGGGGGTTGCAATTGCGTGGGGGTTTGGTAAACTGCCTCGCTGCCCGCAGCGGGTCGGGTCGGCCTGGAGGCCGGCCGCCGCCGCCGCACTTGGCATGGGAAAGGAACTGACGATGGAAGTGGTAATCAAGGAAACGTACGAGGAAGTGAGCAAGGCCGCCGCGGCGTTGATGCGCCACGTTCTCAACGCCAAGCCCAATGCCGTGCTCGGGCTGGCCACCGGCTCGACCCCCCTGGGGCTGTATGCCGAGATGGCGCGGATGCACCGCGAGGAAGGGCTGGACTTCACCCACGTGACGACGTTCAACCTGGACGAGTACGTGGGGCTGCCGGCCTCCCACCCGCAGAGCTACCGCACGTTCATGGAAAAGAACCTCTTCCAGCACATCAATATTCAGCACCAGAACACGCACGTGCCCTCCGGGACGACGGGCAACTACCGGGCGTTCTGCGAGTGGTACGAGCAGCGGATCAAGGAAGTCGGCGGGATCGACCTGCAGGTGCTGGGCATCGGGTCCGACGGGCACATCGGCTTCAACGAGCCCACCAGCTCACTCAACAGCCGCACGCGCCTGAAGACCCTGGCCGAGCCCACCATCAACGACAACGCCCGGTTCTTCGACCGCCGCGAGGACGTTCCGATCTACGCCATCACGATGGGCGTGGGGACGATCCTGGAGGCCAAGCAGGTGCTGCTGGTCGCCAACGGCGCCAACAAGGCCGAGTGCGTCGCCGGCATGATCGAAGGCCCCATCACCGCCATGAACACCGCCAGCGCCCTCCAGCTTCACCCGCGGTGCACGGTCTTCATCGACCGTCCGGCCGCCTCGAAGCTCAAGATGCTGGACTACTACCTGTGGGTGCAGGCCAAGAAGCCCCACGCGCCGTACTGACATCTGAAATCTGAGATCTCAGATTTCAGATTTGAGATTTGAGATTTCAAATCTGAGATGTGAGACTCGGGCCTTGAAATTAGAGATTTGAGATTTGAAATTTGAGATTTGAGATCTGAAATCGGAACCCCCCATGCGACTGATCCTGATCGAACCTTCGGCGGCCAAACGTGCTGACTTCGAGCCCCTGTCCCTGAGCCGGCCGATCTGGCAACTGCGGTGCGGCATGACGAGCCTGGGCGAGAAACTGATCGCCAAGCTCCGCCCGGCCGAGACCGCCTGCTTCGTCGAGCCTTACATGGCGGCCTTCCTCGCCGAATCCCTGACGATGAAGGTCAATGACCCGGCCACGCTCGCCGGGGCCGACCTGCTGCTGGTCAACGGACGCGTGAAGGTCACCGGCTTCGACGTGGCTCCCACGGGCGCCGGCGAAATCGGCGTCGGCGACGACGGCGAGGTGATGTACGCCCGCCTGAGCAAGGCCGAAGCGGACAAGTGCAAGGCCGATACCCTCGAAGCCTTCCTGGCCGTGGCCAAGAAAATCGTCCCCGTCAAGACCGTGAACCTGCCGGTGTGGAACTACACGTGGGACCTCGTGCTCCAGTGCGGCGAGGAGATCACACGGGAGTTCAAGGCCCGCGGTCGCAGCGGCGTCGAGGGCACGCTGGAACAGCCCAGTGCGATCCGTGGCGACCCGAAGAACGTCTACATCGCCCCAGGCGCGAAGATCCACCCGATGGTCGTCATCGACGCCGAGCACGGGCCGGTCTATCTGGACGAAAAGGTGACCGTCCACCCGTTCACGCGGATCGAGGGCCCCTGCTTCATCGGGGCCGGCAGCATCCTGCTGGGCGCCAAGTGCCGCGAGGGCAACTCGATCGGCCCGATGTGCCGGATCGGCGGCGAGGTCGAGGAGTCGATCGTTCACGGGCACTCCAACAAGTACCACGACGGGTTCCTCGGGCACGCCTACGTGGGCGAGTGGGTGAACCTGGGCGCCCTGACGACCAACAGCGACCTGAAGAACGACTACTCCAGCGTGTCGGTCATCATGGACGGCAAGCGGACGGTGGACACGGGCTCGACGAAGGTCGGCTCGCTGATCGGCGACCACACCAAGACCTCCGTCGGCGTGCTGCTGAACACCGGTTCGTACGTCGGGGCGATGGCGTTGATCATGGCCACCGGCCAGCCGCTCCAGAAGTTCCTGCCCTCGTTCGCGTGGCTGATTGACGGTCACGTGACGAAAGGGTTCGGTCGCAAGCAACTGTACGCGACGGCCGCCATCGCCAAGAGCCGGCGGGGCGCCAAGTGGACGCCCGCGGAAGAGGCCATGTGGGAGGCGATCTTCCAACTTACCGCCGAACCCAGAGATGCCGCCATTCAGAAGGGCCGAAAGGCCATGTTGAGGAAATAGACCCCCTACGGAAATCGGGAGATTTTGGCCATGGCAACAGTGGAAGAACGAGTCAAGATGGTGACGGCGCGGGTGCTGGACCTCGATCCGGCCGGGATCAAAGCGTCGGACGAGTTCGGCGCCGACCTGGGCGCCGAGAGCGTTCAGTCGATCGAACTGGTCGCGATGTTCGAAGAGGAATTCGGCATCGAGATGGACGAGGACGAGGCCCTGTCGGTCACGTCGATCGGGTCGGCGGTCGAGTATATCACCAAGGTCTGCAAGGAACAGGGCGCGGCGATCTAGCGCACAGGAGTGACCTACGATGAGGGACGAACGCAAGAAACACCCGCTGGTTGACCGCACCGAAGTCAACCTGATGGAAGACATCTTCCCCTACACCCTGCCGCCGCGGATCCATCTGTCCGGCCCGGTGGTGGAGATGATCGACGGCAAGCCGGTCGAGTTCGATTTCTCGGCCGTCAAGAAGCGTCCGATCCTCGTCAGCGACACGACGTTCCGGGATGGGCAGCAGTCGCGCCCGCCGTACACCATCGAACAGATGGTGAAGATCTACGACATGATGAGCCGGCTGAGCGGGCCTCAGGGCGTGATCCGGCACACCGAGTTTTTCCTGTACACGAAGAACGACCGCGAGACCCTCGACCGCTGCCGTGCGCTGGGGCATAAGTACCCCGAGTGCACCGGCTGGATCCGGGCGGACAAGGGCGACTTCCGCCTCGTCAAGGAGGCCGGGCTCAAGGAGACCGGCATCCTGACGAGCAGCTCGGACTACCACATTTTCAACAAGCTGAAGTTCAAGAGCACCAAGGCGTGCATCGACGCCTACTGCGAGGTCGTCGCCGCGGCGTTCGAGGCCGGCGTCCGCCCCCGCTGCCACCTCGAGGACATCACCCGGGCCGACATCGACGGGTTCGTGCTGCCCTTCATCGACCGCCTCATGGAGATGAGCCAGGGCGTCCCCGAGCCCCTGACGGTGAAGATCCGCCTGTGCGACACGATGGGCTTCGGCGTCAGCTACCCCGGGGCCGAACTGCCCCGGAGCATCCCCAAGCTCATGTACAAGATCAACCGCGAGTGCGGCGTGCCCAGCGACCGGCTCGAATGGCACGGGCACAACGACTTCCACAAGGTGCACGTGAACGGCGCGACGGCTTGGCTGTACGGCTGCGACGTCGTCAACGGCACGATGTTCGGCTTCGGCGAACGCACGGGCAACCCGCCCGTGGAAGCGGCCCTGTTCGAGTACATCGCCATCAAGGGCGAGATGTGCGGCATCGACACCACGGTCATCACCGAGATGGCCGACTACATGCGATCGATCGGGCTGCCGATTCCGGACAATTATCCCTTCGCCGGACGGGCGTTCAACGTTACCCGCCCGGGCATTCACGCCGGCGGACTCCGCAGCGACGAGCGGATCTACAATATCTTCGACACCCAGAAGCTGCTGGCCTGCCCGCCCCGCGTCGCCATCACCGACAAGAGCGGCGCCGACGGCGTGGCCCACTGGGTCAACGAGCACCTGGGCCTCAAGGGTGAAGACCGCATCAGCAAGATCAAGGTCCACAAGCTCGCCCGCTGGGTCATCGACCAGTACGAAAAGGACGGCCGGCTGACCACCATCAGCGACGAGGAAATGGAAGCCAAGGCCCGGGAATTCCTGCCGCAGTACTACGGCAACGGCGGGGCGCGGGCGTAGGGAGGAAGAAGTAACCCGTAAGCAGTAATCAGTAACCAGTAATCAGTAATCAGTAATGAGTAACTGGTTACGGGTTACTGGGAACTGGGAATGAAGTATAGCGATCCGCCGAAGGCGGACACCGCGTTTGTTCGAAGTCCATCCAACGGCGTCTGAAGAGCGAATCCTTCAGGCGCCGTTTCATTTCCCCCGGGCGTCCTCCGGTCAATCCTTCGGACGCGTGAGAACCTCGCAGTCGGCGACGGCGACG
Source organism: Planctomycetota bacterium (assembly GCA_026693065.1). Classification (GTDB taxonomy): domain Bacteria; phylum Planctomycetota; class Phycisphaerae; order SM23-33; family SM23-33; genus JAPLNA01. The sequence goes on from JAPLNA010000140.1 coordinate 13,618, forward strand.
CGCATGTCCATGGGGGAGCCGAAGTCCTGGTGGTCGAGGAACTCGCCGCCCGCCCCGGCCGCCCGCCCCAGCGCGAAAGCCAGGAACGCGATGCTCCGCACTCGCTGGATCGTGATTCGCTTCTCGCGCAGCGCCCGCCAGCACATCGCCAGCACGACCGAGGCGATCGCCCCGTCGATGTTCACCGCCCAGACGTTCCGGGCGATACCCACTTCCTTCAGCCGCAGCGTCAGCCGGTGGTAGAAGTCCAGGAAGATGTTGTACAGCCCGCGTTCCTCGAGGAACCGCGAAACCACTCGCTCGCGCGGATCGAAGTTCACCGCGTCGTCCTTGAAGATCGGGTGGCCCAGGCAGGGGATGCGGTCGTAGTCCCGCCCGGCGTCCTTGGCGGCATCCCGCTCCTGGGCGAACCGGTCCACCACGCGGTGCACCAGGTCGTCCAGATCGATGCCATGCTTGCGATCGTACGGGTCGGCGATGTCGATGTCGCGGAAGACCTTGAGCAGGTAGTCCACCGCCTGCCGCCCGTTGCCCCCGTGAACGTCCCCGATGCACGCCAAGGCCGCGATGATCGCCGTGTTGGGCTCGTTGCCCGCCGACGTCGAGAGCTTCACGCCCTGGGCTGAGATCGTGCCGGGCCCGTTGCTGATGGCCGCGATGAAGCAGCGGGCCAGCAGTTCCTCTTCCGTCTGGGTCACCGGCTCGCCCGTCCATGCCAGCAGCACGGAGCGGACGAAGGAGCCCTGGGCCATCTGGTCTTCCAGCGAGTAGCCGTGGATGCGGGTGATGCGGCCGTCATTGGAGGAGGCGTGGCTGGCGTTTCGCATGTTGCGGCGGACGGGGGTCGCCCCGAGCCGCTCGCCGGTGGCCACGCGGGCGTAGGAGGCGTAGGGTTCCGGGATCGCGCCCGCGGGCAGTATGACACGGGAGGGCAGTCGCCTGGCCAGGTCGCGGTAGTCGGCGAACCACGGGTTGAGGTGGAGCGGCTCGGCCGGCGGGAAGTCGCGTTCGATGCCGAGCATGTCGCCGATCAGTTTAGCCGCCGCGGGAAGGTGGTGCAGCGTGGTGATTCGCAGCCCGCGCCGCAGCCCTTTGGTCAGCTTGGGGCTCTTGCGATACCGCGTCTCGGGGTCGAAGGGCGGCAGGCCGAAGTACTCGTCGAACAGGGCCATCTTCGCCTGCGCGGACGTCTGCCCGCCCTCGACGACGGCGCCGGCGTGGCCTAAGGACAGGTCGCGGGTGGCGAGGATCTGACCCGTCACGTACACGATGAGCGGCTTGGAGAACTTCGTGCGCGTGAGCATCTCGACGGCGCGTTTTTCGTACAGCCCGCCGGGCTCGACGTAGAGCACGAGCATCTTCGTCCGTTCGTCCGAGGCGGCCAATTCCAGCAGGTCGCCCACGGGCAGCAGGATCAGCACGTCCTTGCCCGTGGAGATGCCATAGCTGATCCCCATGCCGGCGCTTTGGAGATAAGAGGCCATCGTGTTGACCATGTTGCCGCTGTTGGACAGGATGGCCACACACCCGGCGCGGAAGCTCTCGGCGGGGCTGTCGCCTCCGACGGCCCCGACCCGGACGCCGTCGAGGACGTTGATCATGCCCAGGGAATTGCCCCCGAGCACGTCGATGTTGGCGTCGGCGCACAGCCTGGCGATCTTGGCGGTGACCTCGATCGAGACGTGCTCGGTGACGATGAACATCGTTTCGACGCCCCCCTTGGCGTGGTCGACGATCTCCTTGACCTCGCCGTAGACGGCCAGCGGGGGGGAATAGACGACGACCTTGTTGGGTCGCTTGGGCGGCGGGAGTTTGGCGAAGAGCTCGCCCGCCCCGGCGAAGACGGGGATGGCGGGCGCGCCGGGGACGTCGATGGCCTGCCCGCCCTTGCCCAGCGCCCAGCCGCCCACGACGTTGGCGCAGTATTTCTGCGAGGCCACCGTGACGTCGCCGGCCTCGCGCCCGGTGATGTTCGATACGGCGACGCGGTCGCCGGCCTTCAAGAGATCCTGCAGCGTGCCCGCTCTCATGCGACACCTCCATTGCCCTTCGAGGCCCGGGCCAACGTGGCCGCGTACTCGGCTACCTGTGTCACCGGCGTGTCCGGGCCGAAAATCACGTACGGCATCCCCAGGGCGGACAACGCGTCCCGCAGGATCAGCATGCCCTTGACGAGCCTGGGCCCGCCGCGTCCCACCACCACGGGCGTGTGAATGGGCCCGTGGGCGTCCACGTACGCCCGCAGGGCGTCGGCGATGGACTGGAACGTCACGTCGATCAGCGTGTTGTTGGCCTTGCCGCCCAGGATCAGCAGCACCGCCGCCTTGCCCAGGTGGTGCTCGAAACAGATCCTCGCCGTCCCGAGCATGCGTTCGTAGGGGGGGTTGCCCCCGAAGTCCGACAGGATGATCGGGTTGCCCCCGTGCTGGAGCAGCGTCTCGGCGATGATCGTCGAGGCCCCGCCTCCAAACAATATCGGCAGCACCATGTCGCCCCCCAACTCCACCGCGTGCGCCTGCCCCTGGTGGCTCGAGGCGTTCCAGGCCGACATCTCCTCCTCGAACAACGTCACCTGTGCCGGGTACTCCGGCGGCTTGGCCGCCAGGTTCTTGTACTTGAAGTTCGCCTCGTCGAAGACGGCCTTGAAGTCGCACGCGAAACACTTGCCCTCCGGCGTGATCCGCCAGGGGTTGATCTCGCACGTCCGCATGCCGGTGGTGATGAACAGATCCCAGAAGTCCACCAGGCACAACGAGACGGTGTTGGCGACCGAGCCGGTCAGCCCCAGCCGCCCCAGCAGCTCACTGGCCTGGTAGGCGTCCAGCCCTTTGTAGACGTCCACGGGCAGGGTGACTTTCTTCTCGTCGGGGATCTGCTCGACGTCCATCCCGCCGTCCAGACTGACGGTAATGGAAGGCCCGTTGAATCGCGAATCGTACGTGATCGCGGTATAGATCTCCCGCTTGCCCGGGATGTACTGCACCAGATACGCCGTCCGGGGCAGCCGCCCGTTGACCTCCAGCCCGCCGATCCGCTTGAGCTCCTTCTGGGCCGAGACGTAGTCCTGGACGAGATGGACGGCCCCGGCCTTGCCTCGCCGCCCGGCCAGCACGTCGGGCTTGACGAGGGCCTTGCCTCCCCATCGCGTCATCGCCTTGCGGATCTCAGCCCCGGTCGCTTCGCCCGTGAGAAACTCCGGCGCGGGAATGTGAAATGCCTGGGCCAGATGTTGCAGAAAAAACAGTTCCGTCGCCTGCGGCGCCATGATTTGTCCTTCCGTAACAGGAACGTAAGCGTTCGGCCACGAGAACGATACTACCGCCCCCGGCCGGCATCGTCAAACGAAACCTGCGCCCTGCTCGCGCACGGGCAGGGGTTTGTCCACGTCGGCGACGATAACCACGCGGCGTCCGCCCGTGACGGCCATGATGCGGTCGACGGGCATGGCCTCGCACGGGTTGACGTAGAGGATCTGGTCGGGCCGAAGGCCCGCGAAGTAAAGCGCCAGGTCGGCGGCGGCGCGGTCGTTGAGCTGCAGGGCGCGGAGCGGCTTCATCGCCCGCCACGCGGGAATGTGCTGGGCGTGGGCGCCGCACAGGTGGATCAGCCCGCCCCCGGGCCAGGCCGACAGCAGCTCCTCGTCCAGCGGAGCGATGAACTCGGCGTACTGGGCGCCCGAGAGCAGGTGGGTGGAGCAGCCGCACAGTTGCCCGTGCCCGGGGGGCTGGATCCGCCCGCACGTCTCCACGCACTGCGTCTGCTCCGGCGGCAGCGTGCGGCGATACCAGTCGTGCATGCAGGCGATGGCGTCGGTGACGACCCTCAGGTCGGCGCGGGCGGCCGCCCCGTCCAGCAGTATCGCCTCGAGGAACCGCTGGCCGTACAGGTTCAGGATGATGTTCAGCGGGCTCGAAAGCACCGGCAGGCCGAACAGAGGGACGGACACTCCCGCGTCCAGGAACGCCCTTGCGTGGCGACGGGCCATGGACCACGTCGGGTCGGTTGAGAAATCCACAGGCCTGAGCCGCCGCCTGCCAGTTGCCGCGGTCTCCGTCGAGCGGGAATACGTCCGCCCCGAACAGGCGGTCGATTAAGTGCACGCCGTAGGGCCAAGCGGTCACCGACAGGGGACGGAACTTGACGGGGTCCTTCAGCAGATGGGCGTTGCCCGCGAGGTTGTCGAGGGCCTTCTCGACCCAGCGTTCCGGCTCGTCCTGGCAGTCCACGTCGGCGCCGCCCCCGACGCCCAGGAGCACGAAGGCATGCGTCATCGGCTTGCCATCGAACAAGGCCTGCAACCGATCAAACCCCGCCTGGCGATGGGCCAGGAGTTCGGCGTCATTGAGGATGGCCAGAGTCTGCTGGTTCATCCGGCGTTTCTTTTCCACCCGGCCAAGCCATCACTTGGCTTGCTGCCGGGCCTTGCGATCCTTTGGGGTGCTGGTCTTTCGGCCGGATGCCCGTTCCATCCGGCGGAGGGCCTGGCAAAGCTTGCCAAGATCGTACCCATATTCCGCCGCCACCTTTCGTCGGGCCTCACGCACCGCCGCGACAACGGGGCTGTCCAGTTCCTTTTTCATTTCTGTTCCTCAGCAGATGCCGACATCTGCGGGCTCCCGGCTACGGGCTACCGGCCCCCATGGGTCGTCAGACCAGCTTGGGCGTCCAGCGGCGGAAGGCTTCGATGGCTTCGTACTCGGACAGGCCCAGCTCGTCGTAGAGGACGGCGGTACGGCGGTTTCGGGCCTCGGCCCGCTGCCAGAACTCGCGGTCGTCGGAGCCGGGGAAGAGGGCGCGGTCCTTCTGGCTCTCGTGGCGGAAAATGGCGTTCCGCTTGCACAGGAGTTCCTCGGGGCTCAGGGGCACGGCCATGTCGACGCAGTCGGGCTCCCATTCCTGCCAGGCTCCGCGGTAGAGCCAGAGTTCGCCGTCAGCCAGCCACGGGCTGTTCTTGCAGCGGCCCAGGGCCAGCTCGATCGCCCGCAGGCAGACCCGGTGTGTGCCGTGCGGGTCGCTCAGGTCGCCGGCGGCGTAGATCTGGTGAGGTTGCACCTGCTCCATCAGATCGACGATGAGTTGGATGTCCGCGTCGGACAACTGTCGCTTGACGACCGTGCCGGTGTCGTAGAAGGGCATGTCGAGGAAGTGGAGGTTCTCCAGTTTCAGGCCGCACAGCCGCCCCGCCGACCGGGCCTCGCCCCGGCGGATCATCGCCTTGAGCTGCTGGATCTCCGGGCTGTCGACCTGCCCGGGCATCTTGTGGCGGAGGAACTGCTCGATGTGCTGCTCGAGCTGGGCGGTGCGGGCGTGGTCGATGCCGAACAGGCGATTGAACGCCACCGCGAAGTCGGCGAATCGCAGGGCGCAGTGGTCGAACACCGCGATGCCCCCGGAGGTCTGGTAGGCCACGTGCGTCTCGTGCCCCTGGCTGGCCAGACGGATCAAAGTGCCGCCCATGCTGATGACGTCGTCGTCGGGGTGCGGGCTGAACACCAGCACGCGCTTGGGAAACACCTTGTCCCGCGGCTTGGGGACGTCGCCGGCCTGGCGGGCCGAGCCGGGCTTGCCCCCGGGCCAACCCGTGATCGTCTGCTGCAACGACCGGAACACGCGAATGTTGATGTCGTACGCCGAGCCCTGCTCCGCCAGCATGTCCTGCAGGGAGTTTTCGTTGTAGTCGGCGACGGTGAGCTTGAGGATGGGCTTCTTGAGTTTCTGCGCCAGCCAGATGACCGCCTTGCGGACGGTGGCGGCGTCCCAGTGGACGACGGGGTTGACCAGCCAGGGCGAGTGGTAGCGGGTCAGGTCGGCGGCGGCGGCCTCGTCCAGCAGGATCCGCGTGTTGCCGTGCTGCTGGAGGAAACTGGCCGGGATGGATTCGGTGACGGGCCCCTCGATGGCGTGGGAGAGAACGGCGGACTTGTTCTCGCCGAAGGCCAGCAGAAGAATCTGCTTGGCCTCGAGGATCGTCGCCACGCCCATGGTCACGCCGCGGCGGGGCACGTAGTCCTCGCCGAAGAAGTCCGCCGCCGCGTCGCGCCGCGTCAGGCGGTCCAGCGTGATCACCCGCGTCCGGCTCGTCCGGGCCGAGCCGGGCTCGTTGAAGCCGATGTGCCCCGTCCGCCCGATGCCCAGCAACTGGAGGTCGATCCCCCCGGCCGCGGCGATGGCCTGCTCGTAGGAGTCGCAGTAGGCCTGCACCTCGGACAGAGCCACCGTACCGTCGGGAATGTGGACGTTCTCGGGCTTGATGTCGATGTGGTCGAAGAGGTGCTCGCGCATGAAGCGGACGTAGCTCTGAAGCTCCCGCGGCTGCATCGGGTAGTACTCGTCGAGGTTGAAGCACACGACGTTGGCGAAGCTCAGAGCGTCCTGGCGGTGCATGCGAACGAGCTCGTTGTAGACGCTCATGGGGGTCGAGCCGGTCGCCAGGCCCAGGACGCACATGGCGTTCTGCGAAGCCTTCAGGCGGATCAGGTCGGCGATGGCGTTCGCGACGGCCATCGTCGCCTCGTGTGCGGCGGTGAAGACCTGGGTTGGGATTCTTTCCGGGCCGTTGCTGCTCTGCTGCGGGTAAGTCATGGGCTCTTTCCATCCGGTAGGAACTACAGGCCGCCGTCCGAGGCGGATTGTCACATCATACGTCGGCAGAATAGAACGTCAATACACTGGGAAAAGGAGTGGGGGTCGGGTGGTGGTTCTCAGGGGTTGTCAGGGGTAGTCAGGAGTAAGGGGGAAAGAATCCCCCCGACGCAGTCGGGGGGCATTCGCGAGGGGGAGGTTAGTCGGGTTCGATCAGGAGGGCGCGGGTGGGGGCGCCGTCCAGACCGACGAGTTTCAGGGGCAACGCGATCAGTTGGTAGGGGCCCGGGCGAAGGGCGGCCAGGTCGAGGGTCTCCAGCAGAATAACCCCCGCGCCCAGCAGCAGGTTGTGCGTGGCGACGTTCTCGCGGGTGGAACCGACCGAGAGGTAGTCCACGCCGATCAGACGCACCCCGCGATCGAGCAGCCACTGGGCGCCGTCCGGGGTGAGCCCCACGTAGTCCTCGCGGAAGGCCTTCCGCAGGGCGTCCGTGCGGGTATTGGCCGTGCGGAAGATCACCCGCGTGCTGCCATGCGGGATGTCGAGTGCGGCGAGGACCCGGGCCGAAATCGCCCCCGCGTCGCCGGTGTCCACCACCACCGCCGGGCCGATCAGGACGCTCAGGTCCAGGCTGTCTACGCCCGGGGCGCCGGCGATGAAGTGGTTGGGGGCGTCCACGTGCGTGCCGGTATGGGCGCTGAAGGTGATGGCCGTGACGGTGGCCTCATCCCCCGCGGCCAGGTCGCCCGTGCGGGGAAACCGTGGCTGGCAGTCGCCCGGCCAGACCAGCATGGCCGGATGAATCGGGAGGGAAATGTCGTGGATCTTCATGGGCCGCTACTTCCGCTGATATCTCGCCGGATCGAGGTTCAACTGGGCGATCTTGTATCGGAGGATGCGCGGGGTGGTCTTCAGGTCGCGGGCGGCGGCGGCCATGTTGCCTTCGGACCGCTTCAGGGCGTCGACGATGATGTCCCGCTCGAACAGGGCCACCCGGTCCTCGAACGAGCCCTCCCCGGCCGTGCCCGAGGCGTCGGAGGTCTGGAGGGTCGGGGGCAGGTGATGCCCGTGGATGACCCCGTCGGTCGACAGCAGCACGGCCCGCTCGATGCTGTTCTCCAGTTCGCGGACGTTGCCGGGCCAGTGGTAGGCGAACATCATGTTGATCGCCGGCGTGGAAATACGGCGGACGTCCTTGTTCATCTGGCGGGCGTAGCGTTCGACGAAGAAATCCGCCAGCAGGAGGATGTCGTCCTTCCGCTCGCGCAGCGGGGGCAGGAAGATGGGGAAGACGTTGATGCGGTAGTAGAGGTCCTGGCGGAACTGTCCGGCCTCGACGGCTTCCTCGAGGTTGCGGTTGGTCGCGCACAGGATGCGGACGTTGGTTTTGCGGACCTGGTTGCTGCCCACCCGTTCGAACTGGCGGTCCTGCAAAACGCGGAGGAGCTTGACCTGGGTGGTGGGGGAGAAGTCGCCGATCTCGTCGAGGAAGAGCGTTCCGCCATCGGCCTCCTCCAGCCGCCCCTTCCGCGTGGCGATGGCGCCGGTGAAGGCGCCCTTCTCGTGTCCGAACAGCTCGCTCTCGAGCAGGTTCTCGCTCAGGGCCGCGCAGTTGACCTTGATGAACGCCCCGCCCGCGCGCGGGCTGGCGTAGTGCAATGCGTGGGCGACCAGTTCCTTGCCCGTCCCGCTCTCCCCCCGGATCAGTACCGTCGTGTCGCTGGCGGCCACCTGGTGGATCGACCGGTACACCTCCCGCATCACACCCGAGTTGCCGATGATGTTCTCCGGTCGCCAGCGGTCTTCCAACTCGCTCCGCAGGCGGGTGTTCTCGGCCTCGAGGGCCTGGCGGTCGGCGGCCGCCGACCGCCGAAAGTGAACGTCGTGCGCGATCATGCTCGCCACGATGCTCAGCAGGCGGCCGTCGCGGTCGAGGTCGACGGCGGGGTCGAAGGGCCTCTCGGCCGACAGGGCGCCGATCACCTGGCTGCCCACGCTGATGGGCACGCAGAGGAAACTCAGTTCCTCGTTGGGCCAGCGCTTGCGGCGCTGGAGGCGATCCAGGAACGCCGGCTCCTGCGAAATCCGCGGCACGATCGCCAGCCGCCCCGTCTGAACGACGCGTCCGGTGATGCCCTCGCCCGGTTGATATCGGACGGCCTTGAGCTCGGCGGCGGAAAAGTTGTGCGCGACCTCGATGGTCAACTCGCTGCCGTCGGGGGACAACAGGACGATGGTGCCGCGGAACATGCCGCCCTCGACGTCGAGGACGTCGAAGACCTCGGCGAGGGTCTGCTTCTGATACTTGCCGGCGGCGAGGATCTCGCAGATGCGATAGAGGATTCGCAGACCCTCGTCGGCGGTGTGATGGGCCGACGAGGGGGTCGGGTCCTGGGGCGGGGTATGGGTCATTCCTGTTATCTCCATGGCGTCGGGCTCCGACTTTGCTTGTCCGGCCGCCACAAAAGACAAAACTGTAACCGCCCCGTAATGAAATGCAAGCGCCTGGTTCCCCCGGACGCGGGAGTTTTCCCGGGTCCCCATGGAGGCTTGCCGCTCGGCGGGTGGTTGTAGGCCGATGCGAGCAACACTATAATGCCTCGATGGACGCCAAAATCGAACATCGGGAACTCATCTACGAAGGCCGCGTCGCCAAGGGGTACAAGGTCACGCTGCGGATGGACGGTGGGCTTCTCGTCCAACGCGACCTGTTCTGCTTCGGCGGGGCGGCGGTGATCCTGCCCGTCCTCGACGACGGGTCGATCGTCATGATCCGCAACTACCGCTTTGCCGTCGAGGAGCACCTGCTGGAACTGCCCGCCGGAATGCTCGATCCCGGCGAGGACCCGATGGAAGGGGCCCGCCGCGAACTCGCCGAGGAGACCGGCTGCACCGCCGGGGCGATGGAAAAACTCGGCCAATACTTCACCGGCCCGGGCTCGACGGACGAGAACATGCACGCCTTCCTGGCCACCGGGCTGACCCGAGGCCCGCAGAATCTGGAGAACTACGAGCGCATCACGGTCGAAGTATATCCCGACAGCGACGTGCGGCGGATGGTCGCCGACGGGACGATCCACGACGGAAAGACCATCGCGGCCCTGGGCCTGTACTGGCTGCGAAAGGCGAGCATCTGAGACATGGCGTTAGACGACCGACCATACTGGCGCGGAGACTCCGAAGGCGGCTACTCCGCCGGCGGCGGAACGGGGCTGCGCCTCGGGCTGCCCAGGCCCACTCCCGGCGTGATCGGAATCATGGTCGTCTGCCTGGTCCTGTTCGTCGTCGAGGGGTTCTCTCCCCTCCAGCCGTTCCTGGCGATCGTGCCGCACAAGATGGCCCACCTCTGGCGACTGGTCACGTTCCAGTTCCTGCACGCCAATGCAGGGCACATCATGTGGAACATGGTGGGTCTGTATTTCTTCGCCCCGCCGCTGGAGCGGCGGTGGGGGACGCGGCGATTCCTTGTGTTCTATCTCATCTGCGGGGCATTCGCGTATGACGATCATCTGGCCCGCCTCGGCCCTGTCCCTGGTGGGGGCCTCCGGTGGGATCATGGCGACCTTGATGGCCTGCGCCATCCTCTATCCGGAGATGCGGCTGCTGATCATCCCGATCCGCTGGGCGGCCGGTTTCTACGTGGCGTTCTACGTGCTGTCCATCCTGCACGACGGCGACTACGCCGACGCCGCCCACCTGGGCGGCATGGTCGCGGCGGCCGGGTGGATCTGGTCGGCCCCGCGGATGGGCCTCGTTCTCCAGGGCGCCCGCGTCCGCTCCGTCAACTCCAACTCCGGCGCCTGGCTGCGGCGGATGNTCCAGAAGATCCACGACAAAGGAATCGCCAGCCTCACCAACCGTGAAAAGAAAACCCTCCAGGAAGCTACCCGGCGGCAGAGAGAACAGGAACGCCAGATAAACAAACGGTGAATCGCGAATCGTGAGTCGTGCCAAGAGCCGGCCCCGACGATTCACGACTCACGACTCACGATCCACGAACCATGAACTACCTTTCCACCCGCGGACAAGTCGAACCCCTGCCCTTCCAGGCCGCCGTCATGATGGGCCTGGCCGATGACGGCGGGCTGATCATCCCCGAGACAATTCCCAACGTCGCCGGCCGCCTCGCCGACTGGACCGACCTTTCGTATGCCGACCTGGCCTTCGAGATCATCAAACTGTACGCGACG
>JAPLNA010000141.1 GCA_026693065.1 Planctomycetota bacterium
GAGTCGATTCAACTCCCGGCAGGCCTCTCGAAACAGTTCGCGTTCCATCGCTGGTCTCCTTGCTTGGCAAAGCCGAAGAACAGTATGGGTGCGAACTTTTCGTGGCGCAAGGGGTTAAGTGTGATGGCGCATAATGTTGACTGCCGGGGGATCGGTCCCGCGGGCGCCATCGGCCCACGAACCGCATCCTCCTGCGGTGCAGGGGGCTTGTCAAACGTCCAGGCTGAGCAACGTGAGTTTTCCCCCGCGGACGCCGCGTTTGGCGGTGATGGTGTCGCTGACGCGGCGGAGCTGGCGGGCGCGCCCGCGCATCAGGATTGTCTCCAGACACCGGTCGTGGTCCAGGTGCACGTGCTGGCTACACAGAATCGCATGGTGGTCGGCGTGCTGCAGTCCCGCGATCTCCTGGGCCAGGGTGTGTTCGTGGTGGTCGTAGATGATGCTCAGGGCGCCGACGACCTGGGCCTCGGGGTCGGCCCACTCGGCCTCGGTGAGGGCGGCGCGGATGAGGTCGCGGACGGCCTCGGAGCGGTTGGTGTACCCGTGGGCGGCCATCCACCCGTCGAACTTCTCGAGCAGATCCTTGTCGATGGCCAGCGCGGTGCGAGTCAGGTCGCTCATGGCGGGGCCTTTCCCGGGCGTTAGACGTTGACCTTGAAGCGCTCGCCCTTCTTGAGGGCGACCACGAAGGCGGCCAGCAGCTCGGCGGCGTGCTCCAGGTCGCGGAGGTCGATCATCTCGACCGTGCTGTGCATGTACCGGTTGGGCACGCCCACGACGGCCGAGGGAATGCCCCCCAGCTTGTTAAAGAACGCCAGGGCGTCCGTCCCGCCCGAGAGGCTGAACGTTTCGATCTGGAGGGGCACTTTCTTCGTTGCCGCCACGTCCCGCAGCCGCTGGACGAGGGCAGGGTGGTTCTCCCGCCCGAGGCTGACGGTAGGCCCGCCGCCCATCGTGATCTTGCCATGCTGCTTGACGTCGATGCCGGGGGTGTCCGTCGCGTGTGTCACTTCGGCGCAGATGGCCACGTCCGGGGCGACGTTCACGATGTTCATTGACGCCCCGTTGAGCCCGACCTCCTCCTGCACGCTGCTGGTGATGTAGAGGGCGCAGGCGAGCTTCTTGCTCCCGACGGCTTCCTTGGCCAGACGCATCGCCTCGGCGACCACCCACGTGCCGATCCGGTCGTCCATCGCCCGTGCGACGGCGACGTGCTTGTTGAGCATCTCGAAAGAGTCCACGAACGTGATCGGGTCGCCCACGGCCACCTGCTTGGCGGCGGTCTTGCCGTTCTTGGCCCCGATGTCGATGAAGATTTCGTGCATCTTCGGGACCTTGGCGTCCTTCTCGCGGTCCTGGAGATGAATGGCCGTCGAGCCCGTCACGCCGCGGACGACGCCGTTTCGGGTGTGGATGTCCACCCGCTTGCCCCGGACCAGGGCCGGATCCACCCCGCCGATCCGCTGGAAGTAAATGAAGCCCGCTTCGTCGATGTGCTTGACCATCAGCCCGAGCTCGTCGATGTGCCCGTCGAGCATGACCTTCGGGTCGCCGGCGGCGTTGAGGACGGCCACCGCGTTGCCGTAGCTGTCGGTCCGGACCTCGTCGGCGAACGAGCGGACGTACTCGCACCAGACTCGCTGCCCCGGGGCTTCGTACCCGCTGGGGCTGGGGCTTGTCAGCAACCGACGGAGGAACTCGAACGATTCGTCGCGCATGGGATAGATCCTTACAATTGGCGTTACTGCCGATGGACGACAAGGTAGTCGAACGCCATAATGAAGGCAAGAGGTTTGCATGCGAACGGGAATACGCCAGAAGATCATGGTGTTGCTGACGGTAACGGCCCTGCTGCCGCTGCTGGCGGCGCTGGCCGTGATACTCACGAGCTTCGGGCAGCTCCGGCTGGACACCCTCGGCCAGACGCTCCAGGCGCTGGCGTCGGCGAACGCCAACGGGTTGGAGGTCTCGCTGACCAAGGACCTCGAGCGGATCCACGGCGTATTCAGCCACAACTCCGTCATCGACGCGGTGCTGTCCGCCGCCACGAAGAGGCCCGAGAAGGAGTTGAAGGAACTGGACCGGCTTTGGCCCGCGCTGCCCGAGAGCGACCCGCGCGTGGCGGGGGCGATCCGCCACCCGCAACTGGCGGCCCTGCTGCGCCAGTTGATCGATGAGGATCCGCGGATTGCGGCCGCCAGCGAGAAGACGGAGGACTTCGACCAGAGCGACGACCCCTGGTGGATCGCCTCGTACAACGACGGCCTGCACCTGCGGGTATACGTGCCGCCGATCGGGCGGGACGTCAGCGCGAATACCTGGAGTGTGGACCTGGTCGTGCCGATCAACGACGGCGAACGTTTTCAGGGGATCGTGAAGGTGGTGATGAAACTCACCGGCTGGCTGGGGCGAGTGGACCGGATGAGCCAGGAAACGCCCATCCGCGTGAGCCTGGTGAAGGAGGATGGGGGGATTGTGTTCGTCGACGACCCGGAACGGGGGCAGTCCAACCCCGCCGGAGGCAGAGTGGCCCTGGGCAAGGGAGAGACGCTCGATACGCGACATTCCTCCTGGCGACGCGCGCCCGGCGGGACGCTGCAGGCGTTCTCGCCGATCCGCCTGGAGACTCGCCTGGCCGAGCACGAACTGGTCTGCCCGACGTGGCTGCTGAGCCTGGAACTATCCGAGTCGAAGGTGCTCGCGCCGACGTACGATCGGATCCTGGCGGCGGCGGGGATCGGGTTGACGCTGATCCTGGGGGTGTTCGTGGTGGGCCTCGTGCTGGCCGAGAAGGGGCTCGTGCGGCGCATCCGCGCCCTCCGCGCCGTCAGCCATGAAATCGCCGCCGGCGATCTGACCCAACGCGTCCCGATCGAGGCCCGGCGCCGGTTCGGGGTCGACGAGTTGGACGATCTGGCCGCCGATTTCAACCACATGATCGACCAGATGGCCCACTCCTACGCCGTGCTCCGCAACGCCAACGCCATGAAGACCAACTTCATCCGCATCGCCGGGCACGAACTGCGCACGCCGGTCAGCTACATCCTCGCCATGGCCCGGCTGTTGCGGGACGCCACCGACATCGAGCGGTTCCGCCACGGGGTCTCGGCGATGGCCGCCAAGGCCCACCGGCTGGAGGCGATCATCCAGGCGATTTTCAAGCTCCTGCCCGAGCAGGGGGGGCAGACGCTCCGGCCTGAGCCCGTGCGGGTGTCTGAGATCCTCGAGAACGTCTACGCCGACTGTCACCCGTTCGTCGAACGCCGCGGCCAGAGGCTGGTGGTGGAATGCGATGCCCTGCCCGAGATCCAGGCCGACCGCGGCAAACTCCGTGACGCCATCGAGCAACTGACGATGAACGCCGTGAAGTTCACCCCCGACGGAGGCACGGTCCGCATTCGCGCCGTCGAGCAACAGGGGGAGTACATTGCGATCTCCGTGACCGACCAGGGCGCGGGCATTCCCCCGGAGGCCCTGCCGAACATCTTCGAGCCTTTCTACAGCGGCGCCGACTCGCTCAAACATTCCTCCGGCACGGAGGAATTCAAGAAACAGGGCATCGGGCTGGGGCTTACGGTCGCCAGGCACTTCGCGGAATTGCACGGCGGTACGGTCCAGGTGGCCACCGGGCCGGAAGGGTGCACGTTCACGCTCATCGTGCCGATACGGCAGGGCTCGCCGCCGGAGTCGGCCTCCACCGGGGCGGGAATCTGAAAGTCAAGCCCGCCCGGGCCGGGCCGCCTGGCGGATGAGTCTGTGAAGCGTCGACACCACTTCATCCGGGTTGAAGGGTTTGGTGAAGTACGCGTCGGCCCCCGCGTCGAAACCTCGCTGGCGGCACTCGTCGCTGTCCAACGCCGTCAACAGGATGATCGGCACGCGAGAGTGGTTGAACGAGCGGATGCGGCGGCAGGTTTCGTATCCGTCCAACTCCGGCAGCATCACGTCCAGCAGCACCGCGTCGGAAGCCTGGCGGCGGTAGGTCTCCACGGCCTCGTTGCCGGTGTACGCCGCCACCGAGTCCAGCCCGTTGACTGCAACTCATTCATCTCGACGTCGTCCTCGACGACCAGGACGATTGGCCTGTTCTCCGGCACGATCGGAACTCCACAATCTACTGCACCAGTATAGCGCACCAAGGCCCCGATCCGCGTGAGCCTGTGGCTGAACTATACTATCGGCCCCGCCCGCGAGTCGATATAATGTTCCGGCGATCCGATATGGGCTCTCCCAGCGAAACTCCCCGGCAGCTCCCCGGCGCGGACCAGATCCGCCTGGCGGTGGAACTGTACCTGGCCCGGGCGTATCCGGGCGGCGCGCCCGCCCCGGCCCGGGAGTTTCTCGTCCCCGAACACGCCCGGGCCGAGGAATGGCTCATGAACGCCCTCACCGAGCGGGATCCGCCCGACGCCCCGCTGTCCGAGGTCCGGTCGTTTGTCCTGCGGATCGGCAACGAGCAGTACCCGCACATGAAGGTGCGTATCTCCTGTCCGCCCCTCGAGCGGTCGTATCTCTTCAGCGTCGACGCCCACGACGCCTGCTTGCAGGTCCCGCCGACCTCGCCCGACTACGCGCCCCTGGAGGAGCTCAAGCGGTACAACGCCCGCCTCGTCGCCGCCGTCACCGCCGCCTGGGACGCCGCCTCCCTTCCCACCGAGCGAAACTATCTTCGGTGGAAGATCGCCCAATCCAAGGGAAAACGTACCCAACCCGAATAATCCCCCGCGATCGCGCGATCCTTGGTGACTCCGGGTGACCTTCGCACGGCTTGTCCTTTTGGCGAGTCTTTCGATTCCCCCCCGTTCCGCCCATCGACAAACCCCCCGCACTCCGCTACACTATCCCGTTCCATGGACCATCCGTACCTCCAACGCCGTTACCTGCTGAGCTTCGAGAGCCGGCGGCTGCCGCACATCTTCACCGACGTGCTGATCGTCGGCGGTGGGGTGGCGGGCCTGCGGGCCGCCATCGAGGCCGCCAACGCCGGCGCGCAGGTCATCGTGACCACCAAGGCCCGCCTGGCCGAGTCCAACAGCTACTACGCCCAGGGCGGGCTGGCCGCCGTGCTCGACGCCGCCGACGACATCGAGCGTCACGTGGCCGATACGCTCGCCGCCGGGGCGGGCACGAGCGACGAGGCCGTCGTCCGCCACGTCATCGCCGGCGCCCCTGCCTGCGTACGGGAACTGGCCGACTGGGGCGTGCGGTTCGACCGCGAGGGGGGCGACCTGTCTCTCGGGCGAGAGGGCGGACACACCGCCAACCGCATCATCCACGCCAACGGCGACGCGACGGGCAAGGCCCTGGTCGAGGCGATGATCGAACGCGCCCGGGCCGCCGCGAACGTCAAGATCTTCGAGGAGTGCTTCGTCGTCGATCTCCTGACCGACCCGCCCGCCGGCGGCGGGGCCGTGTGCGTCGGAGCCATTACCTTCCATCCTCGCTACGGGCTTCAGATCATCCGCGCGCGGCGGACGATCCTCGCCGCCGGAGGCGCCGGCGTGCTCTGGCGCGAGACGACCAACCCGTCGATCGCGACCGCCGACGGCATCGCCATGGCCTTCCGGGCCGGGGCCGCCGTCGCCGACGTCGAGATGATGCAGTTCCATCCCACCGTCCTCTACGTCGCCGGGGCCACCCGCTCGCTGATCTCCGAGGCCGTCCGGGGCGAGGGCGGCATCCTCGTCGATCGCCACGGCAAACGCATCATGGACGGCGTGCACGCGATGGGCGACCTGGCCCCGCGCGACGTCGTCAGCCGCGCTATCCTCGAACGCATGGTGGAAACCGGCTCGACCCACGTCTTCCTCGACGTGCGCCACCTCGGGGCCGAGGCCTTCGCCAAACGCTTCCCCCAGATCGACCGCCGGTGCCGGGAGTTCGGCATCGACCCGGGGCGGGACGCGATTCCCGTTCACCCGGCCGCCCATTACATGATCGGCGGGGCGAAGGTGGACATGAACGGGCAGACCAGCGTAGCCGGCCTGCTGGCCTGCGGCGAGGCCGCCTGCACCGGACTGCACGGCGCCAATCGCCTAGCCTCCAACAGCCTGACCGAGGCGCTGGTGTTCGGCCGCCGGTGCGGCCAGGCCGCCGCCGCCGCGGGAGACGACGACCGACTCGCCGCCGCCAAGATCGACTGGACCAACCCCCGCAGCGAACGCACCCAGTTGGACCTGGCCGATATCCGCAACTCCCTCCGTTCGATCCTCTGGCGGAACGTCGGCATCGCCCGGCGCGGGGAGCGTCTGGCCGAAACTCTGGAGATCATCCAATTCTGGGGACGTTACGTCCTCGACAAGGAATTCTTTGACCCCGCCGGGTGGGAGATCCAGAACATGCTCACCTCGGCGTACCTGTTGACGGAAGCGGCCCTTCGCCGCACCGAGACCCGCGGCGTGCATTACCGCAGCGACTTCCCCGATACCGACCCCGTCTGGGCGAGGCATCAGGTCATGCGGCGCACCGAGTATCAGTTGGTAGTGGAATAAAGGAGACGCACCATGGCCATCACCCCGTGCCGCCCCAAGTGGAAGGGCACCATGACCGATCGGCAGCGGTTCAACGCCCAGATGCACTACAAGCCCTTCGACCGCTGTTTCAACATGGAGTTCGGCTACTGGGACGAGAACTACCGCGAGTGGGATATCTTCGTCAAGAACGGCATCACGAACGAAGGCCAAGCCAACGAGTTCTTCAACTTCGACGTCACCGGCGGCATCGGCGGGAACGTCTTCATGCATCCGGGCTTCGAGTGGGCGATCGTCAGCGAGACGCCCACGACGAAGATCATCCGCAACGGCGACGGCCTGCTGGCCGAGGTGCCCAAGGACGGGCACGACACCATCCCGCACTTCATCCGCTCGTCCATCCAGACGCCGGATGACTGGAAGAAGGTCAAGGCCGAGCGGTTCCGCCTCGACGATCCCGCCCGCCGGGTCGACGTGCAGGCGATGAAGAACGCCCACCCCGACAGCCACACCTACCCGCTGGGCGTCTGGTGCGGCTCGATGCTCGGGCGAATCCGCGACGTCCTGACCTTCGAGGGCCTGGCCTACGCCTCTATCGACTATCCCGAGATGGTCGAGGACATGGTCGAAACCTGCTGCCAGCTCGTGGAACAATACCTCGACCAGGTGCTCGGGCAGGTGCAGATCGACTTCGCCAGCGGCTGGGAGGACATCTGCTTCACCCATGGCCCGATCGTCTCGGTGGACTTTTTCCGCCGCGTCGTCACGCCGCGCTACCGCCGCATCGCCGACAAGCTGCACAAGCACGGCATCTACCTCTGGTGGATCGACTGCGACGGCGACGTGCGCCCGATCATGCGGTGCTTCCTCGACGGCGGGGTCAACTGCATGTTCCCCTACGAGGTCAACAGTTGCTGCCCGCCCGGCGAACTGCTCGATGAGTACGGCAAGGACCTGCGGATCATGGGCGGGGTGGACAAGATGGTGCTCGCCCGGGGTCCTGCGGACATCAAGGCGTATCTCGAAAACCTCGTCCCCTACGTCGAACGCGGGGGGTACATCCCGTTCTGCGACCACCGGTGTCCCCCCAACGTCAGAACCGACTATTACCTGTATTATCTCGATCTCAAGGAAAAGATGTTCGGTCTTCCGTAACCGCTTGCGGTTTCGCGGTGTCTTCTTCTATTGAAAGGACATTCGTCATGGAAAAGATCAAAACCCTCCTCCTCTCCGGCGCCAACAACCACGACTGGAAGTACTCCACCCCCGTCATCCGCGCCCAGCTCGAAGCCAGCGGGCGTTTCGACGTCACCGTCACCGAAGACCCCTCCAAGACCCTCGAAGACGCCCAGGCCCTGGCGGGGTACTCGCTGATCTTCATGGACTACAACGGGCCGGAGTGGTCTCCCGCGGCCAAGGCGAACTTCGAGGCCGCCGTCCGGGGCGGCACGGGCCTGGTCGTCATGCATGCTGCCGACAACGCCTTCGACGGCTGGGTCGAGTTCGAGAAAATGGTCGGCCAGCTCTGGCGGGCCGGCACCAGCCACGGGCAGTTCCACGAGTTCCCCGTCACCTTCGTCGACCGCGAGCACCCGATCACCAAGGGCCTTCCGGATTACCGCCAGACCGACGAACTCTACCACAAGCTCGTCCACATGCACGACGTAAAGTGTCACGTCCTCGCGACGGCCTACAGCGCCGCCGACAAGGGCGGCACGGGCCAGCAGGAACCCGTCCACGTGCTCATGCAGTACGGCAAGGGGCGGGTCTTCCACCAGGTGCTCGGCCACGTCTGGCCCGGAAACCCCAACCTCATCGCCTTCGAGAGCGACGGCTTCCGCCGCGTGACCCTCCGCGCCTGTGAGTTCGTCGCGACCGGAAAGGTCACGCTGTAGGCGTGGGCTTCTTCCACGGCGGGCTTGACGGCAGGTAGCTCATGAACTCTTCCGTCAGTGAGTTCTCATAATCGCCCGCGTACTCACCGGCGAAGAATCGCGAGGCGGCTTCGTCGTGGAACCGCTGCCAACTGGCTTCCTCGTGCCCGGGGTTCACCGGGTAGAAGAGGAATCCATTGGCCTTGGCGGCCTTCAGGTCGCCCGGGGCGTCCCCGATCATCAGCACGTTGGCGGGCTCGTACTTGCCGCCCGCGGCGTACTTCAGGTGTTCGCTCTTGCCGCCCATCTCCTGCCCGCAGATCAGCCGGGCGAATCGGGCCAGATCGTGCTCTTGCCACTCCCGCGCCAACGCCTCGCCCGGCGTGGCCGAGACCACCATCATGTCCGCCCGGGCCGTCAGCGCCTCCAGGCTCTCCCGGACGAACGGGAACGGGGGCACGCCGCGGACGAATCGCTCCACCGTCTCATTAACCGCCCGCGACCAGGCCAGCGTCCGCGTCAGCACCGGGTCGCCCGTTCTGGCGACGGCAGCCTCCAGGGCCGGGTTGCCCAGATGCTTCTCCCCCTGGATCCACTTCCGCAGCGACTCGATCCGAGGCGGCACAAACCCCCGGGCCACGGGTTCATCCCACTCGGCCAGGAGGTCGAACACCATCACCAGTCCCGGGAACCGGTTGATCCCTCGCCACTGGCTGTACAGATTGACAAACTCCGCCGCTTCCCTCGCGAACCGAGAAGCCGCCTGAAGGTCCCACGAGTTGATGATATTGGGGATGAAACACTCTTTGTGTTTGATCTCCATCGTATCGAACGCGCACCCGTCCGAATCGATCCCCACAAAGAATTCCTTCCGTGGTTCGAGCGACTTCAACTTCTCAAAATGAACCGACATCTCCATCTCCAACCGCTTGCGGTTTCGCAGGGTCTTTTCAAACTCCCGAGTACGCACTGAACCCGCCGTCGACCGGAACGACAACCCCCGTGACGAACTTCGACGCGTCGCTCATTAACCACAAGAGCGTCCCGACCAGATCCTCCGGTTCCCCGTACCGTCCCATCGGAGTGTGGTCGAGAATCTGCTGTCCCCGCGCCGTCCTCGTCCCGTCCGGGTTGGTCAACAGGAACCGGTTCTGGTCCGTCAGGAAGAATCCCGGGGCGATGGCGTTGACGCGGATGGCGGGCGAGTGGTTCTGGCACATGTAGGTCGCGAGCCATTGCGTGAAGTTGCTCACCGCCGCCTTCGCCGCCGAGTACGCCGCGATCCGCGTGAGCGGGCGAAGGGCGTTCATCGAGGAGACGTTCACGATGACGCCCTCGCCGCGGGCGGCCATGTGTCGCCCGAAGACCTGGCTGGGAAGGATCGTGCCCATCAGGTTGAGGTTCATCACCCACTGCATCGCCTCGAGGGGCAGGTCGAAGAACGACTGCTCCGGGGGCAGGCAGGTGGCTTCCTTCTTGTTGCCCCCGGCGGCGTTGATCAGCACGTCGACGCGGCCGAGGCTCTCGACCGCGCAGCCGAGGGCTTCCTGGATCTGGGCCTTGTCGAGCACGTCGGCCTGGACGGGGATGGCGAAGCCGCCGGCGGCCTCGATGTCCTTGCACACCGCGTGGGCCCGCATGGCGTCGTAGTCGACGACGCACACTTTCGCTCCGCGTTTCGCCAGCGAGCGGGCCATCTGCCCGCCCAGTACGCCGGCCCCGCCGGTGATCGCCACGCACTTGTCCGCCACGTCAAAAAGGTCCGTCATCCCACGCTCCGCAAATAGGGACAGTCACCATTTTCTCTACGCGTCATACGTGTGGGCCGTCACGTTTCCGCCCGTGCCGGTCCAGTTGGTGTGGAAGAACTGCCCGCGCGGCTTGTCCACACGCTCGTACGTGTGCGCGCCGAAGTAGTCGCGCTGGGCCTGGAGGAGGTTCGCCGGCAGGCGCCCGCTGCGGTATCCGTCGTAGTAGGCCAGGGCGGAACTGAACGCCGGGGTGGGTACGCCCATCTGGACGGCCCGGGCGACGGTCTTTCGCCAGCCGGCCTGGCTGTCGGCGATCGCCTGGCGGAAGTAGGGGGCCAGGAGCAGGTTCACCAGGCCCGCGTCGGCGTCGAAGGCGTCTTTGATCTTGCCCAGGAAACGGCTGCGGATGTAGTTGAGGTTACACTTGTACTGGGCCGCCGACGCCCGCAGGAGTTGATAGCCCTGGGCGTAGGAGATGATCTTCGAGGCGTAGAGGGCGTGGCGGAGGTCGGCGACGAAATTCTCCCGTCCGCAGCATGTCTTCTCGTCGCACTTGAAATCCGCGCCGGGCAGGAGCTTCGAGGCCGCCACGCGTTCGTCCTTGATCGCCGACAGGCAGCGGGCGAACACCGCCTCTCCGATCAGCGTCAGAGGCACGCCCAGGTCCAGGGCCGTGATGCCCGTCCACTTGCCCGTGCCCTTCTGCCCGGCGGCGTCCAGGATCACGTCCACCATCGGCCGGCCCGTCTCGGGGTCGGTCACGCCCAGGATGTCGCGGGTGATCTCGATGAGGTAGCTGTCCAGTTCGCCGCGGTTCCAGTCGGCGAAGGTCTCGTGCATGTCTTTCACGGTCATGCCGCAGGCCTGCATCATGGCGTAGGCCTCGCCGATGAGCTGCATGTCGCCGTACTCGATGCCGTTGTGGACCATTTTGACGAAGTGCCCCGCCCCGCCCTGGCCGACCCAGTCGCAGCAGGGCTCGCTCTGGTTGGTCTTGGGGTCCAGGGCCTTGGCGGCGACGGCCTGGAAGATCGGCTTGACGTGCTCCCAGGCGGCCGGGCTGCCGCCGGGCATGATCGACGGGCCGTGCCGGGCCCCTTCC
>JAPLNA010000142.1:0-873 GCA_026693065.1 Planctomycetota bacterium
ATACGGCGACCTTTCCTCAGAATGGCCGGTTTTCACCCGCCCGGACCTGGCCGGTTTTGCCCGCCCGATGACATCCTGCGATGTTGCTCGGGCGAATGCGCTCGGTCAGAGGCCCGACGGGTAGGAAGATTCGCCCCTTGGAGGCAGCAACGCCGCGGACATGAAACAGGCCAAGCTCAAACGGCTGGTCACCGCATTCCCGGGTTCCTATCACGCGCCTTCCCCGGCCACTTCCTTTGCGATTCTCACCCAGTCCCATATCCGCTGAGGCTGATGGCGGCAGGTATGCGTGTCCTTCATGATAATCTCGAGCACGCATCCTCGGGCGATCTGTACCGCTTCCCGAAGCCCCTTGCGTACGGTGACGGGATCCCAGGTCTCCGCCGCCAGCGCCGCCGGATTGGGTTTGTACGAGAAGATATATCTGTCGCCGAGGCCCTCGGCGCTCTTGCGGAGGTCCGCCCCGGGCCGTTTCAACGAGCATACCACGCTTGCGTTCATGGACAAGCACTTTCGACGCTCCGACGAGGGGCCTGGTTATCCACGAAGTCGTGGCACGACAATTCACTTGCCCCTCGCGATGGGGAGATAGGATCATGGCGCCGGTCCCGTGTTGGGCGCCGACGGCATGCTGAAAGTAAACCTGTCCCCCGGTGACGGGCGACTATTCAAGGCAGAGTGAACATGACACCATCGCCTGAGTTTATCCTGAAGCCCAACGACCGGATCGCGTTCTACGGCGACTCGATCACCGAACAGCAGTTGTACACCAACTACGTCGAAAGCTACCTGGCCGCGCGGTTTCCGGAGTTGAAGCTTACGTTCTTCAACGCCGGCGCGGGAGGCGACACCGCCCCGGGCGCCGCCCGGAGG
>JAPLNA010000142.1:878-11499 GCA_026693065.1 Planctomycetota bacterium
CTGTCGTCACCCTCTGCTTCGGAATGAACGACGGCCAGCGCCGGACGGAGTTCCTGGCCGGCATGCGGGAGCTCATCTCGCGGCTGAAGGCCGCGAACGTCCGCGTCGTCCTGCTGACGCCGGGCATGGCCGACGCCGTGGCCAGTCCGCGCATGGCGGCCCTCGGGTACAACGAGGTTCTGCGCGTATTGGCCGACGACGTGCTGGCGTTGGCCCGCGAGGAGAACCTGCCCTCGGCCGACCTGCACCGGCTGATGAACGACGTGGACGCGCGCGGCAGGGCCGCCGACCCGGGCTTCTGCATGATACCCGACGGCGGGCACCCGGATCCGGGCGGGCATCTGGTGATGGCCTTCGGCGTGCTGCAGGCCCTGGGCGTCCCCCCACGGCGCCAGTTCCTGACCGTGGACTGCGTTTCGGGCCGGACCTCGGCATCGCAGGGCATCGTCGTACGCGTGCCGGTCCGGTACGACGCGGGATTTCACCTCGACGTGGTGTTGGACCGCCTGCCGTTCTTCGTGGAGCCGGAGGCCCGAAAGGTGCTGCCGTTCCTGCCGTTCCAGGAGACGTTCAACGAACTGAAGTTCTCGGTTCGAGGCCTGCCGGCCCGCGGCGGACGCTACCGGGCGGACGGGATTCACCCCGCTCCCCTGTCCCCCGAGCAGTTCGACGCCGGGGTGAACCTCTTCGACCAGTGGGCGATGACACCCATGCGCAAGGCGGAGGCGGTCCACCGCTACACGGGCATAAAGGACCAGGTCTATTTTCGGCTTTGGCGGGATCTGGGACTGACCGGTGAGACATCGGAGTTCTATAACGCGCGGGTGCACGCCGCGGCCGGGCGCCTCGGGGCGGGCATGGACCGCGGGCGAGAGCACCTGCTGTCGAAATCCGCCCGCACGTTCTCGCTGGACGTCCTGATGGCCGAAGACGCCGAGGACGTTTTGACGGATCGGGATTTCATCCGCCGGTGGAGTTTCCTGGGGCCGTTCCCCATGCCGTACGAGGAGGATCGCCTCGGGGGCGAGGCGGCGTTCACGGCCGGCGTTCCGACTCTCGGGCCCGAGTGGGTTGCCGGGCGGAGTGGTGCTCTCGCAGGCGTTGGGGCTGAGGGATTACTGCTTCGCCTACGCGGTGACGAGTTTCGTTTCGCCCGCGGCGCAGAAGGTGGAGTTGTGGTTGGGCAGCGACGACGGCGTGGCGGCGTGGCTCAACGGCGAACCCGTTCACGCCAACCTGCAGGCCCTCCGGGGCCTGACGCCCGATCAGGACCGGGTGAAGGTATCCCTCCAACGAGGGGTCAACGTCCTTCTCCTGAAGATCAGCCAGGCGACGGAAGCCTGGGGCTTCTGGGCCCGCTTCGCCGGCCTGCGACGCGCTTTGCGAGAGTTGGGGCAAGGCAACAAAGAACCCGCGTAACACGGAGAGACGACAGCATGAGAACATTCCGCCTGAAGAAATGGGACCAGAACCCGATCCTCCGCCCGAAACCCGGCAGCGATTGGGAGGGCGCCGCCGTGCTGAACCCCGGGGCGTATTACGACAACGGCAAGGTGTCGCTCCTGTACCGCGCTTCGGGCCCGGACAAGGACATGCGCATCTACATCGGGCTGGCCGAAAGCCGCGATGGGTTTCACTTCGATCGCGTGTCCGACGAGCCCGTCCTTGCGCCTTCCGCGGATGGCTTTGACGCCGGATGCATCGAGGACGCCCGCGTCGTCAAGATGGACGGCCGGTATCTCATGACGTACGCCGCCCGGGCGCATCCCCCCATGGCGCACTGGAACGGTCGGCCGCGGCAGAACCTGCCGGCCCAGACGCCGACGTGGAAAGAGAACTGGACTCGTTCCGGGATCGCCGCCTCGACCGACATGCGTCACTGGCAGCGCCTGGGGCCTTGCACCAGCGACAATCTCGACAACCGCGACGTCATGCTGTTCCCCGAGCGTATCGGCGGCCGGTACGTGATGATCCACAGGGCGGTCGACCGGTACAACCGGCCGGAATTCGCCACGAGCAACGGCACCAACATCTGGCTGGCCTACTCGATCGACATGAAGACTTGGACCGGCGACACGGTGCTGGCGGGCACGAGGGCCCCGTGGGAAGGCGGATGGATGGGCGGCGGCTGCCCGCCGATCAAGACCGACGAGGGCTGGCTGACCATCTACCACGCCATCGCCAATCTGGACGGAAAGGGCAACGCCTACCGCGCCGGCGTAATGTTGCTGGACCTGGAGAACCCGCTGAAGATCATCGCCCGACCGCCGGACTTTATCCTCGAGCCCGAAGCCCCGTTCGAGTTGGAAGGGGCCGTCAACCGGGTCGTGTTCCCGTGCGGCGCAGTCGAACTGGGCGATGAACTGTTTGTCTATTACGGCGCCGCCGACTCTCTCTGCTGTGTGGCCACCGCGAAAATGAAGGACTTGATGGATTGGGTTCTCTCGTTCGCCGGGGCAGACCGGTAAGTCGCGATCTGCCTGGGCCGGGGATGGCATCGTTCTATTGTCCTTGATCGCGATTTCCAATCCGTCCGCCGTGATCGCAAACGGCCAGGCCGATCACGTGGTCGCAGGCGCCATAGTACAGGAGCCATTGTCCCTTGAAAGGAACCATGCCGTTGGCGACGACGCAGTCGTGCGGGAAGCCGGCCGGGGGGGTCTCCCAGGAGCGGTCGCGAACAAGGAACGGCCGATGCAGCACCGCCAGGACGCGGTCGGGCCGGCGGGCGTCCAGCAGCGCCTGGCCCAACGTCCATCGGCCGCTCAAAGAGTCCCCGCCATTGTACATGAGAAGGATGCCGTCCTCCCGCAGCAACGCGATCGCGCCGGACTCGCATGAGCCACTGTCAAAGAACCCTTGCCGGTAGGTCGGCCAGACCACCGTCGGTAACGGCTCCCAGTCTATGAGATTGTCCGACGTCGCCATCCGGCACTCGTGAGTGTAGTACATCAGGTACTTGCCGTTGATTCTCGCCGCGATGAGCCGGCCGCTTTCAAGCCGCGTTATCACCACGCCGCTGCGCGTGTGCCACACCGAGCCCGGCGCCCGCTTGCCGAACGCCGGCCCGTGCTTGGTCCACTGGATCAGGTCGCTCGAGGTCGCCACGCACATGGCATCGCGATGCCCGTCCCAGGCGGTGTAGTTCATGTAGTAGACGCCGTCTTCCCCCTCGACCACGTGGAGATCCTCGCAGCCGCCCTCCCACTCGTACTGCTTCCAGGCGTCGTTGGCGGGATAGAGGACAGGCCTCGGATGCCGGGTGAAGGTGATGCCGTCCTCGCTCGAGGCCAGCCCGATCCGGCAGGTTCTGCCCCATTGGAGAGCCGGGTTCCTGGCGTCCGCCCGGTAGAGGATGTGAATCCGGCCGTCGCGAACAACGGGCGCGGGATTGTAGACCGCCATGCTCTCCCACGCAATCGTCTGGCCCACAATGCCGCAGGGAAACGTCGAATCCGGCGTCGGTTCGAGGATCGGGTGATCGATCTTGACGAATGGCCCCATCGCCCACGTGGGTATGGATGCCGCCGCCGCGCTGCCAGACAGCCTGGCTCCGGCGGGCACAATCGAGACCCCTTCGCCCTTCTCCAGTGACATCACCAGCTTCCCGTCGTCGATCGGAACGCTCTTCCGCAAAGGCACGCAGCCGGATAGGGTGATGGCGTACAGATCGACGCTCTTGACGCCTCGCCATTCGGCCGGCAATGGCCACGGCTTCTGGTCGTAGCCCCACTCGCTGTAGGCGATGATCTCCTTTTCGTTCCACAGGGCGGGAACGAAGAGATGGTCGTCCTCGCGCAGCACGAAGTCGCCCTTGCGGATGATACGCTTTCCATTCTCAACGCGTGCGACAACTCCGTCGCTGTAGTACAGCGCGTCGTCCTCGAACCTCTGCCGTTCCAGCCGGCTCAGGTAGTACCACGGCAGGGCCGTCCGGCAGAACATGCCCAGGAAGCCAGGCAAGGCCTCCTTGTCGCGGAGGTAGATCTCCTCGCCGTGCATGCTGGAGGTGAAGCGGAAATCTCCGTCGCTGCCGCGGTCGGTGCGACCGCGGGCCATCAGGCATTCGGGGATCTGCATCTGATACCCGGGGTCGCCCGGATACCACCAGGACATCGCCTGCAGCCCGGTGAAGCCCTCCCCCGGCGGATGGGCCCAGAATATGCCTTCCCCCGTGACGTCGAAGCCCCGGTCCCGCCAGTAGTGGAAGATCTTACGCTGAGTCTCGACGTACGTGTCCGGAGTCAATCCGCCATTCTCGGGCCTGGCGTGCCAGGGGCTGACCGCCTTGCCGTCTTCGCGGTTCGCGATGAACACGTCGATGTGAATGGTGTGTCCCTCGTTCAACTCGGGGATCAGGGCAATCAGCCCATCAATACGCCGCTGCCCCAGCCCGGCCTCCCATTCTCGGGGGTAGACGACGTTGTACATCTCTTCCCCCACGATCTGGATGCCCGGGCTGAGCAGTCGGCCGCTCTCATCCCTGGCGATGCAGTCCTTGGCGAGGTACTCCTCCCACACCGGACTGTGCTTGTACGCGTCCACCATGTTGATGTGCAGACTCACGGTCGTGTTGAACTGTCTGGCCTCGCGGATCAGCCATCGCAAACTCTCGAGGGCCGTGGCATCCTGTGCCCGTTTGAGCCGGGGGTTCACGTCGCTCCAGGAGGGATACTCGTGGTCATGCCCGCCCCTCTGCCAACCGACCAGGTAGACGATCTTGGGGATGCCCCGAGTCAGAGTGTCGGTCTTGCCAATGACCTCCAGCGCCTCCTCGAACGTGCAGAGCACGTCGTGTGGCTTTTGGAACAGGGCCTCCCCGGCCAGGCGTTCCACCGGCACGCCCTCCATTCCCAGGAAGAGTTTCAGCACCAGCGTCTGGTGATAGTCCCGGAAGAACGGGGCCACCACCACGTCGGCCGCCGCCGTGAGAGTCTTACCGCCTTCCACGACCGTGGCCTCGAGGGTCGCGATGCCGCCCTCTCTTGCCACGACGGTGTCGCCTTGAATCACGACGACCTCCACATTCCCGCTGGCAGCCTTTGTCTTCGCCGTGATCACCGCATCCGAACAACGGAGCGGGCGGCGGGATCCGTCGGCCTCGACCACGGTCAACGTCAGTTTCGCCCTGGCCCCCTTCTCACGCACCGGGCTGAGAACCTTCCTGTCAAGATCAACGCTGAATCGTTCCATGGCCCTTTCTCCGAAGGACAACGTAGTTCATAGCAAGTCTCTTTGCCTTTACCAGCGTTGCCCCCTGGGCAAGGAGCGTTGACCCAGACCCGACATGGACGAACACCGGCCGCACACCGACTCGACCGGCCTGGACACGGCGCCACCCGATGAATCGCTACGCCGGGGCGTAGAAGTCGAGCGGGCGGATCCAGATGTTCCGGAATCGCACCAGGTCGCCGTGGTCCTGGAGGATCAGGGGCGCCTTGGGCGCGTGCGGCACGTACCGCGCCAGCCACCCGTGGCAGGTCGGGCCCTGGAGCGCCCGGTGATGCTGCACCACCACGCCGTTCTGCAGAATGGTCATGTACGCCGGGGCCACGAGGCTCTGGCCGTCGAAACGGGGCGCCACGAACAGCACGTCGTACGTCTGCCATTCGCCCGGCCGGAGGCAGGCGTTGACCAGCGGGGGATACTGCCCGTAGATCGAACCGGTCGCCCCGTCGGGATACGTCGGGTTCTCGAAGCAATCGAGGACCTGGATTTCGTACCGGCCCATCAAGAAGACGCCGCTGTTGCCGCGGCCCTGGTCTTCGCCCTTGATGACGGCCGGTTCGGCCCATTCCACGTGGAGTTGGCAGTCGCCGAAGCCTTCCTTCGTGCCGATGTTGCCCGTGCCCGGGACGACTTCCATGAAGCCGCCCTCGAGTTTCCACTTCGCCGGGCCGCCACCCTCGTTGCTGCTCTCCCACCCGCCCAGGCTGCTGCCGTCGAACAGAACCAACGCGTCCGACGGCGGGCGCCCGGATTGTTTCTGCGTGCTCGGCGTGCCCGGGTCGATGATCCGCGGCTGCGGACGGCGACCGTCGTGAACGGTCCACTGCCCGCCGGGAAGATAGGGTGTGTCCTCGTGTCCGATAGCCATGTGCTCATCCTTTCATTCGGGGGAGCGTTCGCTCCGGGAGGGAATCTGCCATATCAGAACTTGGCTTGTATCGTGCGGCCTTTCTTGAACGACCGCCCGGCCAGGTCGAGAACCTTCACGACCCGCCGGCCCAGTTCGGGCGAGATAGCCAGCCGCTTGCCCTTTACCAGATGGGCGACGAGGTTACGATAGAAATCCGTCCACGAATCGCTCAGGTCGCCCCCGCTCGTCACGGTCTTCCTGCCGCCGGCAAACCGGATCAGCCGCCAACTGCCCGGCTGCATGATGTACGTGCCTTCCGTTCCCGTGATCTCCATCCATCCGCGATCGTCCTTGGGGCAGGAGTCGATGGTCGAGAAACTCATGAGCAGCCACTGCCCGCTCCGGAACCGCACGACGGCGTTCATCTCGTCCTCGTTGGAGTCGTTACCCCACGGGCTGGCGGCGTTCCAGAATCCCACGTGCCCCATGCCCGAGACCTCGACCACCGGCGAATCGATCAGTTGGAACACGTATTCCGTCAGGTGGGCCCCCATGTCGTACAGGATGCCGCCGGAGATGCTCTTGCTGGCCCGCCACCGCCCCGGCGCGTGGATGTCGATCTTCTCCGGGCCCGGGCCGCCATACCAACTGCCGCCATGGGCGTCAATGCGGACGATCGTCCCGATGGCTTTCTCCTTCTTGACCATCTGAACCATCTGCTTGGCGAAGCCGTCCCAGTGCCGGTTGTGGTACACCGTCAGCGTTACCCGGTTCCGTTTTGCCGTCGCGATCATCTTGTCGCACTCGGCCGCGGTAATAGCCATCGGCTTCTCGACCACAACGTGTTTGCCGGCGCGGAGACACTGGCAGGCGACGGCGCAGTGGGTGTTGTGCGGCGTCGCCACGACGCACAGATTGACATCCGCCCGCTTGAGCATCTCCGCCGGCGAGGCATAGGTCTGGATGCCCGGGTAGAGGGTCTGGGCCGACTCCCGCCGGGCCGGAATCCTGTCGCAGACCGCCGTAAGCGTGATGCCCGCCTTGGTCAGTTCCCCGGCGTGGTGCTGGCCCATCCCGAACCCGACGATTCCCGCGTGAATATCTTTCGTTGACCGGATGGTTTGCATGCTTGGTCCTTTCATGGTTTGGCCCCTTCGGGGTCCGACCGGAAGACATAGACCCATTGCCGCCCTGCCCGCGCGAGCGGCGCGTACGTTGCGGCATTCCACTGGCACTCGACACACTCCTGGCGCGTTTCCGGGTGGCGAGGCAGGCCGATGCAGGAAACGCCAAGGCCGGCCTGGATCGTAGCCGGTATACTTCCTTCACGAGACCCCGTCAATACACTCCGCCCGCCGGTCCCAAGGAAGGCCCCCCGGCCCGCTGGGGATTCACCGGCAACCCCTGGTGGTGTTTTCCTGAATAGTCCAGGCCGCGCTACGTTTACATAGGAGACGAGGCTTGTGTGATAGACATCGAAAGGACCGGTCCCATGAAACGAACATCCGTCCGGTGGTTGTCGTTGGCGGCGTTGGTCCTGTCGTTGGCATGTGGTTGGGCCAACGCGGATAACCGCCTCAAGCTCCTGCCCACCCCCAAGGTGCTGAAGATCGACGGCGGGGCGATGCCCCTGACGGTCGAGAGCCGCATCGTGGCGACCGACCCGAAGCTCAAGCCGCTGGCCGACATTCTGGCCGAAGAGATTTTGCTGGTCACGAAGACCAAGCCCGCGGTGGTGGCGGGGGAGGCGAAGGCCGGGGACATTGTGCTGACGATCAACCCGGCCCTCCGGGCCGACGCGGATATCTGGACGGTTCACGGGCAGGACGTGGTCCAGGTGCGGGACTACGCCCACACGATTAGCGTGACCGACCGCGTGGCGATCGAGGGGTGGGACTACCGTGCGGTGTGCGAGGGCACGGCGACGCTGCTGCAGGCCATCGTGCTCGAGAGCGGCAAGGCCTCCGTACCCAAGATGACGGTCAAGGACTGGCCGTATTCGGACTACGGGGCGATCATGCCGGACGTGGCACGGCAGTACCAGCCGATCGGCATCCTGAAGATGGCCGTCGAGACCTGCCGGTTCTACAAGATCCGCTACCTGCACCTGCACTTGAGCGACGACAGCGCGTACACGTTCCCCTCGACGGCGTATCCCGAGGCCAACAGCAAGGGCGGCGTCAAGCCGTACACGCTCGACGAGCTGAAGGACCTGGTGGCCTACGCCGACGCGCGGGGGGTGACGTGCGTGCCGGAACTGGAGGGCCCAGGGCACTGCACGAGCCTGCTGGACGGCATGAACGGCAAGTTGGGCAACGTGGGCGCGCGCACCATGGACGTGATCAACCCGGAGATCTACAAGGTCCTGGACACCCTGGTGGGCGAGATGTGCGATGTGTTCAAGAGC
Source organism: Planctomycetota bacterium (assembly GCA_026693065.1). GTDB lineage: Bacteria > Planctomycetota > Phycisphaerae > SM23-33 > SM23-33 > JAPLNA01. The sequence continues at coordinate 9,365 of JAPLNA010000142.1, forward strand.
TCGCCGTACTTCCACATCGGCGGGGACGAAGTGGAGCCGGCCGGGTACATCTCCCAGCCCCACGTGAAGAAGTACATGCAGGAGCACAATCTGACGGGCGAGAGCAGCATCTGGCTGCCGTACGGCCAGAACATGGCCCGGATCGTCAAGAAGCACGGGAAGAAGACGATCATGTGGGACGGCAGGCCCATCGGCGTGCCGCTGGTTCCCCGGGGCCGGGGGGCGGGTGGCGCAGAACATGGGGTACACGACGATCACCGTGCCGTGGGACAGCCCGCCCTTCCCCGAGTTCAGCATGTTCACCGGCAACGGAGATGTGCTGACGCCCAAAGACAAGGTCCTGGGCCATTGCCGTCCGATGTGGGAGATGGACCAGGTGGCCCTGGCCCTGAGCTATCTGCCGGGCGCCCCGGAGCGGCAGGAGCGGACGTGGGGGCCCGACAACGTGATCGAAGAGGATTATCACCAGAACCGGATGGCCAGGCAGAACGCCCGGCTCTTCATGATCGCCCGGCCGGTGTCGTTCCGCTACGAGGGCGCCATCAAGGACGGGGTCTTCAACGATCCGATCACGGTCACCATGAGCACGGTCGTTCCCGGTATGCAGATCCGCTACACGCTGGACGGCGGGGAGCCGACGCTGGGATCCTCTCTATATGAGAAGGCCTTCAAGGCCACCGAAAGCCTGAACATCCGAGCGGCGTTGTTCGACAAGGACGGCAAGAAGGCCGGCAACATGACCGTCGGGAATCGCCTGCGGTATGTACGTTTCGAGTCGAGCCTGACGACGGGCAAACCGGTGAGCGCCTCCTCGGTGGGGGGCACCCCGGAGGCCCCCGAGAAGGCGGAGTTCGCCGCCGATGGCTGGGTGGATGAGACGAAGTTCTGGGGCACGATCCCGGCCCCGCAGTGGTGGAAGGTGGACCTCCAGAAGGAGTACTCGGTGGACCGGGTGCAGGTCGTGCCCCTCTTCGACGGCAGTCGGTACTACCAGTACACGGTGGACGTCTCCACGGACGATAAGGCCTGGACGCAGGTCGCCGACGCCAGCAAGAACACCACGCCCGGGACGGAGAAGGGCTACATGCACAAGTTCGCCCCGACGAAGGCCCGGTACATCCGGGTGAACGTGCTCAAGAACAGCGACAACCCCGCCACGCATCTTGTCGAGGTGCGGGCGTGGGAAGCCGGCAAGTAAATGGATACGATTCGGTCCCGTTCATGGCCCGGCATGCCGGCGCCATCAGAAAGGAGCAAACCGCAATGACGAATAAGCCAGTACTGTGGAGTGTGACGGGCGTGTGCCTGGCGGGCCTGCTGGCCGGGGCGCTGACGTGGGGCCTGGCCGCGACGACCGCGGCGACGCCGACGACCGCGCCGGCGGGTATGGTGCTGGTCCCCGCGGGCACGAATAGCGGCACGTCGCCCGACGGCGTGGCCTACAACCTGAAGGTCAGCGAGTTCTACATGGACCGCTGCGAGGTGAGCAAGGCCCTGTGGGACGAGGTGTACGCCTGGGGCGTCAAGAACGGCTACCAGTTCGACAGCGCCGGCGCGGGCAAGGGCAAGGATCACCCCGTGCAGACGATCAACTGGTACGACGCCGTCAAGTGGTGCAACGCCCGCAGCGAGAAGGAAGGCCGGCCGGTCTGCTACCTGGTGGGCGGCAAACCGTACCGGAGCGGCAAAGACGGCGGCGGCACGCCCAACGGCCTGAAGCTCGACGCGACCGTCGCGGGCTATCGCCTGCCCCTGGACGCCGAGTGGGAGTACGCCGCGCGCGGGGGATTGAAAGACAAGCGATACCCGTGGGGCGACACGATCGACCACGAGAAGGCGAACTACCTGGGGCACTCCTCCGCCCTGGACTACGACAAGGGCTACGAGGGTTACGACAAGCGGTATTCCGCCGACGCCCAGCCGTTCACGGCCCCGGTGGGCAGCTTCCCGCCCAACGCGTACGGGCTGCAGGACATGGTCGGAAACGTGTGGGAGTGGTGCTGGGAGTGGTCTCCGTTTCATCCGAACGCCCATCGCATCCTTCGCGGGGGCGCGTGGTCCTACTCGGCTGACTACGGCCGGCTGTCGTCCACGGGGGGCAACATGTACCCGGAGTTCTCCTACTGGTCCGTCGG
>JAPLNA010000143.1:0-13407 GCA_026693065.1 Planctomycetota bacterium
TCAGCGAGGTCAGGTACTCGGCCTCCAGGTCTTCAATCTCCTGCGAGAGGGCCTGCGAGGGAGCCGCCTTCTCGGACCCCGACTTCGTCGAAGGGCCCGACCGTAGGAGCACGACGGCGGTGATGGCCCCCGCCGCCAGCACCAGTCCCACGCTGCCGAGGATAATGGCCATCTTGGCTCCGCCGCCGGCAGCCGCAGTCGTGACGGCGGGCAGGATCTCGGCCGCAACTGGCGGACCCGCATGGACCGGCGTGGAAGCCGCGGGCACAGGCGCGCGCGAGGCTTCTGCCTCCGCGGGTTGCCCCCCTCGGCCCGCCGCGACGGCAGGAATCTGGACCAAGGCCTTGCATTTGGCACAGTGGCCTTTGCGCCCGGCGAACTTGGCGGGGACCTGGATGCGATTGCCGCAGTGGGGACAGACGAACGATAGGATCGAGTCTGCCATGTTGGTCTTCCTGGATGTACATTCGGGCCGGACGCTTGCGTCCCTGGCTGCTTCGGATTTGTATAGCCATTGACCCAACATTTCCCGGGTGACTTCTCGCTGGCGACCGTCGTCAGCCATTTCCGTCATCGTATCTCGCCTTCGCGTTTCGACAAGCGAATTCCGGGGATTCCGAACCCCGGAGCTCGGCGAGCAGTGTCGAATCCCGCATCCATAGGCTCTGGAGGGCGTGGTTTTCCCGTCAGGGACAGACCGCCTTCGTTGTCCCCCTGGTCTTCCGCTTCCAGGTTCTGGTAGATAGGGTGTTGTCCGGCATGCTTCTCCGCTGCGAGTAGAAGCATGGCACCCAACGGTTCTTCAAGGCCCGGGGAGCCGTTACTTGGGGGCTTCGAAGACCTGCAACTCGACCAGGTGAATGGCCGGGTTGTCGGAGTTCTTGAGCATGGTGACCTTTACGTAGCGAGCCGGGGTGGGCTTGATCACGTGCAGGTGGCCCTTGTCGGTTTCGGGGGTCGAGGCCTTGCTGGCGTCGACGACCTGGGTCCAGGTCTTGTCGTCCGTGGAGACCTCGATGGTGTACTGGTAGTAGCGCCCGCCGTCCCAGTAGGGCCAGATGTGGATGCGGTCGATCGAGTATTCCTTCTCGAGGTCGACGCGAATCCACTGCGGGGCGGGGATCGTGCCCCAGTATTGGCCGATGTCGGTCGAGCCGTCGACGGCGAACTCGGGCCTTTCGCCCGGGTTCTTGTTGCCCGAGGCCTCGACCGGCTTGCTCAGGGCCAGGTTGCGTTCGGAGAACGTGGTCGCCCAAGTGTAGCCCAGGGGCTTGTTGGCCGCGTCGAAGTACCGGGCCGTCACCGTCGTCGTCTTCACCATCTCGATCGGGGCCGAGTACGCCGGGCTCTTGTCGTTGGGGGCGCTGCCATCCAGGGCGTATCGGACGGCCCCGCCGGCGACGCTGGTCTTGAAGCGGACGACGGCCTTGGTGGCGAAGCTGGTTCCGGCGCCTTTGACCAGGCCGTCGGTTTCAGCGGTGAAGGGCTGGAAGACGAAGGTCTTGGCCCAGTAGGGCAGGTCGGCCGGGCCGCCCAGGACGCGGGCCTTCACGGTCGTTGTGTCCGTCAGGGCGATGGGGCCCTTGGCGAGGGGGGACTTCTCCGTCGGGTCGGACCCGTCCAGGGTGTAGTGGACGCTCGCGCCGGCGGGCGTGCCGCCGAACTCGATCGGGAGGCTCTTGTTGAAGCGGTAATCGTCGGGTGCGATGAGCCCGTCGGCCTTGACCGTAAGGGGCAGGGGGCGGAAGAAGCTGACCTCGTCGGTGGGGACGGGCAGGTCGTCGGGCAGCTTGATGGCGACCAGGGCCTTGCAGCCTTCCAGGATGTAGCCGTAGACGACCAGGGGCTTGGCCGCCTTGCCCCGCAGGGCCAGCATGTCGACGTACACGTCGGCGATCTGGGGTTTGACGAAGACCCACTGGCCGGTGGGGGTCCGCAGGTAGGCGGCCGATTCCTCGAAGAAGTTCACGGCGTTGTTGAGGGTGGTGTCGGTCTTGATCTCGCCGGCGAGCATGGGGGAGAGAAGCCCCTCGCCCGTGCCGACGTCGAGAACCAGGGCCGAGTCCGGGGCGTTCACCCGGATCATCGGCAGGCCCGTCAGGGCGCGGAGGGCGGCGCTGTCGAGCTGGGGCAGCTTGAACCACATGTCATCGGTGACGTCCGCCCAGGCGTAGGCCTTTCCGCTGAAGGGCTCGTGCGGGATGTTGTGGGCCGGGCGAAGCCGCCACCGCAGCCACATGTCACGCCGGTTGTAGTAGCGATTGCAGTCGCGGTAATAGGCCAGGCAGGGGCCGACGTTGAGGGTGCCGAACTTGGGGCCCCAGGTGAGGGCGTTCCAGGCGTAGCCGGCGTCGATCAGCCCGTGCCCTCGCGTGACGGTGATGTGCTCGGTCTCCTGGATCGTCGTGTCGAAAATGTGGTGCTGCCACTCGTGCACGCTGCGTGCGATCTCGTGGTCGTTGAGCGTGTTGAGGCGAGCGCCGGCCATCTCCTCGCTGCCGTAGGCCTTCCCGCCGTACTCGGGCGAGATGATACCCTTCGGGTTGTCAATCGGGTTGGCCTCGTGCAGGTTCTTGGGGTTGAACCACCAGTTGGCCCCGAGTTTCCCGACGGTGTAGTTGACCTTGTCGACGATCTCGGCGGGGGCGAACTTGACCTTCATGGCCCCGTTGGAGGAGCTGAAGACGAAGTCGGCGAAGGCCTTCTCGTGCTCGGCGATCTGGGTGAAGAAGCCCTCGGGGAGCTTGCAGACGGCCAGGGGCTTGCCCGCGTCGTCGACGAGGAAGATCTCGCGGATGAGAACCTGCTTGATCGTCATGGAGCCGGTCTTGCCGGTCTTGGCGGCGGCCTTGGTCGCCTGATCGAGATAGAAGGCCATGTCCTTGGCGAAATCAAGCGAGGCGTACCGGTTGCGGAGGGTGTTGGCGGCGGTGACTTCCACGAACTCGCCGTTGTAGGGCAGGGGGGCCTGAACGGGCAGTTCCGCCGCCGCAGGCAGGGCGAGGGCGCCCGTTACAGCCAACAGAAGCAGCGTCCGTCGAATGCTGGACCAATTCATCATCGTTCTCCGATCGTCGTTGGGTTTACTTGCCGGCCTCGTACACGCGCACCTCGACGAGGTGGACGGCGTCGTTGTCGCTGTTCTTGAGCATGTTCACCCGCACGTAGCGGGCGGGAGAGGCTTTGAACTTGTGCTCGCGCCCCTGCTCGACCTCGGGGGTGGTGTTCTTGCTGTCGTCGACGACCTGGGTCCACTTCTCCCCGTCGGTGGAGACGTCGACGGTGTACTGGTAGTACCGCTTCTCGTCCCAGTAGGGGAAGACGCGGATGCGGTCGAGGGTGTATTCCTTCTGGAGGTCCACCGTCCACGACTTCGGGGCCGGGATCGTGCCCCAGAACTTCTGCAGGTCCACCCATCCGTCGTTGGCGAACTCGGGCTTCTCCTGGGGGTTGACCCCGCCGGTGGTGGTCACGGGCTTGCCGGTGGTGAGGTTCTCCTCATGCCCGCGGTAGTTATACTTCTGGGCCCAGGCGTACCCGCCCACGAGGGCCCCGCCGGCGTCGAACATCGCCCCCCGCAGACGCAGGCTGCCGGTGAGCTTGAGGGGCTTCTCATACTTCGCCGACTTGACAGTCGGCTCGTCCCCGTTGGTGGTGTAGTGGACGGTGCACCCGGCGGGGGTGCTCGTCGGCATGGTGACGGTCAGTTCGCCGGAGTAGGTGTCTCCCTCGACGGCGCCTTCGGCCTTGATGGCCGCGGCGTTGAGGATGCGGGACAACTGGGCCGCCTGGAGCTTCTCGCGGTCCTGGAGGTCCTTGACGCTGGGCGAGACGGTGTCGGGCGCCCACGTGCCTTCCTGGCGCTGGGCTTCGTAGATGCTCGCGAGCACGTAGGTCTCCGCCCCGCACTCCCAGGCCACGCGAGAGCCGCCCAGCACGCGGTCGGTCCGCTGGAGCATTTCCTTGTTGCAACTGAAAATGTTCCACTTCTCGAAAGGCACGGAGATTTCCCACGGCACGGTGATGGTGGTGAAGCCGTTCTTCTGGGCCTCGATGGCGCCCAGGTACCAGGAGTAGACGATGCAGTCGGTCATGGCCGGGTCGAGCGGGGGGCCCTGGTAGCCGCCCCAGTAGATCGTCTTCTTGCCGCGTTTCTTGATGAACTCGTTCATCCGCAGGACGTGCTGCTTGAGCAGGTCGTCCTTGCCGCCCTTGTCGATCTCCCGCATGTTGTGGGCCTTCAGGTAGGCCTTCACGTGCGGGGCGTTGGCGTACCAGTCCCACTGAATCTCATCCCCGCCGATGTGGATGAACGGCGAACTCTTGAAGACCTCGCACAGGTCGTCGACGATCTCCTCCAGCGTGGGGTAGATGTTGTCGTTGGCGATGTCCATCATGCGGAAGCCCGGGTCGCCCTGGGCGCCGCCCAGAGCCGACTGATAGCTGCCGCAGTGGGCGGGCGTCTCGAACTCCGGCACGAGCGTCACGCCGCGTTCGTCGGCGAAGGCGACGAGCTTCTTGAGCTCCTCGCGATCCCAGACCTTCGTCATGTCGCCGTTGTTGATGGCCCCGTTGAACTTGCCGGCGTCGGGGTATTTCCGCAACGGATTGTCGCCGTTGTTGATGGCCCCGTTAAACTTGCCCGCGTCGGGGTACTTCCGCAGCGGGTACACCAGGGCCGAGTCGTCCGAGAAGTGCAGGTGCAGGTACCGCACCTTCCAGTACCGCATCGCGATCACCGCGTCCTTGAGGGCGACGATGGGCACGCCCTGGCGGGCGACGTCCAGCATGTAGCCGGTGTAGTCGGCGAAGGGCCAGTCCTTGATCGACATCTTCGGCAGGACCCACTTGCCGCCGTCCTGGCGAAGGGACTGGAGCAGCGTGGCCGTGCCTTCGCAGGTGGCCCGGTAGTCCCAGCCTTCCACGACGGTCGTGTCGCCGACCTCGATGGTGTGGGCCAGGTCACGCGTCTTGACGACTTCGCGTTTCTGGACGGCCAGGATGTCCTGGTCGGCCCGGACGGCGGGGTTGATCTTCAGGACAATGTCGCCGGCCTTGGCTTCGCCGGAGGCGACCTCGAGCTTCACGCCCGTCATGGCGAGGATCTCGCGGCTGAAGACTTCGGCCAGGGGCTTGATGTTCTCATCGGCGGCGATAACCCGCCCGCCGGGGGCGATGGGCATGACGCCGTCGTGCATCGTGACGCTCTTGGGGGTGGGCAGGAAGCGCGGGGCGGGTTCGGCGCCCCGGGCGGGGCAGGCCCAGGCCAGGCACATTGCCCCGGCCAACGACAGAACCAAGTACGAACGGTTGGTTCGATCAGAACAGCTCTTCATTCTCGATGTCTCCATGGAGTGAGTGGGTATGGCGTGCGGGCGGCTATTTGCTTTCGCCGCCGGTTTGCGTCTTGACCTTCATGCCTTCCAGGGGCCCGTCGCTGGCCGACCGGATGCGGGCCTTGGCGGCGTATCCGCCCGTCCAGTTGTTGTCCTTGATCAGGACGGTGTTCCAGCCCTGGTGGAGCTGGATGGCGGCGCGGTCTTCCTCGGCCACCCCGCGCCCGGCGTTCACGCCGTGCACGAACTTGCCGTTGATGAACACCTTCACGCCGTCGTCGGTGCCGACGAAGATCAGGGCGTCCTGGGCCTTGGGGCTGAACACCTGCGCCCGGAGGTACGCCACGCGGGCGTCGCCCGAGAAGCCCGGGAACGCGTCGAAGGAGACGATCCACGGGATGGGGTCGGCGGGGTTGGGCTTGAAGTGAAGCCACTTGATGCCCCGCTCGTCCTTCTCAGGCGCGAAGGCCCCGTCGTACAACTGCGCGCCGGTCTTGCCCTGAATGAAGTAGGGCCCCGCGACGTCCCAGTTGGTGATGTAGCCCTCGATGTCGCGCCACTTGTACTCGTGCCGCGTGACCGAGCCGATCTGCTTGCCGTCGACGAACAGGGCGGCGTTGAGGACGAAGGGCTTCTTCCACTTGACGGGCCCGGCCCAGATGGGCGAGGCCATCGTCGGCTCGGTGAAGTCGCTGGTGTAGTGGATCTCGCCCTTGACGGTCGTCTTCAGGTCGAACGTCCGCTCCCCGCCGTAGATCGTCCGGGCCGACAGGAAGTGGTCCACCCCCTCGATCGTCCCGCCCGTGCCCACCAGCTCGACCGGCGTGGCCAGGATGTTCGCCCGCGCCGTCGCGACGGCCTGGCGTTTGTTGTATTCGGCGTAGTCGAGTTTGGTGTCGGGGCCCCAGGCTCGCTCGGCCCGGGAGCTGGCGCCGTGCATCCACCCGTTGACGACGGCCAGGCGGCTCATCTGCCACATCGTCGAGCTCGTGCCCAGCACCCGGTCGGTCCGTTGCAGCCGCGATCCGTTGCAGTGGTACATGTTCCACACGTGGTAGGGCACGCCCAGTTGCCACGGCGCGGTGATGGTCGTCCATCCGTCCCGCTGCCAGTCCTGGGCGACGGCGTGGGGGTACCAGGTCAGCGCGATGATGTCCTTATTGATGCGGCCGTCGCGGGGGAAGTCCTCCCACGCCAGAGTCAGCTTGCCGTACTTGCGGCAGATGTCGGCCATCCGCTTCATGTGCACGATGTAGATCTCGTTGGCGTTGCGAACGCCCTGGGCGTCGCGGGGGACGGCGTGTCGGCGTTTGTAGACGGCGGCGGAAGGCCCGGCCCCGACGCCCGTCCAGTTGCACTCGTCGCAGCCGACGTCGATGTACGGCGTACTCTGGAAGATGCTGCACATCTCGCCGATGACGGTGTCGAGCCCTTGCCATGTCCATGCAGCCCGGGCCGTCGAACAGGTCGCGGTAGCAGCGGGCCATCGCGCCGTGGTGCCCGGGGGTCTCGATGGCCGGAATGATCGTCACGCCGCGGGCGGCGGCGAAGGCCTCCAGGTCCACCATTTCTTCCCAGGTCCATCGCTTGACGCCGAAGCCGTTCATGCAGTCCTGGTGGCTCGTGCCCAGGCGCGGCAGGGCCTTGGAGGGGAAGGCGTAGCCCTGGTCGTCGCCCACGTGAAGCTGGATATAGCGGCCTTTCCAGAGGCGGCTGCACTCCACGACGGCCTTGACGGTGTCGGCGGGGATCCACTGACGCCCGCAGTCGATCATGATCGACATGAAGTCCGCCGGGGGCCAGTCCTTCACCGTCATCTTCGGGATGAAGTTCTTGCCCTGCGTCCCGCCGATGCTCTGGACCACGGTGGCCGTACCTTCGCAGGTCGCCCGGAAGTCCCACCCCTCGACGACGACCCGGTCGGTGACGGAGACGGTGTGGGCCATGGTGCGCGTGTAGTCGATCGTCATGTTGTGGGGGGCCAGGATGTCCTGGTCGGCCTGGATGGCGGGGTTGATCTTCAGGATGATGTCGCCGGCCTGGGCGCCCTCCTTGACGATCTTGGGCCTGGTACCGGTGATCAACCAGATCTCCTGCGCCAGCACGGGGGCGTGGACTTCCAGCCGCGGGTCGGTGATGACGATGCGGCTGGAGGCCGTCCACGGCATCGTGCCCCCGTCGAGCGTGATGCTCTTGGGCGTGGGCAGGATGGCGGGCTTGCCCTCCTCTGCCGCCCGGGCCAGGCAGGGGGCCGCCAGCACGAGGGCCAGCGTTACGGAAGCGAGTTTGGACCAGATAGTCATGGGGTTCTCCACGATCAGCGTGTGTTTGTAGATAGTCATGGCGGGGCAGGGGGCTACTCGGGGCGGATGCGGAGGCCGTCGAGTTTCCCGCCGGCGGCGTTGCGGACCTTGACCGCCGCTTCCCAGACCGAGTCGGCGTTGGCGACCTTCACCAACACGACGTTCCAGCCCTCCTTGAGGGGGGCCTCGACGCGAGCGAACGCCACGGCCGAGCCGGGGGCGCCCTCGTGCACCATCGTGCCGTTGACGAACACTTTCACGGCGTCGTCGGCGGCCACCAGGAGCGTCGCGGCCTGCTCCTTGGGCGAGAAGACCTTCGTTCGCAGGTAGGCCACCCGGTCGGCGCCCTCGAAGCCGGGCAGGTCGGCCAGCACCACGCGGGCGCCGGCGTAGGCCTTCCACGGGCCCTTGCCGCTGGTCTCCGGGTCGAAGGCCTCGCCCAGGAGGGCCTTGACGCTCTTGCCTTCCTTGACGAAAGGCCCGGCGATCACCCAGTTCTCGATCGCGCCGTCAGCGCCGGGGAAATCGTAATACGCCCGGGACACCCGCCCGGCCTGCTTCCCGTCGCGGAACAGGGCCGCGTGAACCGCCGCCGTGTTCTCGATCGTCAACACGTCCGAACAGACCGGCGACTTCGCCGTCGGCTCGGACCCGTCGAGGGTGTAGCGGATTTCCCCGCCGGCGGCGAGGGCGACCGAAGACATCTTCACTTTCACCGGCGCGGTGCAGTAGAACCGTCCGAGCACGGGCCAGCCCGGGTAACCCACCGGCGCGCCCTCGATCTTGACGGGCAGGACCAGGGCTTCCATCAGCGACCGCGTGGCGGCGAGCCTGGCCTTGTAGGCGGCCTCGTCGACCTTGGCATCCGGGGTCCAGGTGCGTTCCATGCGGTCGCACAGGCTTCGAATGTAGCCTTCGGTGGACGAGCCGTTGACGTCGCCCCCCAGGTGGTTGCCCACGAGGGCGCTGGGGGTGGACATCCACATGGTCTGGGCGGCCCCGAGCATCCGCCCCTCGCCGGGGGCGATGGTCACGCCGTTGCAGTTGTACGGGCTGAACGTCGCCAGGGCGCCGGTGTCCCACGGCACGGTGATCGTCGCGTACCCCTGCTTGCGGATCTCGCCGGCGGTGGGGTAGGGGATCCAGCACATCGGGACGATCTGTTCGCTCGCCGGGGCCGGCAGGGTCCACGGGCGGCCTTCCGCCCCCTCGACCGCGCCTTCCCACGCCAGCGTGAACTTGCCGTGCTTGCGGACGATCGCGTTGGTCCGCATCGCGTGCTGGGCCATCGCCTCGTTGATGTCCTTGATGCCCTTGGCCTGCATGTAGTCCAGGGCGACCTTCCACTCGGCGATCTCGAAGAGATACACTTCATCCCCGCCGATGTGGAAGTACGGCGAGCTCTTGAAGACCTCGCACATCTCGCCGATCAGCGTGTCCAGGATCTTGTAGGTCTGGTCGCTGGTGATGTTCAGGATCTTCGGTCCGGCCAGCTCGGGCACGCTGCGACAGAGGGCCTGGCAGTGGCTGGGCGTGTCCAGCTCGGGCACGAGCCTCACCCCGCGGGCGTCGGCGAAGGCTACCAGCTCCAGCAGGTCCTTCACGTCGTACACCGTCGGGGCCGGGCCCCCGTGACGCGAGCGGTTCTTGCTCCCGGCCTGCGGGTACGCCTTCGAGGGGAACACGAACGCCTCGTCGTCGCCCAGGTGCAGTTGGCAGTAGCGGATCTTCCACAGGCGGCAGGCCTCGATGATCGCCTTGAGCGTGTCGATGGGGATATGCTCCCTCGCCACGTCCACCATCACGCCGGAATAATCGAACGAGGGAGAGTCCTTGACGGTCATCCTGGGCAGGGAGGCGCCCCCGTCGGCGACCTTGAGGGCCTGGAGCAGCGTGGCCGTGCCTTCGGCGACGGCGCGGGCGTCCCAACCTTCGACGACGGCATTGCCGGCGACCTTGATGGTGTGGGCGAAATCCTTCGTCTTGACGAGCTTCTGGCCCTGGACGGCGAGAATGTCCGCGTCGGCGCGGAGGGCGGGGTTGATCTTCAGCACGATGTCGCCCGTGCCGCCCTCATCCCCGCTGACCTGGAGGGCCAGGCCCGTCAGACGGGCGATCTCGTCGGCCAGCACGCCCGCCAGCGGCTTGAGCGCCGCGTCGGTGGCCACGATCCGGCTCTTGCCCGTCAGGGCCATCGCCCCGCCGTCCAGCGTGATGCTCTTGGGAGAAGGCACCAGGTTGGGCCCGGAGGCCTCCTGGGCCCTCGCCGCCGAACAGGCCAAAAGCAGGGCCAGACAGAGGGCCGTTACCGGCCGTTTCCCGGGACTACGCCCGGACGTTGCGTCCACGAAAACTCGTTGGTTCATAGATTGCCTCACGGAAGGTCTTCCAGGAAAACGTACAGGGGGGGAATCTAATGCTCTATTATTTGTTTTTACCGGGCGATTTTGCCGAAAGCAAGTTGATTAAGTCCGCGCCATTCAATAGACTCCAACTCGAGGGCGTGCGATTCGCTCGCCCACTCCCGAGGATTCACCATGAAACCAGCCATGTTCCGAAGCGCCCTCGTCGCGGCGTTGCTGTCTGGGGCGATCTGCCTGCCGGCCGGCGCTTCCGTCCGCATGGGCACCGGCAACGACGCCCTGCTCGGCGGCGACCTGAGCGACCCGCAGGACAAGCTCGACGGCTCCGGCGATTACTCCGCCGGCAAGACCGAGGCCGAGATGCGGCCCGCCGCCGCCACCTGGGTCAAGATCACCTGCGCCCCGCTGTCGCCGCCCGGCTCGGCCCCGTATGCCATCCACCCGTACCAGAACTGGCAGAACCAGCCGGCCTGCTCGATCTTCCTGAATCGCCCGGCCGAGAAGGTCTGGTATGTCGGCTTCAAGGACGGCGGCATGGGCGGGCCGACGGAAGAGGCCCCGTACTTCACCGCCATTCAGCTCAAGAACGCCTACAAGCTCACCCACTTCACCCTGACCACCGCGGGCAACATGCCCGACCGCGACCCCAAGAGCTGGGCCCTCCAGGGCTCCAACAGCGGCGACGAAGACGACTGGACGGACATCTACCGCTGCAAGGCCTCCGACCGCTCCGGCGGTTCGCTGCGGGAGGCCCCGCGGAACGAGACGACGCTGTACGTGTCGTTCAATTCCGCCACGATGGACAAGACCGTCACGCCCGCCGACGCCAAGAAACTCACCGCCAAACTCAAGGGCCTGAAGATCTCCCGGGCCGACTTCGCCCCACAGACCCAGGCCTACACCTGGTTCCGCATCGTCATCTATTCCTGCTACAACCCCAACGGCATGGACGTCGCCGACTTCAACCATCCCCCGGGGTTCCAACTGGGCCAGTTGGAGCTCTTCGGCGTGCAGGGCCAGGCGGAGGCGGCCAAGCCCAAGGTTCCCGAGGCCCCGGCCCAGGCGCCGGTGTTCGACTCTTCTGTCAGCAGGCGGGGCTCAAGGCCCTCGTCTGGGACGGCGACATGATCCAGCCCGAAGGCTGGAAGACTCCCACGCCCGAGGAAATCCCCGGCATCGAGAAGGCCATGGACGGCATCATCGAGCGGTACTCCTCCCACCCGGCCCTGCTGGGGTACATGGTCATCGACGAGCCGGGCCCGGCGGCGTTCGACCGGATCGGCGTGATCAACCAGTACCTTCTCAAGAAGGACCCCAAGCACCTGCCTTACATCAACCTCCTGCCCAACTACACCGCCCCGGGCTCGCCGGCGTACGAGAGGGGTATCGTCCAATTCCTCAAGAAGGTCAAGCCCGCCCTGCTCAGTTGGGACCACTATCGCCAGATGTTCGAGAACGGCGACGAGAAGTGCTACTGGGACAACCTCGAAACCGTCCGCCGGAACTGCCTCAAGGCCAAGGTCCCCTATAACCAGATCATCGTCTCCATGAAGCACATGGGCTATCGCGAGTGCAGCGAGGCCGACCTGCGATGGCAGGTCTGGACGAGCCTGGCCTACGGGTCCCGCGGCATTCAGTACTTCACGTACTGGTTCGTTCCGGGCCTGGCCTGGGCGGACGCCCCGGCCATGATCACCAAGGAAGGCAAACGCGACGTCAAGTGGGACTACGTCAAGAAGATCAACACCCGCATCGGCAAGCTCGGGCCCACTCTCGTCAAACTCACCAGCGCGGGGGTTTACCTCACCGACCCGCTGCCCCCGGGCACGCACGGCCTGACCGACGAGGCCCCCGTAAAGAAGGCCGAGGGAGGCGCTCTCGTCATCGGCTGGTTCAAGGACGCCGCCGGCGCGGAATACATCCTGCCCGTCAACCGGTCCTTCAGCGATCCGATCTCGGCCGCCCTGACGATCGACCCGAAGTTCGCCTCCGTCTCGGAGGTCTCCCAGGAGACGGGCAAGCCCCTGGCGGCCGTGCCCGTCGAGGGCAAGGCCCTGGACGTCCCGCTCGATCCGGGCGAGGGCAGGCTGTATTTATTGAACCCCAAGGCCGGCGTGGCCCCGAAGTGAATTCCGTACCCTCGGCAAGAATCTGGAGCATGCGAATGACCCTGCAACAGGCGGTGTGCGCCTTCCTATTACTTCTGGCGTCGGCGACGGCCCTCTGTCAGGCCGCCGACGGCGGCGCCCTCGGAAAGGAAACCCCCGCCCAGCGGGATGCCCGGATGAAGTGGTGGCGCGAGGGCCGCTTCGGCATGTTCATCCACTGGAACGTCTCCTCCGTCCCCGCGGGCGTCTATCACGGCAAGCACAATCGCTTCGTCGGCGAGTGGCTCATGCACGACGAAAAGATCCCCGTGGCCGAGTACCGCTCCTACGCCGCCCGCTTCAACCCCACCGCCTTCAACGCCGACGAGTGGGTACATCGTCTTCACCGGCAAGCACCACGACGGCTTCGCGATGTACCACTCCGACGTCACCCAGTGGAACGTCTACGACGCCTCGCCCTTCCACCGCGACGTGCTGGCCGAACTGAGCCAGGCCTGCCGCAAGCAGGGCGTGCGGTTCGGCATGTACTACTCGCACGCCCAGGACTGGGTGCACCCCGGCGGGCGAGTGCCCGGCGGCTGGTGGGACAAGGCCCAGAAGGGCGACTTCGACACGTATCTGGAAAAAACCTCCATCCCCATGCTCCGCGAAATGCTCACCCGCTACGGCAAGGTCGACCTGCTCTGGTTCGACGCGCCCTGGGAAATGACCCTCGAGCGGGCGATGCGGTTCAAGAGCACCCTGGCCCTCCAGCCCGAGATGATCATCAACGGCATGCTCGGCGGCGGGGCCCCGGGCGACTACGGCGCCATCGAGCAGGGCATCCCCGATAAGGCCGGCCTCGACTGGGAAACCTGCATGACCATGAACGGCACCTGGGGCTACAAACGCTTCGATAACAACTGGAAAACCCCTCGCACCATCCTCCGCCACCTCATCGACATCGCCTCCAAGGGCGGCAACTACCTCCTGAACGTGGGCCCCACGGCCGAGGGTATTATCCCCCAACCCTCCGTCGACTGCCTCCGCCAGGTCGGCCGCTGGCTCAAGGCCAACGGCGAGGCCGTCTACGCCACCACCGCAGGCCCGCTGGCCACGCCGGCCTGGGGCCGATGCACCGCCCGGGCCGAGAAGGACGCCACCACGCTTTACCTCCACGTCTACGACTGGCCCGCCGGGGGCAAGCTCCTCCTGCCCGGCCTGCCCAACGCCGTCGAGGCCGCCTACCTGCTCGCCGACCCAGGCAAGGCCCCCCTCAAAACCGCACGCGAGGGGGCCGACCTGGCCCTCCTCCTGC
>JAPLNA010000143.1:13442-18731 GCA_026693065.1 Planctomycetota bacterium
GTCGCCCCCACCGCCCCGCCCCCGGCCGCCGCGCCCAAGTGACCCGGCCACATGCCCCGATGACCACCATGAGAAACCTAATGAACGCCACACGCACCATACTCCCTGTCTTGGCCCTCCTCCTCTCCTGCGGCTGCGCCAATACCATGGAACCCAACAAGCCCTTCACCGAACAATCCTTCCGCCGGCCCGACATCACCGACGCCACCCTCCACGCCTACATCGCCTTCACCGAGGCCGAGCGGGTCAACCTCTCCCACACCGACATCACCGACGCCGGCCTGGCCGACCTGGCGAAATGGCCCAAGATCTTCCGCCTGGACCTCTCCTACACCCATATCACCGGCGAGGGCCTGGCGCACCTGGCGAAACTCCCGATCAACGAACTGAGCCTCACCGGCACGCTCGTCACCGACGCCGGGCTGGCCTGCCTGCCCAAACTCCCCCGCATGGGCACGCTCGTCCTGGACGGCACGCTCGTCACCGACGCGGGTCTCTCCTGCCTCCGCGAGACCAACGTCGGTGACCTCTACCTCCGCGACACCGCCGTCACCGACGCCGGCCTGGCCCACCTGCCGGCCAAACTCGGCGGCCTCTACCTCGCCCGCACGAAGATCACCGACGCCGGCCTGGCCACCCTCAAGGGCAGGCCCCTGGGCGTCCTCGACCTGGCCGGCACGGCCGTCACCGACGCGGGCCTGGCCCACCTGGCCGCCCTGGCCCGCCTGGAAACACTCGACCTCTCCGGCACCGCCGTCACCGACGCCGGCCTGGGCGCCCTGAAAGCCCTCCCGGCCCTCCGCGGCCTCTACCTCGCCGGCACGACCGTCTCCCCCGCCGGCCTGGCCGACCTCCGCAAGGCATGCCCCAACCTCACCATCCAGTTGGAAGACGGCCGCTGCACGATCAAGCCGTTCACGTCGCTCGATGAAGCGGCCCAGTGGCTGCACGTCAAGGCACGCCAGATGATCCGGGCCAGCCGCACCCCGATGCCCAATGGCGTGGCGGCCTTTCCGCCCCAGGCGGGCGCCGGCTACGAGGCATTCTGGCTCCGCGACTACGCCTATCAGTTGGAAGGCTGCATCGAGGCCTTCAGCGACAAGGAGCTGCGCGAGTCCTGTCTGGTATTCGTCAACGCCCTGCGGGCCGATGGCGCGGGCGTCGACTGCGTCAAGTTCGACGGCACGCCGATCTACATGCCCGGCTACGGCAGCATGGGCGCCAATCCCGTGGCCGACGGGTCCCAATTCACCGTGGAGGTGGCCTGGTACACGTACCAGAAGACCAAAGATGACCAGTTTCTCAAGGGAATCCTCGACAAGCTGGCCAAGACCATGGCCGCCGCCCCCCGCAACCCGGCCACCGGCCTGATCCACATCAGGCCCGAAGGATGGGACCGCTGCCCCTACGGATTCACCGATTCCATCCGCAAGCAGGGGGATGAGCTGTTTTGCTCCCTGCTGTACGTGCAGGCCTGCCGGCAACTGGGCGACCTGATGGAGGCCGGCCACCGGCCCGAGGACGCCAAGACGTGGCGCGCCGAGGCCCAGAAGCTCGCCCCCGTCATTCGCAAGACGTTCTGGAACGAAAAGACCGGCCTGTTCCTGGCCACCACCGC
Source organism: Planctomycetota bacterium (assembly GCA_026693065.1). Classification (GTDB taxonomy): domain Bacteria; phylum Planctomycetota; class Phycisphaerae; order SM23-33; family SM23-33; genus JAPLNA01. Next base: position 15,061 of record JAPLNA010000143.1, read on the forward strand.
TCAGTGCAATCAGCCGGACATCTGGGGCTCAGCCTTCGCCGTCTACCTGGACGTCGCCTCCGCCGACCAGGCCCGGACCATCGCCGCGTACTTCAAGGACCATTACAGCCAGATCGTGCAGAAAGGCCAGATCCGTCATCTTCCCGGCGGCGTGTTCTGGCAAGTCGGCTGCGATCCGAACACCTACCAGAACGGTGGCTTCTGGGCCACGGCGACCGGCTGGTTCGTCTACACGCTGGACCTGGTCGATCCCAAACTCGCCGACCAGACCGTGATCGACCTGGCCAACGATTTCCGCGAGCGCGGCGTCTCCGAGTGGGTGCTCGACGGCCGCCTGGCCGTGATGAACTACCTCGCCAGCGCCACAATGCCCCTGGCCGGCGTTCAACGAATGACGGCCCGCCGCGGCGAGAGCCTGGTTCTCAAGGAGATCGTCGAGGCCCTGCCCGGCAGGCCCGGCCCCTCCCCCAAGTGAACCACGGCGTCGAGGGATTCGTTGTAGCCGCAGAGATCACCAATCGAAAAGAACAGGCGGCCCGTGCTGCCCGGCCGCCAACCCCGGCCGGTGCCGACCGGGCGACCCAGTTGTCGAAGGCTACAAAGAAAGAAGTAACAAGCACTATGGGAAGAGATCATGAATAGCTTCATGGCACGCTTTACGGCCATTGTTGAGCAATGGGGGTTTGCACCGCAAAATGAAATAGACGACGGCCCCACATATGCAATCGAATACCGGTCCAATGTCTTTGTGCTTAAGCTTGAGAAATATAGACGGGAGTTCTATGCGACAGTCTATAAGACAGGAACGGTAGGCCCAGAAGTCAATCTGTTTAATCTGTTGGCGTACCTAAGTCAATCCGCCCAAAATGTTCCGGTGGCACAGTTCTACCACGAAGAAGAGGATCTGGAAGAATGCTACCGGAAACAACTGGATCACATAGCATGTGTACTGTGTGACAATCTGGCGGCAGTAACACGTTTCTGTGGCGCCGGAGACTACGCCTCAAGGGTTGCTGACGTGGGAGTATTCATGGTGAACAAATATCCGGAGTTGTTCAAGAGGGAAACGTGATAGCCATTCGCCTGTGCCTCCAATCCCGGCATATCCAGATGAGCACAGTTATTTCCATTTTGGAAACAACTGCCGCCGATGGAAAGAACTACAAGCCTTCGCCCGCCGCAGCGGGACTCATTGGAGAGTCTCAGCCGGGTGTGCGAGTTCATTTCGCTGGCCAGGGGGGCGACCTATCCGCCAGGCCCATTTCATGGGCCTTCGCCCCGCCCCCGGCGGGAATCGGCCGGGTCTTCCAGGCCCGGCAAACCGGTGGACAACACGCTCTCTCCTCTTCTTTCCCCCAGCCCGCTTGAGCGGGCTTACCACTTCCGGCGGCTTGAGCCATGGTCTCTTCGGCAGTTTCCCCACAACGGAGTCCTGACCCGTCGGGGGGGACTTCGGGTCTACAATGGCCCCATCGTGTTGTGGCGCAGGCAATCCGGTTGTTGTCCCCGGTGTGGGTCCCTCGGTACAATGGGGCCATCGAGGCCGGGATCGGCCAGCGGGCGGCACGTTTCACCGATATCTTTCATCAGCACCATAGGTGGCCAAAGTGAACAGGCTTTCTGAAGTGTGGAGATTAGGACGCCACCTGGCGATTCTGGGTTTGCTCCTGGCCCCGTGCAATTGTCGTAGGGCGGATGCAGCCGACGTCGATGAGGTCAAGGACTCCGAAGTGGTCGGGCGGTACATGAAGGAGGCCGTGAAACAGGCGAACGAGTGGGCGGTGCGGCTGGAAGCCGGGGATACCCGTTCCATGCCGGTTCCGCTCTTCTACCAGCGGCTTCGCGAACGGGTCGTCAGGATGGGGGACGCGGCCCTGCCGGCCCTGAAGGGTGAATTCCTCTCGCTCTCGATCACCGATCGAGCGAACTTTCTGAAGGACACCGGGACAAGGCCGGATCCATATTGGCCGGTTCTGTCACCGGCGGGGGGAGAGTTCTTGTCGGGGCAGTTGGATTCGCTTCCTGAAGCGACCCATCGTAGCGTGCTGATGCTGATCGCGCGGTGCCGATACAGGCCGATCCAACCGAGGATTGCCGCAGCCTACGAGAAGGGGGAAAGGGAATGGTACGGATATGCCTTGTTCTACTTGGGGGACTTCCGCTATGTGCCGGAATGGGCCTCGGATCTGGTGGACCCGCGGGTCATTTACCCGGTATACGAGATGAACAATATGCCGGCTGAAGCAGCGAACGCTCTCTCCGGGCCCTGGTATATGTGCTATGAACGGTTTGAATCGACCGTTGGGAAAGGGAAGGCAGGGGAGGTTGATCTGCTGGCGGCGAAGATCGATGCGTTGGGGACAGACAGGGGTGTGCCGGTGGAACCGGAGAGGATTACGCAGGAAGCCCAGGCATGGAGGCAGTGGGCTCGATCGCCCGAGGGCGTTTCGCATCGTGTAACAAGTTTAGCTTGGACCGGTGAGATTTGCTTCCACCAGAAGCGCTACGAAGTGGGGGCGATATGCCTGCGCGAGGCCATTCGGCTGGACCCCAAACATGCCAGGGCCATGGCGGCTTTGGCCCGGTGCCTTGCCGAGTGGGGAAAAGGGCCCGAGGCCCGGGCACAGGTGGCGGCGGCCGAGGCCATGGGGGATCAATTCTCCATACAGGTGCTTGACTTGGCGTTCGCTCATCGGGCCCTCAAGGAAAATGAGAAGGCCCGCCAAGCCCTGTACCGTCATGTCGCCCGGTGGAAAGGTGACGTGCCGGTTCTGGCCGGGTTGATCAAGTGGGAGATCGAGGATGGGAATCTCGATAAGGCCCGGCAACTGGCCGAAGACCTGAGGAAGATGGATGGACAGGTATATCGGAATCTGATCCAGAAGAATCCCATTCTGCAAGGCTCGACGGGATCTGATTCCCGCCCAAGTGTGACAACGAATCCTAGGCCGTAAGATGTAGCACCCGTTGGCCCTGGCAAGAGCCCGGCGGTACAATGGGGCTGTCGAGGCCGGCAGCGGCCGGCGGGCAGCACGCTTTACCAGAGCCTCGGGCGGAAGAACGATGAAGAAGATCTGGAATGTGCTCGTTGACCGACGCCTCTTGTGGCTTCTCCTGGCATGTATCTGTCCTTTGGCATGCCGGCTGGAAGGGCAACGGCCCCAATTACGCGAGATCGACCAAGAACTTGCGGCGGCCATTGACTCGGGCGATTTCGCCCGGTCGAAGGGTCTCATCGCAAAGGGCGCGGATGTCGATACCTTCGGTTCCGCGGGCCACAGTCTGCTCTTCTATGCGGCACAAAGCGGCTCGGCAAAAGAGATGACGTGGCTGCTCATGCACGATGCCTCGGTGAACGGTGTGGACAAGGCAGGAGACGTGCCGCTGAGCGTCGCCGTCGCCGGGAATCGGGTCGAGGCGGCCAAAGTACTCCTGGAATGGGGGGCTGATCCCGACGGGGAATACCCGGATCCGATTCCGAACGAACGAGAGAATGCCGGCACAAGAAGCCATCCGCTGCACATCGCGGTTAAGAAAGCGGGGATGGAAATGGTCGATCTGTTATTGAGGCATGGGGCTGTTCCGAATGCGAAGGACGGTGAAGGAAGGACCGCCCTGTTCGCCGCGGCAGAGGCCGGGAAGACCGACGTGGTGCGCCGGCTGTTGGCCAG
>JAPLNA010000143.1:18765-20365 GCA_026693065.1 Planctomycetota bacterium
AACGGTTGACGTGACCGAGGCGCTGATGGCGGGCGGCGCCCGCGTGGATGCGTATAGCGAAACCGGTCACTTGCCGATTCATTGGGCGGCCTTCAACGGCAGAGCGGCGGTTGTGGAACTGTTCCTCAAGAAAGGCATGAGTCCCGACGTCAGCGTCAAGATGTCGTCGGGCATCGTGGCCGCCGCCTCCGGTGTCAAGTGCATTCCGTGGGCAGGGAGTACGCCGCTGCACGCCGCTGCTAGGGGAGGGCATGCGGCGGTGGTGGATCTGCTATTGGCCAGAGGCGCTCACGTCAAAGCCGCCAATCGGGACGGGTCCACCCCCCTTCACCTAGCGGCGCAGCACGGCCGGACAGGCATTGCAGCCACACTTCTCAAGAGCGGCGCCCCCGTCGAGGCCAAGGACAAGGAGGGGCAAAGCCCGCTGCATCTGGCCTGCAAGGCCGGGAGCCTGGAAACGGTCAAGCTCCTCCTGTCGGCCAAGGCTTCTGTTGAGGCCGCGGCCGAGAACGGGTGGACGGCCATAACCTTCGCCGCTGCCGGGGGGAATCCGGATGTGGTCTCGCTTCTGCTGAACGCCGGGGCCATCGTCAAGCCGTCGACAACGAAGGGATACTCGCCGTTGCATGCGGCGGTAGAATCCAAGAACATCGAGTGCATACGGCGTTTGCGGGAAGCCGGGTGTGATGTGCGCGCCAAGGACACATACGGCAATGAACCACTGCATCTTTGCGCCACGGCGGATGCGGCGGAATACTTGCTGGCTCACGGCGCGGCGGCGAACGCGCGGAATGCAGGGGACAGGACGCCGCTATACGAAGCCATGGATAGGTCGGTGGAAGTCGCCAAAGTCCTTCTGGCCCACGGGGTCGATCCGCGCGCAAGCTGCGCAGAGAGAGAACAAACCCCGTTGGCCCTGTGCAGTTCCCCCGAGCTGGCGACGTTGCTGTTGGACAAAGGGGCGAACCCTAATGCCAGGGACTCCTCGGGTGGCACCCCCTTGCACGCGGCGACCATGAACTATCTTGCGGTGGCCCACGTGCTCCTGACACATGGCGCCGATCCGAACGCGAAGGACAACGAGGGGGAAACCCCACTGCACCTGGCGAACAGTGCCCAGGCCATCGCCATGCTCTTGGCATTTGGGGCAGACCCCAATGCGCGAACCAAGGGAGGCGACACGCCCCTCCACATGGGCCGTGGCCAGGAGGCCGTGCGCCTGTTGGTTGCCAAAGGGGCCCAGGTGAACGCGCGGGGAGCCAGAGGTTGCACGCCCCTGATGGCCGCCCTGCGGTCGCAGGGGCCGGGGATGTCGAATGTCGGGCCCCTTATTAGAGCAGGCGCGGATGTAAACGTCTGTGACGCGGAGGGAAACTCCCCACTGCACGAGGCGGTCTACTCTGGCCCCGGGGTGGTGTCGGACCTGGTGGGCGCCGGAGCCAAGGTGAACGCAAAGGACTCGGCGAATTCACATCCGAAGCGCAACAGGGCGGACAAAAAGCAGGACACCGCGGTTGAGGTTCCGTAGATTGAGGTCAACCACGATCTTCAATCACAAGGAGCCGCCGCGATGTCCTACCGCCATCTTACCGAAAAGGAA
>JAPLNA010000144.1 GCA_026693065.1 Planctomycetota bacterium
CCTGGGCGGGGGGCCTGCCCCCCGCGAACCCCCCGGGATTTTACGCTTTCGGGCCTGACGGCAGAGCCACGCGGTCCAACGAGAAACAACACCGAAATCCCATCGGACCATTCTCGGCGGATCGGCCGCCTCCTCTTGGTCCTGCCGTCAGGCGGCAAGGCGGAAAATCCCGGGGGGTTCTCGGGGGGTTGGCCCCCCGCGTCCGCTCCTACGACATAGCCGCGGCCCTTACAACTGGATCATCGGGAATGCCCGGCCCATTTTTCCTCCACACATCGAACCTGGGGTTGGGTCAGAGGAAAAAGCGGATGGGGCTTTTTTTTGTGTTGACAGGGACCGGCAAGATGACAATAATACGTGACTCTTTGTGCAAGAAACAGCTAGTTGAGAGCGAGAAACGGCTTATGAAGAGTTATCTGGCCAAGAAGGGCGAGGTCCCCGCCAAGTGGTTCGTAGTGGACGTCTCGGGCAAGATCCTGGGGCGAGCCGCTACGAAAATTGCCATGGTCCTCATGGGCAAGCATCGCCCGGAGTACACCCCGCACGTCGACACCGGCGAGTTCGTCGTGGTGATCAACGCCGACAAGGTGAAGGTGACCGGGCGGAACAAGCCGGCTCAGCGGGTGTACGACCACTACACCAAGCACCCGGGCGGCTACAAGGCGTTCAGCCTCCAGGAAATGCTCGCCAAGCATCCCGACCGCGTGGTCAGCGAGACCGTCCGCCGCATGCTGCCCAAGAGCAAGCTCGGGCGCGCCATGCTCGGCAAGCTGAAGGTCTACGCCGGGACGGAGCATCCGCACCAGGCCCAAAACCCGCAACCGATGGACATCTAACACGGGAACAGGATTCTATGTCTGACGAGAAGGTCAACGAGCAGTCTGCCACGAGCGAGGCCCCCGCGGCCGACGCCGCCGCTCCGGTCGCCCCGGTTGTCCCGGTCGAGGCCCCCAAGCCCCCGCGTACGGCCACCCCTCTGCCGGAAGGCGTGTTGTTCATCTGGGGCACCGGCCGCCGCAAGAAGGCCACCGCCCGCGTCCGCATCCGCCCCGGCACCGGCGCGATCCTCATCAACCAGCGCCCGATCGAGCAGTTCTTCCACGTCGAGAGTGACGGCCTGGCCGCCACCGGCCCCCTGACGGCCGTCAATATGCTGACCAGTTGGGACGTCTGGGCCACCGTCAACGGCGGCGGCACGACCGGACAGAGCGGCTCGGTGAAGCTGGGACTCTCCCGCGCCCTGATCAAGGCCATGCCCGAGCTGGAGGCCGACCTCCGCGGACTGGGGCTGCTCACCCGAGACAGCCGCGCCCGGGAACGCAAAAAGCCCGGCCAGCCCGGCGCCCGCAAGCGCTTCCAGTTCTCCAAGCGGTAACCGCGCAGAGACTCAGGTGCCAACCCGCAAGCCCCGGCGCGACCGATCGTCGCTGGGGCTTGCTTTTTTCACCAGACCATCCACACGAGGCCCAACCCGATGAGTGCCCAGAACACAAAGACAGTCAAGGCGGGGGAAAAAGTGCGAGTCGTTCTCGTCGGCGGCAGCGGATACGCCGGCTTCGAGGTCATCCGCATCCTGCTCCGCCATCCGCAGGCCCAGCTCGTCGGCGTCTTCGGGCCCGAGAGCGCACTGGGACCCATGGAATCGTTCTACCCGCTGCTGAGCAAGCAGGTCCCGCTGGACCAGGAACTCTTCACGCCCGAAAAGGTCGCCGCCGTCCGGGCCGACCTGGCCATGCTCTGTGTGCCCCACAAGGTCGCCATGAGCTACGTGCCCCAACTCCGCAAACTGGGCATCCGGGTGATCGACTGGTCGGCCGACTACCGCATCGCCGACAAGGCCGTCTATGAACAATGGTACTGCCCGCACACCGACCCGGCCGGTCTGGCCGAGGCCGTCTATGGGCTCCCCGAGTACTACGCCGCCCGCATCGCCAAGGCCGGGCTGATCGCCAACCCCGGCTGCTACCCGACCTGCTCGGCCCTGGCGTTGGCGCCCGTGCTGCAGGCCGGGCTCATCAAGCCCGAGGGCATCGTCGTCAACGCCGTCAGCGGCATCAGCGGGGCCGGGCGAAAGCCCATGCTCAAGTTCCACTACCCCGAGCGGAACGAGAACTACGAGCCCTACGGCGTGGGCGACCATCGCCACATGCCCGAGATCGAGCAGACCCTCTCCGACATCGCCGGGCGCCCCGTGACGCTGCTCTTCCAGCCGCACCTGAGCCCCATGGACCGCGGGATGCTCTGCAGCATCTACGCCGAACCGACGCGCCCCGTGACGGCGGAGGAGCTCAACGACGTGCTCGAGGCCGCCTACGCCGATAAGCCCTTCGTCCGCGTCCGGCGGGATGTGCTGCCGGCGACGAAGTACGTCGCGACGACCAACTACTGCGACGTGACGGCCCGTGTGGCCAAGGGCAAGGTCGTCCTGTTCAGCGCCCTGGACAACCTGATCAAGGGCGCCAGCGGCCAGGCCGTCCAGAACATGAACCTCATGTTCGGCCTGGACGAAACGGCAGGATTGTTCTAACGGCGGCTACCAGAACTCGAGCCAGTAGACGATCTCATGGCGCTTTCTGCTGATGGCGGCGCCCGTGATTTCCCTTTCGAATTCTGCCGGTTCCCCACGGCCGCACCGAGTCCCCGTGGTTGGGCGAGGGTTCCTCGCGTCAGGAGGCTCGCCCCTTCCTCTTGGCGGCGGCCCTTCTTTCCTCCCGCGATTTTCGGAACGCGAGGGCGGCGGTCTTCGTCTTGGCGATCTTCTGCCGATCCGTGAGGCCCTTCTCTTGCTCGTATTGAGCGTCTCGAACCGTCCGTATCCACTTCAAGGCGTCAAACTTCTTCACTGGCCACCTCCATCGGGCTGTAGATCTCAATCGGTTTTCGGCCGGCGAGCACATTGACCGCGTTGAACAGGCGGATCTTGTCATAGCGAACGATATGCCGGAAGTTCCAGCTCACAAGCATGTCCACTTCCTCGACCGTGGCCACCGCGATGTGCCGGGCGTCATTCTCGAATCGGGCGGTAACAATTCCCTCGGCGATGTATCTTCGGGCCAGGGCGGAGGATTCGGCTGATTCCGATATTCTGCGGCAATCCATTTCGATCAGGTCATCATACACCGCCTTGACTTGCGGTGGAGCCCCGGATAGTTC